>JBAIYK010000070.1:0-32384 GCA_037915935.1 Solirubrobacterales bacterium | reverse complement strand
CCTCGAGCTCGTCGAGGAGCCGACGCATGGGATCGAGGCGGTGAGGCGGGTGCGCGAGCGCGTGCCGACGCGCATCGCGATCGACGAGACCGCCGCCGAGCCGGGCGCGCTCGCGTCCGGGGTGGCGGACGCCGTCTGCCTCAAGATCTCACGCTGCGGCGGCATCTCCGGGCTGCTCGCGGCCGCGGCGCTCGTGCGGGCGAGCGGCGCCGAGCCCTACCTCGCCTCGACGCTCGACGGGCCGCTCGGGATCGCCGCCGCGCTCCACGCCGCCTCCGCGCTCGCCGCGCGCGGCCCGCTGCCGCCCTGCGGGCTCGCGACGCTGTCGATGTTCGAGGGCCTCGCTGAGCGGATGGCGGTCGAGCGGGGGCGGATCACGGTGCCAAAGGCGCCGGGACTTGGCGTGCAGCCGCTGTGACGCTCACAGTCGCTCTTGCCGTCGCCGGCGGCCCAGCCGCGTCGCAGCCCGCTTGTATGCCTCGAGCTGAGAGCGCTGTCCGACCGCAAGCACGGTGACGACCGCGATCGAGCCGTCATCTGGTCGGTTTCGGTAGACGAGGCGAAAGCGCGGCTTGCCCTTGCGCGAGGGCAGATCGAAGCTGACCTTGCGGCAGTCCTCGAGCACGTCCAGCCGCGCACGAGCGCGCATCTCGGCTCCAAGCCACGGATCGAAGTGAAGATCGCGGACGATCTCGGCCACCGCCCGACCGAGCGCTCGATCGATCTCGAGCAGCGCCGGCATGTCGAGGCACCTGACCTCCTCAAGCACCTCGACCCGGTAGCTCACGCTCTACGGCAGATCTGCCGCGATCTCCTCGAAGCCGAGCTCGCGGATGAACTCGGCGCCCGACACGGTCTCGCCTGAGGAGCCCTCTAGACGACGCGTGAGGAAGAGCCCGATCGCCATGTTCTCCGCCTCGTCCTCGAGCGCCTCGATGCGCCGCTGCAGCCGCTCTTCGCGCTCGATAGCGGCTTCGACATCGACGGCCGGGAGCAGCCAGACGCCGCCTCGATTGCGAGGACCGACCTCTACCGCATGATCGGCGAGCGTCTTGCCGGGATCGCTGACAGCGACCATCTCCTTCACGAGGGACGGCAGCGCGATGCGCGCCTTGCTGGTCGGTAGGTTGCGCTTCAAGCGGGCTGCACGTATCTTCGACATCAGATCTTCGTTATCCCGTATTCGTACGTGTTCTCGTACGATATCACGTGCTAGGCTATCGCGGCGGCGCTCGAGGCGCCGCGGCGGATCGCGGCGCGGTCGGCTCAGAGCGCCCCTTCGATCGCGCGCGCCACCGCGACCGGGCTCTCGAGCAGCAGCGCGTGGCCGCCTGGGACGACGCGCAGGCGGCCGTGCGGGACCGCGGCGGCGATCCTCGCCCCGATCTCCCCATCCCTGCCGTCGCGCTCGCCGGCGAGCGCGAGCACGGGCATCGTCAGCTCTCGCAGACGCTCCCACAACGAGGGCATCGCGCCCGCGCCCGCGCCGCGCAGCGCGGCGGCGAGACCCTTCGTCGTGTTGCGGCGGTGGTCAGCGATCGCGAGCGCGCGGGCCTGCTCGGGCTCGCCTGCGAACAGCGGCTGGTCGCGCCAGCGCGCGACGAACTGCTCTAGCGGCGCGCCCTCGATCTCGGCCGCGAGCCGCGCGTCCGCCGCCGCCCGCCGCGACCGCTCCGTCTCGTCGGCGATGCCAGCGCTCGCGGAGACGAGCACGAGCCGGCTGACGCGCTGCGGCGCCGCGAGCGCGACGCCGAGCGCGACCCTGCCGCCCATCGAGTAGCCGCAGAGCGCGAACCTCGGCGGGGCCGCCGCGAGCACCGCCTCGACGCAGCGCTCGTAGGTGATCGACCGCTCGCCGCTCCTCCGCCCGGCCCGCGCCTCCTCGCCGTGGCCGGGCAGGTCAAGCGCGAGCGGCGTGTAGCGTTCGCGATCCAACGCGGCGATCACCCCGTCGAAGGCGCGCCGCGTGCCGCCAAACCCATGCAGCATCACGACGCTCTCCCTGGACACGACGCGATCCTAGTTCCGTGAGCTCCGGCACCGACTCCTACCTGCTGCTGCGCGCGCTCGTCGACGAGCTCGTCCGCTGCGGGATGGAGCACGTCTGCATCTCGCCGGGGTCGCGCAGCGCGCCGATCGCGCTGTCGCTCGCGAACGAGCCGCGCCTGCGCTGCCACTCCCACATCGACGAGCGCTGCGCGGGCTTCTTCGCGCTTGGCATCGCGAAGGCGAGCGGGCTGCCGGTCGCGGTCGCGTGCACCTCCGGCACCGCCGCCGCGGAGCTGCTCCCCGCCGCGATCGAGGCGCGCGAGGCGCGCGTGCCGCTGCTGCTGCTGACCGCGGACAGGCCGCCGGAGCTGCGCGAGGTCGGCGCGGGGCAGGCGATCGACCAGCTGAAGCTGTTCGGCAGCGCCGCGAAGTGGTTCTTCGAGGTCGACGTCGACTCCGCCGAGGAGGCCCGTCTGCGCTGGATCAGGACGCTCGCCTGCCGCGCCTACTGGACCGCGCTCGAAGGCCGTCCCGGCGTCGTGCACCTCAACCTGCCGCTGCGCGAGCCGCTCACGATCGACGAGCCGTTGCCGACCGACCCGACCGCGCGGCCGGATGGCGCCCCCTACCTCGCCCGGCGGCTGCCGGCAGAGGCATCGCCGGTCGCGATCGCGCGCGACCTGCCCGATCCGGCGGAGACCGAGCGAAGCGCCGTGGCGACGGACGCGAGCGAGACGTCCGCGATCGCGCGCCTGCGCGAGCTGGTCGGCTCAGCGCGTCGTGGCGTGCTCATAGCCGGCCGCGAGGAGCGTGGCGGGCAGGACGCGCCGACCGCGGTCGCGGCCGCGCGCTTCTGCGAGGCGGCGGGCTGGCCGCTGCTCGCCGATCCGCTCTCCAGGGCCCGTCGCGGGCAGGCCGCGATCGCCCACTACGACGCTCTCCTGCGCAGCTCCGGCTTCGCGGATGAGATGCGCCCCGATCTCGTCATCAGGATCGGCGACCCGCCGACCTCGAAGCCGCTGCGTTCCTGGCTCTCGCAGATGCCGGACGTTCCCCAAGTGTCGCTCGACCCCGAGGGCGCCTGGCAGGACCCCGCCGCGGCGCTGAGCGAGTCGTTCGCGCTCGATCCGGCGGTCGCGCTGCGCGAGCTTGGAGCCGCGGTCGTGCAGGGCTCGCAGGCGCAAGGCTGGCTGCAGCGGTGGCGCGGCGCGGACGAGCGCGCGAGCGAGGTAATCGTCGGCGTGCTCGGCGGAGAGCTCAACGAGCCGGCGGTCGCCGCCGAGCTCGGCGTGCTGCTGCCGGAGGAGGCGACGCTGTTCGTCGCCTCCTCGATGCCCGTGCGCGAGATCGAGAGCTTCTGGCCGGTGCGCGAGGACCCGCCGCGGGTGCTCTGCAACAGGGGCGCGAACGGCATCGATGGCACGGTCTCCAGCGCCTACGGCGTCGCGGCCGCCGGGGGCGGTCCGGTCGTGCTGCTGATCGGCGACGTCGCGCTCGCCCACGACGTCGGCGGGCTGCTCGCGGCGAGCCGGCTGCAGCTCCCGCTCACGATCGTCCTGATCGACAACGGCGGCGGCGGCATCTTCGACTTCCTGCCGCTCGCCTCGGCGCCGCTCGCGCGCGAGCCCGCGGGCGAGCCGCTGCCGAGCGAGGAGGGCGCGGCCGCCGAGGACGTCTTCACACGCCACGTCGCGACCCCCACCGGCCTCGACTTCGCCGCCGCCGCCGCGCTCTACGGCCTGCGCCACGAGCGCGTGAGCGACGTTCCCTCCGTCAGGGCCGCGCTCGAGCGCGGCGTCTCCTCACGGCGCAGCTCGATCGTCGAGGTGCGCGGCGAGCGCGAGGCGAACGTCGCGCTGCACGAGCGCATATGGAACGCCGTCGCAAACGTGCGCTCAGCTCGTTAGCAAGGGCAACAGCGCGCTCAGCTTCACCTCGGTCTCGGCAAGCTCGGCGGCGGGGTCGGAGTCCTTCACGATCCCGTTGCCCGCGTAGCAGTGCGCTACCCGGCCGCGCAGCAGCGCGCAGCGCAGCGCGACGCAGAACTCGCCGTCGCCGGTGACGTCGGTCCAGCCGACCGGCCCCGTGTACCAGCCGCGGTCGATCTCCTCCAGCGCCGGTATGAGCTGCAGCGCGGGCTCCGATGGTGCCCCGCCGACCGCCGGTGTCGGGTGCAGCAGCGAGGCGAGCTCGATCGCGTCGATCGGCGAGGCGAGCTGCGCCCTGATCGGAGTCGCGAGATGCTGGATGTTCGCGATCCTCGCAAGCGTGGGCTCGCGCGCAGCCGCGACCCAGACCGAGTGCGGCTGCAGCGCGCGTTCGATCTGCCGGACGACGATCCCGTGCTCTTCGCGGTAGCTCTCGCTGCGCAGCAGCCGCTCGCCGAGGTGGGCGTCGACGGCGGGGTCGGCGCTGCGGCGGCTGGAGCCGGCGAGCGCAAGCGTGCTGAGGCGCTGGCCCTCGCGACGCAGCAGCAGCTCGGGGCTCGCGGCGAGTAGAGTCGCATCGCCGCGGCCGACGCAGAGCACGAAGCAGCTCGAAAACGCCTCTCTGAGCACGCCGAACAGCGCGCCGGGGTCGAACGGCTGCGGACCGTGGACCTGGATCTCGCGCGCGAGCACGATCTTTGCGATCTGCTGAGAGGCGATCCGTTCGCGTGCGCCGTCGACCGCCGCTTCATAGTGCTCCGGGGGCATCGCGCCGGAGATCACGCAGCGCCCGGAGGGCTCGGAGTCGAGCGGCGGCAGCGGCCGCGTGCGCAGCTCCGCGAGGCGGCCCTCGAGTCGCGCGAGCAGCCGTTGCGGCTCCTCGCCGGGCTGGGCGAGACCCGTGAGCGTGAGGCACGTGCAGCCGTCGCGGCGGGCGATCGCGACCTCGGGGACGATCAGAGACGCGGGCGCAAAGCCCGCCCAGGCGGGCGAGCGCGCCCCGTCCGCGGCGAAGGCGAAGCCGCCGACCGCGACGGGCCCCGCCTCCTCGATCCCCTCGCCCCAGCTGACCGCACCGGCGGCGAGCTCGCGCCAGCGCGTCGCGACCTGCTCGAATCGGTCTTCGCCCTCCGCCTCGATGCAGACGGCCTCGCCGAGCGCTGCGAGCGCCATCGCCCCGCGCGCGGGCTGCTCGAGCAGGAACCACGGCTCGCCCCGCCGGCGCGAGCGCAGCGCGACAGCGCTCGGGTCGACCTCATCGGCGAGCGGCGCGGTGAGCGAGGCGAGCGTCGGCACGCCGCGGCGGCGCGACCGCGCAACGGCCGCAGAGACGATCGAGGCAAGCATCTTGCGCGCTGCGCCCGTGAGCGCGACCGGCTCGGAGTCGCCGGCGCGCTGGAGATCGTGGATGCGCGGCGCACCCGATCTCCGATCGGAGGTCGCTGCCGCCGTGGTGGTCCGTCGCTCCACCACCGCCAATTATGACGAAGGCATACCCGCGGTGCACGCCCGTAGCCTCGGCGAGGCAGCCGGCGGCGTTTTCCGCGACTGCGCTTCGCCGCGTGCCGCGCGCCAGCGGCGTTGTTTTGTCGTGCCTATACGTCGAAGCGCTCGATCTCTTCGTTGGACCACACTGCAAGCCCCTGCCGGCCTCGGCCCAGACGAATCCAACGACCGGATGGTGGCCGCCGTCAACGACCGGCGGCCACCCATCTCGATCAGGTAATCGCGCAGCGCTAGTTGTGACAGAACTTCATGGCAAACAGCGGCCTCCCGTCTCCTTCGCCTTGCTGACCTAATTCCGAAGTTTCATTTATGGCCCCAGTAAGTTCCCCGATTGCTTTCGCAGTTCCCAGCCCCCCTAACGTCCAGTAGTCCTTTATCGCAGGTTCGCCAGCGTTGGCGCCCTTCGCGAACACAAGCTTCATTTCTGCTTTGAGTACTTCTGATTCAGCTTTGGTTTCCGTGAATTCACCAACTAGATTACCAGTGACCCTGACTTTCTCATTTATGAGACCGTTTTTGCATTCGTACTCGACGAGGGCGCCTTTTTCGGATAACACGTCTAGGCCGTATTTACCGTTTAACAAGGTAACAAGTAAAGCCTCTAGCTCTAAGGATTTTATTAAGCCTTTGGGTTCACCGGCGGAATTGCATTCACCGGCGAACGCCGAACTACATTTATGACCTGTCACTAAGATATTGTGGGCAAGACCGGTTTTATTTAATATTAATCCACTGGCTAACCCCGATTCACATTCAATCTTGTTGCCGCCTTTGGTTTCCGTTATAACTTTACCTAAATTGAATGTGGTCAATGATTCCTTAGCTAACTGCGTTAAGAATAATAATCCCGACGCGGACCCCGCACCAAACACGCTGAATGCCAGCGCCACTACGAATGCCGGTCCTAGCAACTTGGCGCTCCTCATGGTTATTCTCCTTGCCGTTGGACTGATTCGGCCGTGGTCGGCCCTTGCTCGTCGCGCCACTCAATTTCCTAGCGCTCCAGGCAGGACAAAGTATCGGCGGTCTCGGCAGGAATTGCAAGCACCAAAGTCAGATGTGCGCGCTTGACCCGATAGGTCGACAATGGCTTCCCGTTGGGGCTGGAAGCGCTCCCGCGCATCCGACCAGCTCTCGGGCGCTGGCAACGGGCTGCTCAGTTCGAGCTGCCGGCCGGCGGCGAGCAGCTCTGGGTTCTTCAGGTCTCGCCGCGGCCGCGCGAGATCGCGATCTCGCCGGTCCGCATCATCTCGATCAGGCCGAAGGGCCTGACCATGTTCTCGAACGCCTCGACCTTCTCGGTCGTGCCCGTCACCTCGACGACGACCGAGCGTTTCGTGACGTCGACGATCTTGCCCCTGAAGATCTCCGTGATCTGCATCAGCTCGCCGCGTTGGCTGCCGTCGGCGGCGACCTTGAACAGCGCGAGCTCGCGCGTGACCGTGTCCTCCGGGTCGAGGTCTTTGATCTTGATCACGTTGACGAGCTTGTGCAGCTGCTTCGTCACCTGGTCGATCGGGTGCAGCGCGCCGTCGAGCGTGAGCGTGACGCGTGAGATCGCCTCGTCGTCGGTCGGCCCAACCGTCAGCGTGTCGATGTTGAAGCCCCTGCGTGCGAACAGGCCCGCGATCCGCGTCAGCACGCCCGCCTTGTTCTCGACGAGGATCGAGAGCGTGTGCTTGCGGCCGGTGCGCAGGCTGCCGGCGGCCTCCAGCTCGGCGAGGCTGAGCGGCTCCTTCGTGCCGGGCTCACCCAAGACGCCCGCTCCTTCCTGCAGCCGCGGAGGTCATCCGACCATCTCCCGCGCAGCGGAGCCGGCGGGGATCATCGGGTAGGTGTTCTCCTCGCGCGTCACCTTCACGTCGACGACGACGGGTCCCTCGGTCTCGATCGCGCGCCGCATGTCCTGCACCAGCGTCTTCTTGTCGGAGAAGCGCATGCCCGTCGCGCCGTAGGCCTCGGCGAGCTTCACGAAGTCGGGATAGGGGCCCATCTCGACGTGGCTGTAGCGGCGGTCCCAGAAGAGCTCCTGCCACTGGCGCACCATGCCGAGATAGCCGTTGTTCATGATGAACACCTTGATCGGGATCCGCTCCTGGGCGCAGGTCGCGAGCTCCTGGGCGTTCATCTGCACCGAGCCGTCGCCGGCTATGCAGCAGACGACCCGATCGGGGCAGCCGACCGCGGCGCCCATCGCCGCGGGCAGGCCGAAGCCCATCGTGCCGAGGCCGCCGGAGTTGATCCAGCGGCGCGGCGCCGGGAAGTGGTAGTACTGCGCCGTCCACATCTGATGCTGGCCGACGTCGCTCGTGAGAATCGCCTGCCCGCCCGTCGCCTCGTAGAGCGCCTCGATCATGTACTGCGGCTTGATCTCCGAGTCGCCGCTGTCCTCGTAGCCGAGCGGGTGCGCCTTGCGCCAGCCCTCGATCCGCTCCCACCACTCGCTCAGGCGGGCGCCGTCCGGCGAGAGCGCCCGGTACTCGACGATCAGCTTGCTGAGCACCTGCTTCGCGTCGCCGACGATCGGGATGTGGGCGGGCACGTTCTTCGAGATCTCGGCGGGGTCGACGTCGATGTGGATGAACTTCGCCTTCGGCGCGAACTCGGAGAGCTTGCCCGTGACGCGGTCGTCGAAGCGCGCGCCGATCGCGCACACGAGGTCGGACTCGTCGATCGCGTAGTTCGCGGCCCGCGTGCCGTGCATGCCGAGCATCCCGAGCCACTGCGGATGCGGCGGGCGGGTGGGGATCTCATCTATCGCGGGAAAGGCGCCGAGGCCCATCAGCGTGCAGGTGACCGGGAAGCGGTCGCAGGTGGCGAACTCGATCAGCTCCTCAGAGGCGTTCGCGTTCACGATCCCGCCGCCGGCGTAGATGACGGGGCGCCGCGCCGCGGCGAGCGCCTTCGCCGCCTGCCTGATCTGCTTCTGGTTGCCCTCGAAGGTGGGCTGGTAGCCGGGCAGGCGCACGTCCGCGATCGGCTCGTAGTCGATCTCCCCACGGGAGAGGTCCTGCGGGATGTCGACGAGCACCGGACCCGGGCGGCCCGTCCGCGCGATGTGGAACGCCTCGTGGATCGCCCTTGGGATCTCGGTCGGGTGCTGGATCATGAAGGAGTGCTTCACGACCGGCATCGTGATCCCGATCGTGTCCGCCTCCTGGAAGCCGTCGGTGCCGAGCAGCTCGGTGCGCACCTGGCCGGTGATGAACACGACCGGCACCGAGTCCATCATCGCGTCGCAGATCGGCGTGACGAGGTTCGTCGCGCCGGGGCCGCTCGTCGCGAACGCGACGCCGACCCTGCCGGTCGCCTTCGCGTAGCCCTCGGCCGCGTGGCCGCCGCCCGCCTCGTGGCGCACGAGGATGTGCCTGATGCCGGCGTCGACGAACGCGTCGTAGGTGGGCAGGTTCGCGCCGCCGGGCAGGCCGAAGACGACGTCGACTCCCTCCGCCTTCAGGCATTCCATGATCGCGTCCACCGCGCGTGTGTGAGGCATGTGGGGAGTCTAACAGCGGGTTTTCCGCAGATCAGCTCGCGCCGACGCCGACGCCGATGCCGAGCACGATCGCCCCGCCGAGCGTCACGACGAGCAGCGAGGAGCGCAGCGAGACCTCGAGGAAGCGGAAGCGCACCCAGGCGATCGTGAACAGCTCGATCGCGACGACGATTCCGGCGACGATCAGCGCCTTGTGGACTTCGGAGATGAGGAAGGGCAGCGTGTGGAAGATGCTGCCGACGGCGGTCATCAGGCCCGTGATCCCGCCCCGCACGAGCGGCGAGCCGCGGCCGGTGCTCGCGCCCGTGTCAGAGAGCGCCTCGGACATGCCCATGCTCACGCCCGCGCCGAGCGCGGTCGCGACGCCGACGACGAACGCGGTGTGCGAGGTCGAGGAGATCGCCGCGGCGAAGATCGGCGCAAGCGAGGAGACGGTGCCGTCGATCAGGCCGACGAGCCCCGGCTGCACGACGCGCAGCACGAATTCGCGCTCGGACTCGAAGCCCCAACGGTGGATGAGGCGCGCGATCCGCCCTTCCTCGCGGCGCCTCGCCGCCTGCTCGCTCGCCGCCATCTTCGTCTCCTACCCGCCGTGCGCGGCGTGTTGCTCGACCGGCTCGCGCGCCGCCTGCTGCTGTGCCTGCACCGCCGCTTCGTGCGCCGCCTGCCGTTCCATCGACTCCGACATCACGGCGACCTCGGGCAGCTCCAGCTCCATCCCGCAGCGCATGCACTTCGCGTCGTAGAGCTTCACGACCTTGCCGCAGCGCGGACAGGCGCGGCGCAGCTCGTCGCGCTCGAAGCGGTAGGCGACCGCGGCCATCAGGCCGAAGATGGGCACGAGGCCCGAGATCAGGAACCAGAGCAGGAACGAGCTGCCCTTCAGCCTGCCGACGATCCCGCCGGCGATGCCGAAGCAGACGGCGATCACGACGTAGCCGAGCGAGGCCATCGACCGCTACAACAGGACGCGCAGGGCCCAGATCAGCGCGACCACCGCCAGCACGATCACGGCTACGCCCGCCAGCCACGTGACGATGCCCACGATGAAGTGCAGCAGCAGCCAGACGGCGACGACGAGGACGAGCACCGCGACGGCCGTGCGGCCGAGCGAGCGCGAGCGAGATTCGTTCATGGCCTAAGCCTAGACGGTGCGGCGGCCGGCTCAGACCCCGAGCTGCTCCATGATCAGGCGGCTCACCTCGCCGCCGTCGGCGCGGCCCTGCGTCTCGCGCATCACCTGCCCGACGATCGGCCCGACCGCCTTCGCGTTTCCGGACCTCACCCGCTCGGCGGCGTCGGGGTTGGCCGCGATCGCCTCCGCGACGATGCTCGAAAGCTCGCCGTCGTCGGCGAGCGCGCCAAGTCCCTCCGCCTCGACGATCGCGAGCGGCTCCCCCCCCTGCTCGATCAGGCGGTCGAGCACCTGCCTGCCAGCGCCGACGCTGATCCGCTTCGCGGCGACGAGGCCGACGAGGCTCGCGAGCGCGTCGGGCGCGACCTGCGAGTCGGTAAGGCTCTGCCCGTCGGAAAGGCGCGCCGTCAGGTCGACGATCACCCAGTTCGCGAGCGCCTGCGCCGGCGGCGCCGGGTCGGCGTCAGCGGAGAGCGCGTTCTCGAAGAAGTCGCCCAGCTCGTCCCTGAAGGCGAGCAGCTGCGCGCTCTCGACGGAGAGGCCGTGCTGCTCCTGCAGGCGCGAGGCACGGGCGGCGGGCAGCTCCGGCATCGCCGCCTGCGCACGCTCGAGCATCTGCTGCGAGATCGCGATCGGCAGCAGGTCGGGCTCGGGGAAGTAACGGTAGTCGTGCGCCTCCTCCTTCGATCGCAGGGACGTGATCCGGCCGGAGGCGGGGTCGAAGTGCAGCGTCTCCTGGACGACCTGGCCGCCCTCCCGCAGCAGCTTCTCCTGCCGTGCGAGCTCCGCCCTGATCCCGCGCTCGATGAACCGGAACGAGTTCATGTTCTTCAGCTCGGTCTTCACGCCGAGCTGGTCGCTGCCGACCGGACGCAGCGAGATGTTCGCGTCGCAGCGCAGCGAGCCCTCCTCCATGTTCACGTCGCTCACCCCGAGCCTGCGCAGCGTCACGCGCAGCAGCTTCAGCCACTCGCTCGCCTGCTCGGGTGAGCGGATGTCGGGCTCGGTCACGATCTCCGCGAGCGGCGTGCCGCCGCGGTTGAAGTCGACGACGCTCGCATCGGAGCCGTGGATGCGGCCGCTCGAGCCGACGTGGACGAGCTTCGCCGCGTCCTCCTCCAGGTGGACCCTGTGGATGCGCACCTCGCCGAGCGCGCCGCCCCGGCACAGCGGCTCGTCGTACTGGGAGATCTGGTAGCCCTTCGGCAGGTCCGGATAGAAGTAGTTCTTGCGGTGGAAGACCGACCGCGGCGCGAGCTCGCAGCCGAGCGCGAGCCCGATCATCAGCCCGAAGTGGACCGCCTGCTCGTTGCCGGCGGGCAGCGCCCCTGGCAGCCCGAGGCAGACGGGGCAGGTCCTCGTGTTCGGCGGCGCCCCGAAGGACAGCTCGCAGCCGCAGAACATCTTCGTCCTCGTCGAGAGCTGGACGTGGATCTCGAGCCCGATCACGGGCTCGTACTGCACGGCACTCATGCGAACGCCGCCCTTCCGTCGAAGCCGATCGCCTGCTCCAGGGCGTGGGCAGCCTGCAGGATGCGGTTCTCGCTGAAGGCGGGGCCGGTGATCTGGAAGCCGACGGGCAGCCCTCGCCCGCCGGGGCCGAGGCCCTCGCCGGAGAGGCCGCAGGGAATCGAGATCGCGGGGATGCCGGCAAGCGACATCGGCACCGTGAAGTAGTCGTTCAGGTACATAGCCCAGGGGTCGCCGGTTCTCTCGCCAAGCTCGAAGGCGACACCCGCCGAGGTCGGCGTGACGATCAGGTCGACCTGCTCGAAGGCGCTCCTGAAGTCCTGTGCGATCTTCGTCCGCACGCGCTGGGCGCGGCCGTAGTAGGCCTCGTAGTAGCCGGCCGAGAGGGCGTAGGTGCCGAGCATGATCCGCCGCTTCACCTCGGCGCCGAAGCCGTCGTGGCGCGTGCGCGTGTACATCCCGAGCAGACCGCGGTCCTCGGCGAACGGCCCGTTCGCCACGCCGGAGACGCCCTCCCCGTCCGTCGCGCCGGTGCTGTCCGCGCCCCTCCCGCCGTCGCGCTGCGCGCCGCGCTCGACCCGCAGCCCGTAGCGCACGCCGTCGAAGCGCGCGAGGTTCGAGGAGGCCTCTGCGGGCGCGAGCACGTAGTAGGCGGCGAGCGCGTGGGGCGCGTGCGGCAGGCGGATCTCCTCGATCCTCGCGCCGAGATCTTCGGCGAGCTTCAGCGTCGCGTCGAACGCCTTCATCACTCCCGGCTCGATCCCGCCCGCCAGCGCGCCGCTCCCGGACGAGAGCTCCGCGGCGACGCCGAGTGTCACGCCGTCGAGCCGCAGGCTCTCAGTAATCGCGATCGGCTCCGGGAACGGCAGCGAGGTCGCATCGCGCTCGTCCCTGCCCACCATGTGAGAGAGCAGCAGCGCCGCGTCGGCGACGTTGCGCGTCATCGGCCCAGCCTGGTCGAGCGAGGAGGCGAAGGCGATCATGCCGTAGCGCGAGACCGCGCCGTAAGTCGGCTTCAGGCCGACGATCCCGCACAGCGCCGCCGGCTGCCGGATCGAGCCGCCGGTGTCGGTGCCGAGCGCCCACGGTGCAAGCCCAGCGGCGACGGCAGCGGCGCTGCCGCCCGAGGAGCCGCCTGGCACCCTGCTCCGGTCCCACGGATTCAGCACCGGCCCGAACGCGCAGTGCTCGCTCGAGGAGCCCATCGCGAACTCGTCCTGGTTGGTCTTTCCGAGCAGCCGCGCGCCCGCCGCCTGCAGGTTCGCAACCGCCGTCGCCGTGTACGGAGGCTCGTAACCTTCGAGGATCTTCGAGCCCGACTGGCTCGGCGCGCCCTGCGTGCAGAAGAGGTCCTTCACCGCGAGCGGCACTCCGGTGAGCAGGCCCGCAGCCGATGGTGGGCCATCAGCGGTCGATCGCGACGCAGGCTCGTCTGTCGCCGGCTCGCCGCTGTGTGCCTCGTCGCTCAGCCACGTGAAGCAGTTGATGCCCCCGTCTCGAAGCCCGTGCTCGGCGGCACGCCGCCGGTAGAGATCGAAGAGCTCGCCCGCGTCGAGCTCGCCGGCCGCGATCGCGCTTGCCGCCTGCGCGGCGGAGAGCGTCAGAAGCTCCTGCGCGCTCATGCCTGCGGGCTAGGCACGAGGAATCCGGCGCCGTCCTCGCTCACCGCGGGTGCCGATCCGAGCGCGACCTCGCGCGGCAGGCACGGCCGCGGCTCGTCGGGGCGCAGGGCGCCGGTCATCTCGACCACGTGCGTGCTCGGCGGCACCCCCTGCAGGTCGAGCTCGCCGATCTTCGCGACGTGGTCGAGCACGGCGGAGAGCTCGTGTCGCATCGCCTCGATCTCCCGCTCGCTCAGCGCCAGCCGCGCGAGCCGCGCGACGTGCAGAACCTCGTCTCTGTCGATCACGCGCGGGATTCTATGGGCGTCGTCGAGTGGCGTGATGCGTATTCTGAAGCGACGAGCCGACGCAACGCCTACGGCCGCTCAGGCCGCGAGGATCTGGGCCAGCTCGTCGGTGTCGAGTTCGATGCGAATGGGGCACGGTGATCTCTACCCTGCCGTCGCGATCGAGCAGCCACTTCGCGTTGACGATCGCGATGCCGATCATCTCGTCGCTCTCGTCCAGCCTGACGGCATGACCCCTCGGGCGTACCAAACTGACTATCGTCGGTCGCTGCTTACCCCGCCGGAAGCAACGCTACAGATGGATGACCGGGCAGCGCGTGCGAGGCAGCCGATCGCCGGCCCGGCCGTCACGCCGTGGTGTCATCGCCGTCTGCTGCGATGGTGGTGCTTTTGGCGAGCCTTGCGGATATGTACGCTGCTCGTTATGACGCTATCGATGTTGTCGGTCGTGTTGGCTGGCGTGAACACCAAGGTGGTCGTCACGAGCAACGTCCTCCCTTCATGCAGCGCTGCGAGCGCCTTGCCTGACGGTGAGATCGCGAGCTTATAGATCCCCGCTGTCATTGCATTTATCTGACTGGCGCCGTAGGGGATGGAGCGATTGTCGGCACACCGTTTGCCCCTTCTCGCAGGCCGGCGTCTGCATCCATTCTGGCGATAGCTGGCGCGCGCTGCGGAGGCGCCCGCCCTCTGCTTTGCCGTCGCTGTCGCCGTCGCTTTCCCGGCCTCGGGGAAGTCAAACGTGAGAGTGATCCGGCCTGTGCGTCGGTCTACGGACGCGCCCACCTCTCTGGGCGGGCTGGTCGGCGGAGGTGAGGAGGAGTGTACGTTGCCGGTGCCGGTCGAGGACGGAGTAGTTTTCGCTGCCGTAGCGGCTCCCTCGGCCGCCGCGATCTGGGCAGCCGTGAACGTGAGGCCGGAGCCGGGGGTGGTTGGGCCCGAGTAGAGCGTTGTGACGATAAGTTCTCCGTTGTATAGGAACTCAACCTGGACGCTCGTGTTGGTGGAGTCGTTGACGGTTGAGATCGTGCCATCGTTGGCGTACATCAGGCCTCCCGCACCGTTGCTCGCAGCTACCTGGTTGCTTCTCCCAACGGTGAGTGCGATGTCGCTGCTTGTCGCGCTTATCGAACCACCCTGCTCGTCCTCGGAGACGTTCAGGCCTTCCGCAGACACGGTTGAACTAAGTGTCATATAGGTGCTTGCGCCCCGCACGTCGAGCGAGGGCGCCGACCCGTTGAGCCTGACCTGACCGGCGTCACTTGGAAGGTCGACGATTTGCCCGTCGTCGCCCACGGTAGCGTTGGAGAGCACCGGCTCGACATCGACTGGATTGCCAGCGCTGTCCGTCGCGCTGGAAAGCGTGGTGCCGGGAGCGAGGTCGACCAGCGATCCGGTACCTACTCCGCCGTTCGCTGCGGGATAGTAGTTGAGGCCGCTCGGATTGTACAGCGGCAGGATGGAGAGCAGTCCGAGCGCATGTCCGGGTGCGCCGCTCATCGAGTAGTTGCCCTGGAAGTCACCGTTGCTGTATGGCGCGTCGTAGGTCCACGATAGGTCCGGGTTGATGACAATCGCGTAGTGCTGACCCGGGAAGTTGTTGTCCCAGACATCGAGCTGAACGGCGCCGTCGGGCAGCGGCTCCGCACTATAGGCGAGGATCTCGTGCCCAACGTTGGGGTTAAACGTCTGGAGCGTGATCATCGCGAAGCCGCTGCCTGAGAGTGACGACAACATCCCGGACGGGTCGTAATTGTTCGTGCCGTGTTGCATCACGTTCTGCAGCTGCGACTCGAAGGCACTGAAGCCCGTCGTCGGGTCGGCGTATGCATAGTGCTGGAGCTGGAGGCTGGTCTCGACCTGTGTCGCGAGCTGAGAAGCCCAATCGTCGGAGATCAGACTGAGGAACTGCTGGTTGAAGTTGAATGAATTGGAGGGTGCGCCTGGGGCGGGGAGATTCATGCTGGCCGACGGCCCCGTGCCCGCACTGCCGATGGTTCCGTTCTGAGCAGCAGCCCAAATAGGATCGCTGCGCCCCTCGAAGGAGTTCGACAGCGCGTCGAGCCCACTATCGAACCGACCACCGCTCAACGCAAGGCCAAAGCAGAGACCTCCGGACGCCTCGCCGTTCAGTTGGGAGATGAGGCTGGAGGTGTCTGCCTGGTTGCGGCCCCAATCACTGAACGTCTGGTTCAGACCGGTCCACACCTGCGACGGCGACATCCCGGAAGGAATCTCGAAATCAGTCACACCTTTGTTCTCGAACGAGTAGCCGTAACCGGCCGCGGGCCAGGGTCGGGAAAGGCCGGAGATGCCTCCGTTCGTGCCGCCGCCGCCAGTGACGTGGAACACGTAGCGCCCGCGAACCGCGTTACCGTACGCGTTGTTGATCAGACCGGTCGTCAGGTTTGAATCGAGAAATGCGCCGTTCTGAAGCGATCCGTTGAGCTGGAAGAAGTGATTTGAATTGCCGTCGCCGTTCGAGAAGCCGACTGCCGGCGCTGTGCCGCCGAACCCTTCGGTGCCGCCGCTCGCGTCGCCGGTTTCCCACTGGATCTGTCCGTAGTTGAAGACTATGTCGAAGTCGCCAGGCGCCACGTCGCCACGTTCTACGAGTATCAGCTGGAAGTCATTCAGCTTGTCAGTGTGTTCACCGTAGTAGCCGACGAACGGCCAGTCGACGCAGAACGCCGGGCGTCCCTCGAACGTTGTGTCGCCATAGGTGACAAGGCCCGATCCAGCCCCGCGAGTGTCCACGTCCGCAAAGAACGGAGCAATGATCGGTGGGGTGGTGCTAGTGATTTCGAACGGCGTGTAGACGCTGAGCGGTTCAGTGAAAGTGACGTTGCCGTTGTTGTTGACCCAGAGACTCGTATAGTTGGCGCCGAAGAAGTTGACTGTGAATGGAAGCGTGACTTCTGCGGTTGATCCGTCGTCGTTGGCTTCAAGGGTGTTGGCGGCGCAATTCGGGTCGTTGACCACAGCTCCCGATCCGGCCGATGTGGTGGTGGCGCGATGCAGCTGGAGTGGCCAACGTGTGTATGGTTGGCCGACAGTGGTGTCGGGTGACGTCTTGATAGTGCCGCTCGTCGTTCCGATGGTGAGCGCAGACGACGCAAGGGGTGCCGATGAGCCCTGTGAGTTCGGGGACATTCCGTGGGCGTCGCGGACAGGTGCCGCGAATGCAAGCAACGTGAGAATGCCGGCGAGGACCTTGAGGCGGGGGGTGAGAGAGGTCGGTGTGGTCGTAGCTATGTCAGCCACGGCTTCCTCCTTTATGGCGTTTCGCCTTGCGCTCGTCCTGCGGGGCGTAGGCCTTCTCGTCCGATCCTACATGTTCAGTGGACCCCAATGACCGAGAGATATACGAATCATCCGTTTTTCCGCCTCGCCGCCGGTATGAGACATGCCGGCAAGGTTCCAACGCCTATCACTGGCCGCCGAGATGCCGCAAGGCCGCATGGGCTCCGCGGCATGTACGGCCCTGGGATCATTTTGGAACGGGTGCCGCCTTTCGGCCAGGGACCGCAAACATGCGGATTGATCGAAGCAGACGACGTTGCCAGTCACTGCCCCGGAAGCCGCTCACGCCTCCACAGGTGGCCGCCCATAGCACTCGCCTGCCTCGCTACAACCGCCGCTCTTCGGCGCTCACCGGCATGTACAGCTCAGGCCGTTCGTCGCGCATCGACTGCCAGCCGCCCGCGAGCATCGCGACCGCGCCACCGAGCGCGAGCCAGGCGCCCGCCTGCAGCGTGACGGATTCGTCCGGGCGCTCGAGCACGCGCACGATCGCCGCGATCACGGCGCCGAAGCCGAGCAGGGTGCACCAGACCGCGGCCGCGACGGGCAGGGCGGCCGAGCGCTCGAAGACGGTCGCGACCCCGAGCAGCAGCGCCGTCAGGCAGGCGAGCATGATGACGACGACGGCGGGGCCGAACGTGCTCCAGGCGTCGAGCTGGCCGGTCGCGCTCGCGCCCGGCGAGCCGACCGCCCCCCCGTACCAGGGCAGCGTCAGCGAGACGATCACGCAGGCCGCGCCGACGAGCGCGAGCAGCTCGCCGAGCCGCAGCCGGCGCAGCCCTTTCACCTTCATCCGGCTCCCCGTGCCGACCTGCGCCGTCTCGACGGCGCGCGTCTCCCCCGTGCTCGCCTCCATCTGCTCCTCCTATCCCTCAGTCTGCATCTCCGCCGCGTCAAGCGTATTGCGCAACAGCATCGCGATCGTCATCGGCCCGACGCCGCCAGGCACGGGCGTGATCGCGGCGGCGCGCTCAGAGGCGGCGGCGAAGTCGACGTCGCCGACGAGCCCGCTCTTGTTGCCCGCCTCCTCTGGCGTCAGACGGTTCATGCCGACGTCGATCACGACCGCGCCCTCCTTCACATGCCCCGCGCCGATCATCTTCGGACGCCCGACCGCGGCGATCAGCACGTCCGCGCGCGCGCAGACCGCGGCGAGATCGCGCGTGCGCGAGTGACAGACCGTCACGGTCGCGTTCTGGGCGAGCAGCAGCGCCGCCATCGGCTTGCCGAACAAATTCGAGCGCCCGACGACGACGGCTTCGGCGCCCTCGAGCGCGGCGCCCGCCTCGCGCAGCAGCTCGAGCACTCCGAGCGGCGTGCAGGGGCGCAGGCCCGGCAGGCCGAGCGAGAGCAGGCCAGCGTTCACGGGCGTCAGCCCATCCACGTCCTTGCCGGCGTTGATGAGGCCGGTGAGCGAGGGACCGTCGAGGTGCTCCGGCACGGGCAGCTGCAGCAGCACGCCGCTCACGTCAGAGTCCATGTTGAGCCGTGCGATCGTCTCCGCGACCTCAGCGTAGGTCGCGTCTGTCGGCAGGCGCTCGTCGAAAGGGCGCATGCCAACCTCGGCGCAGGCCCGCTGCTTGCCGCCGACGTAGACGGCGGAGGCGGGGTCCTCGCCGACGAGGATCGTCGCGAGCCCGGGCGTCCTGCCAGTCGATCGCGTGAACTGCGCGACCCGCTCCGCGACCTCCCCGCGCACCCGCGCCGCAGTCGCCTTGCCGTCGATGATCGCCGCCGTCACGGCCGGGATCGTATGTCTAGCGGCGGCTGACCGGCGCATACTCGGCGATCAGCTTGCGCTCGGAGCCGTCGCCGGAGAAGCGCACGACGATCACGCCGTCCTGCTCGACCCCTGTGACGACGCCCTCGCCGAACGCGGCGTGGACGACGTCGTCGCCGAGGCGGAAGCTCGGCGGGGTCGGGTTCGGCCGCTTGCGCGCGTCGGTCGCCCTCACGCCGCTGCCGAAGGAGAGGCCGCCGAGCGCGGGCCTGATCTCCGCCTGCGGGCCCGCGAAGCCGAAGCCGCGCTGCGGCTCCTCCTCGAAGTCGATCAGCTCTGAGGGGATCTCCTCGATGAAGGAGCTTGGCAGGCTGTAGGTTGGCTCGCCGAACAGGCGCCGGCGGCGCGCGTAGGTGAGGTACAGCTCCCGCATCGCTCTCGTCACGCCGACGTAGAAGAGGCGCCGCTCCTCCTCGAGGCCGCCTTCGTCGATCGCTCGCGCGTGCGGGAACACGCCCTCCTCGCAGCCGGCGATGAACACGACCGGGTACTCGAGCCCCTTCGCGTTGTGAATCGTCATCAGCGTGACGAGCCCGTCCTCGTCGCGGCGGGTGTCCGAGTCGGCGAGCAGCGCGATCTCCTGCAGGAAGAGGTCGAGGCCGGCGAGCTGCGGCGGGCCTGGAGCGGGCGCGACCGGCTCCTCCCCGCCCTCCGCGACCGCCCCCGCGCCTGAGCCCTCTGCGCCCTCCGCTGGCGGCGTGAGGTCGTCGCGCTCGTCGAACTCGGCGGCGACGTCGACCAGCTGCTCGAGGTTCTCGAGCCTGCCCTGGGCCTCGATCGTGCGCTCCGCCTGCAGCGCGTCGAGGTAGCCCGTCTTCTGCAGCGTCTCCTGCAGGAGCTCCGCGACGCCTGCGCCGCTGCTCGCGAGCTCGCGCAGCTCTTCCATGCTCGCGATGAAGCGCCCGATCGCCTTGATCGCGGCCGCGCCGAGACCCGGCACTTCCTGAGGCACCGAGGCGGCTTTCCAGATCGAGACGTCAGTCGAGGCGGCGTGGGAGAGCACCTTCGCGACCGAGGTCTGGCCGATCCCGCGCCGCGGCGAGTTGACGATCCGCTGGAAGCTGACGACGTCGTAGGGGTTCGCGATGAACGAGAGGTAGGCGATCGCGTCCTTCACCTCGGCGCGCTCGTAGAACTTCGTGCCGCCGATCACCTGATAGGCGACCTCGCGCCTCATCAGCGCGTCCTCGATCACGCGCGAGAGCGCGTTCGTCCTGTAGAGGACGGCGATCTCAGCCCTGCCGACGTTCTCCTCCTGCAGCAGCCGTTCGATCTCGCCGACGATGAAGCGCGCCTCCGCGTGCTCGTCCTCGAGGCAGCGCAGGCGCAGCGGCGACCCGTCGCCGAGCTCGCTCCAGAGCCGCTTCGCGATCCCGCCGCGGTTGTGGGAGATGACCGCGTTCGCGGCGGAGAGGATGTTCTGGGTCGAACGGTAGTTCTGCTCGAGCTTGACGACCCGCGCATCCGGGAAGTCGCGCTCGAAGTCCAATATGTTGGATACATCTGCTCCTCTAAACCCGTAGATCGACTGCGAGTCGTCGCCGACGACCGCGAGGTTGCGGTGCCCGGGGATCGCGACCGGCTCGCCCTTCGCCGGCCGCTGGCGGCCTCCTCCGATGAGGAGCTGCAGCAGCCGGTATTGGGCGTGGTTCGTGTCCTGGTACTCGTCTACGAGCACGTGCCCGAAGGTGGAGGCGTAGTCGCTCCTCGCCTGCGGGTGCAGCTCGAACAGCGAAACCGTGTTGAACAGCAGGTCGTCGAAGTCCATCGCGTTCGTGCCCTGCAGCTCGCGCTGGTAGAGCCTGTAGACCTCGGCGACCATCTCCTCGAAGGGGCTGCCCGCCTGCTCGCGGCAGGCGGTCGCGTCGAGCAGTGCGTTCTTCGCGGCGGAGATCCGCGACTGGATTGCGGCGGGTGTGAAGCGCTTCGGGTCGACGCCGGCGTCGTCTAGGCAGCGCTTGAGCAGGCGCCGCGAGTCGGCCTGGTCGTAGATCGTGAAGCGGCGCGTGTAGCCGAGCATGTCTGCCCGCGCCCTCAGGATCCTCGCGCAGGCGGCGTGGAAGGTCATCAGCCACATGCCGTAGGTGTGCCGGCCGATCAGCGCTTCGACCCTGCTCCTCATCTCCGAGGCGGCCTTGTTCGTGAACGTGATCGCGAGCACCTGCGAGGGCCGCGCCTGGCCGCTGAACAGCAGGAAGGCGATCCTGTGCGTGAGCACTCGCGTCTTGCCGCTGCCCGCGCCGGCGAGGATCAGCAGCGGGCCCTCGCCGTGGGTGACGGCCTCGCGCTGAGGCTCGTTGAGACCCGAGAGCAGCGCCTGCAGGCGGTGGGTCTCGGCTTGGCTCGCCATCCCGCCAGCATAGTTGCGGGCGCGGAGGGCTGAGCGGGCCTCGCACGCGAGCTGAGCGCGTCTGGGCGCCCGGCCCCACGGCGCCGCGGCGGCAGGCGATCGGGGACACCGCGCGTGAGACGATCGCGCCGGACCGCGCCGCCCGTCGGGCCGATCCGGCCCTACCTTGTCCTCATGTCCCTGCTCGCGGAGGTGAGGCAGAGCTGCGCCGAGATCGCGGCGAACGCGAGGCAGGTGCGGATCGACATCGACGCGCTTGCAGAGGTCGCGCCGGCGTCGCCGCCGGCGCTGCACCCGCGCTGCCACTACCTCGAGGGCCCTCACGAGGACGTCGCCGACTACATGCTTGCGCTCGACGCGATCAACTTCGGCTCAGGCTGGTTTCCGACGCTGCGCAAGGGCAGCCTCGACGGGCGGCCGCTGTCCGGCTACTTCACGGTCGCGCTCGCGCTCGCCGACCACGTGCGCGCCCACGGACCGCCGTCGGCCTCCTGGCTGCGCCAGGTCTCGACCCGCGAGATCGCAACGATCCTCAGCCAGGACCCTGCGAACGAGCTGCTCAGCCTCTACGCGCAGGCGCTGCGGCAGCTCGGGCGCTTCCTTGGCGGTCGCCGCGCGCTCGACCTCGTCGCCGAGGCGAACAGCTCCGCCGAGCGTTTTGCGGAAGCGCTAACGGGCGGGATGACGATGTTCGCCGACCGCGGCTTCTACAAGCGCGCCCAGATCGCCGCGAGCGACCTCGCGCTCGCCGGCGTTGCGCAGTTCGCGGACCTCGACCGCCTCACGATCTTCGCGGACAACCTCGTCCCGCACGTGCTGCGCTGCGACGGCGTCCTGATCTACGACGACGCGCTCTCGGCGAGGATCGACGCGGGCGAGATCCTGCCGCTCGGCGGCGCCGAGCGCGAGATCAGGGGTTGCGCGCTACACGCCTGCGAGCTGATCGCGCGCCGCACGGGCGTGCCGCCGCGAACGCTCGACAATTGGCTCTGGAGCCGTGGGCAGGCGCCTGAGTACAAGGCGCGGCCTCGGCACCGCTGCAGGTGCGTCTTCTATTAAGCGGTAGGGCGGCCGCGGGCCAGCCGCTGACGATGTGCGGTGAGTGACTCAGCGCGTCAACCGCAGCAGCCGGCGTAGCTGGCGCGCCCAATCTCGAAAGACGCGAGAGACCGACGGCATCACCAGCGGTTCGAAGTGGTACTGGCCACGCCACCACTCATCGCGAGCAGGCGAGGCGCCATTCGCAGGTGGCTTGTTCTGTGGACGGTCTGAATATGACATACGAGTCAGTGTACCTGGCCTGCCAGCTCGACGGCAACCGCCAACAGATTGAGCACGAGCGCGGCTACGATTCGAGGCTCCTTGCGGTCGAGGGTGCGTCGATTGACCGCCACTTGAGCAGCGAGATCCTCGAGCAGCTCGCGTTCCAGATCTTGAACGGAACGTGAGCCACGATTGGCCAGAACCTCCATGACCATCGGTCCCATGCCATCCCCGCTACGCATCAGCAGCGCAACTGCAACGGTTGCGAAGGAGGCGCAAAGCAGAGCCAGCGCGACGACCCAGAGATGAAGCGCGGACCTGACGCCGAGTACGGAGGCGGCAATCGCCACGTCAACGCCCATCACACCGCCGGCGACGGCGTCGAGCGCGGCGGAACGAGACGTCTGGCTCTGCAGCTGACACTCCGCGAGCGACTGCAGCGAGCCTACGAGCTCGGAGGGAATTGGACGATCGCGCATCTGACATCTAATCCGTCGGCGCAGCCACGACGGGACAGATGCGCTCGCTGCACCCCGGTCGAGCTAACCTCCCGCCGGGCTGCGCCCCGTCACCGGCCGCAGCGGCGTCACCTCTGCGACGCGCGGGGCCTGCGCGACCTGCTCGGCGTCCTCACCGGCGAGATCCCCCACCCTGCGCTCGAGCTCCGCGATCCGGCTCGCGAGCGACTGGATCGCCTCCGCGATCGGGTCGGGCAGGTGGATCCAGTCGGCGTCGGGACCCTCGGGGCGGCGGCCTTCGACCTTCACCGGGTGCCCGGGGTTGCCGACGACCGTCGAGTTCGGCGGCACGTCGGTGATGACGACGCTGTTCGCGCCGATCTTCGCGCCGTGGCCGACGGTGATCGGGCCGAGCAGCTTCGCGCCCGAGCCGATCGTGACGTTGTCCTGCACCGTCGGGTGGCGCTTGCCGGTCTGGAAGCCGGTGCCGCCGAGCGTGACGCCCTGGTAGAGGGTGACGTCGTCGCCGATCGTCGCGGTCTCGCCGATCACGACCCCGGAGCCGTGGTCGATGAACAGGCCGCGGCCGATCCTCGCCGCGGGATGGATCTCGATCCCGGTCGCGGCCCTGCCGAGGAGCGCGATCGTGCGAGGAAGCAGCGGCACGCCCGCCTCGTGCAGGGCGCTCGCGAGCCGGTGGCAGAGCAGCGCGTGGATGCCGGGCCAGGTCGCGAGGATCTCGACGGGACTCACATCCCGCGCCGCCGGGTCGCGCTCGCGCGCGGCGGCGACGTCGCGCCGCACCTCTCTCGCGACCCGGGCAAGGGTGGCAAGGCCGAGCATGCAGGAAGCGTAGCGGGCGCCTGGGGCGTCTCAGCTCGCGTGCGGGGCGAAGAACGCCTGCGAGATGTAGCGCTCGCCCGAGTCGGGCATGATGACGACGATCCGCTTGCCCTGCGCGGCCTCCCGTCCTGCGACCTGCAGCGCCGCCCACAGCGCCGCGCCGCAGGAGATCCCGGCGAGCAGGCCCTCGCAACGCGCGCAGCGCCAGGCGGTCGCGATCGCGTCCTGATCGCTGACCTCGATCACCTCGTCGAGCAGCTCCGTGTTCAGCACCGGCGGCACGAAGCCGGCGCCGATGCCCTGGATGCGGTGCGCGCCCGCCGCGCCCCCGGAGAGCACGGCCGACGCCGCCGGCTCGACCGCGACGACGCGCAGCTTCGGGTTGCGGCGGCGCAGGTGCTCGCCGACGCCCGTGATCGTCCCGCCGGTGCCGACGCCGGCGACGAGCACGTCGATGCGCTCCCCGAGCGCGCGCTCGAGCTCGGGTCCGGTCGTGCGCCTGTGCGCCTCGGGGTTCGCGGGGTTGGAGAACTGGTCGGGCAGGAACACGTCCGGGTCCTTCGCCATCTCGCGCGCCGCCTGCACCGCCTCCTGCATCCCGCCGAGCGACTCGGTGATCTGCACCTCGGCGCCGTAGAGCCTGAGCAGCGCCTCGCGCTCGCGGCTCATGCCCTGCGGCAGCGCGAGCACGAGCCTGTAGCCCTTCGCCGCGCACACGAAGGCGAGCGCGATGCCGGTGTTGCCGCTCGTCGCCTCGACGATCGTGCTGCGCCCAGGCTCGATCCTGCCGTCCGCCTCGGCCGCCTCGATCATCGCGATCCCGATCCTGTCCTTCACCGAGCCGCCGGGGTTGAAGGACTCGAGCTTCGCGTAGAGCTCGACGCCTGAGCGCTCCGCCTTCGTGCCCTGCAGGATCCGCGTGAGCCTGAGAAGCGGCGTGCGACCGATCAGCTCCGAAATGTTGATCGGGATTTGCCCCATATGGGGCACGACAATAGAGCTGTGCGGCAGACGCCGCTGTGCGGTGAGCCCAGCGAGGCCGTGCTCGGCCGCGCCGGGCTCCCGCTCGATTCGGTCCTGCTCAGAGGCTCAGGGCTGCTGTCCGGCTGGTTCGTTGCCGCCCTTGTTCGACACTTTCAGTTCTTCTTCGCCCTGTTTCGACGCGCTTTCACACGCCGATTTCTGACTGAATTCCGTCGTGAAGTTTTTGTGCGGCCGTCCTTCTTCTTCGCAGGTCTTCGTCGCCGCCCCGGTCGCGACGGCCGGCGCGATGAGGGCCCCGATCGCGAAGACCGTCGGGATTGCGAGCTTCAATCTTCGAGACATGCCAGTCCTCCGAATCAGCTTGCTTGTGAGGTTTGCCTATGTTTGCGCACCCTTACCCGAACGGCTCTTCACAGAAACAACATGACCGGCTTCACTCAACCCAAACCGATTTGGCAGACCCGTGATTAAGTGAAAACCCGCAGCGGAGCCCTGATGGCCGGCGCTCGACGAGCCGGACATCGCAGAGCCTCAGTGCGCGAGCGCGTGACGCTTGATCTCCTCGAACTCCGTCTGCGTGATCGCGCCCGTGTCGAGCAGCTGCTTCGCCTGCGCGATCTCGCTTGCGGCGCCGCCGTCGCCCTGGCCGGCGACCGTCTTCACATAGCTGTCGAACTGCTGCTGGGCGACGCGCTGGCGTTCGAGCGTGCGTTCGGTCATGCCGTCGTGCTCGGCGACGATGTAGACGAACACGCCGAGGAACGGCAGCACGATGATGAAGATCGTCCACAGCACCTTCGCCCAGCCTGACGTGTCGCGGCGGCGGAAGATGTCGCCGAAGACCGTGAACAGCAGCCAGAGCCAGACGACGAACGCGAAGAACACGAGGATCGTCCAGAACACTTCGAGAAACGGATACGCGACTGCGAGAGTCATCAGCGCCTCCCCTCTTGGAGGATCGTGTGACGGCCGCGTAAGCGGCCGTTTGGAGTCGTCGATCCTGTTGTAACCGCGGCCGCGGGGCTCGACATTGGGGTAAACCCACAACTCCGCAACGGGCGCTGCGCCGAGACGATGCGTAGTGCTCAGATGTAGTACATCGAAGCGCCCGCGTCCTTCGCCTCGCGCTCGATCACGTCCGCGATCGTGACGCCGCCAAGCGCCTGCCTCGCGGCCTGCGCGGCGTCTGCGAAGACGCCCTCGGCGTCGCGCCCGAGCGGGCCGTCGAGCAGCTCGACGATCTCGAGCACCGTGATCGTGCTCGGGTCCTTCGCGAAGCGGTAGCCGCCCTTCACGCCGCGCTGGGAGGCGAGGATGCCGGCGCGGCGCAGCGCCGCGAACAGCTGCTCGAGGAACTGCACGGGCACGTCGCGCTTGCGCGCGAGCTCGCCGATCGGCACCGGCCCGCGCTCGCCTGCCCTGCCGAGCTCCGCGAGCGCTCTCACCGCGTATGGCGACTTGCTCGTGATCGAGATCATCGACGCTCGCGGGCGATCCTAGAGAAAGCGCTCGAAGGACGAGCGCCGAGGGGGCGCCCGTGCTCGTCCCGAGCACGTGGACGAGACAGCGCCAGGACGCCGGCGCTCATCCGAGCACGTGGACAAGAAGAGCGTCAGGCGCCGGCGTCGAGCTCCGCGAAGGAGCGCAGCGCGATGTGTTCGCTTTCGAGCAGCCCCGGCAGCGACGGGTCGCACAGCGCCCGCACCTCGAGCTCGCGCTCGTGCGCGTAGGAGGATTCCGCCGTCGTGACGCCGAGCCCGGGATGGCAGCCGAGCTCGCTCGAGCCGGGCGGCAGCGCGGCGATCAGCGCGCGCAGGCTCTGCGCGGTGATGATGTCCGGCAGCGGCTCGCCCCTGCCGCTCTGCCCGTAGAAGCCGCCCTCGAAGCGGATGCGCCTGCCCCGCAGCGGCACGCGCAGCTCGGCGGCGAGCGCGGCCGCGACCGAGGCGACCGGCTCGCCCTGATGCACGTGCTGGTGGGAGTCGAGGTGGGTTGGGTTCCGGCCGGTCAGCTCCCGAAAGAGCTCGACCTGGGCGCGGCACTCTTGCCGCACCGCCGCCTCCTGCTCCTGGTCGCAGCGCGTGTAGGCGGGCTGCCAGGCGCCGTCGCGGTAGTCCCACTGGCCGAGGTCGAGGTGCAGGCCGAGGGCGAGCCGCGGGTGCTCGGCGGCGATGCGAACCGCTTCCGCGGCGGCGGGCTGGCGCACCATCAGGCTCGCGCTCGTGACGATCCCGTGCGCATGCGCGTGCAGGATGCCGGCGTTGACCGCGGCGCTGAGGCCGAGGTCGTCGGCGTTGACGACGAGATTCCTGGCGGGCGGCACTCAGATCTCCAGCTGCTCGGCGAGCTGCTCTGCGTCGGCGAGCCAGTCGTGACGCTGCTCGACCGGCGGCCGCCAAGAGCGCGGCGCCCAGCCGAGCCACTGTACGGCGTGGTGCAGGCGCGCGAGGTCGAGCTGCCTCTCGGTGAACGGCGGCACCCCTCGCACGGAGGCGTAGGCGGCGACCATCCGCCGACGCTCCGCGTGCTCCCAGTCGCCGCTGACGAGCGCGGCGAGGTCGAGCAGGCCGGGGCCGGTGGCGGCCATCTCCCAGTCGACGGGGGCGATCCGCACGTTGTCCGAGCCGTCGCCGATCAGCACGTTCGCGGCGTGGAAGTCGCCGTGCATCACGGTCTTCGGCAGCTGCAGCAGCGCCTCGACCACCGCGTCATAGCGCTGCTGCAGGCGAGCGAGGAAGCGCGTCTCCGGCGTCGCGCGGCCGTCCGCCTGCGCGAACCGTCGCGCCCGCTCCAGCCAGAGCCTGCACTGCGCGGCGTCCTGCTCGCGCAGCCCCGCCGTCGCGACGTGGCGCTCGAGGTCATGCGCGAGCGCGACGTGCATGCCCGCGAGCCAGCGCGCCGCCTGCGCCCAGAGCGTGCGCTCGCCGACCTCCTGCAGCGGCCTGCCCTGCACCCACTCGAGGAACAGCCAGCGGCCGCCTGCCTTCCCGCCTGCGACCGACCCTAGATAGCGGGCCGGCCCGGCGGGGGCGAGCGGCAGCAGCGTCGCGTAGACGGCGGGCTCGCGCGCGGGGTCGAACATGAAGCTCGGCTTCGCGACCTTGCCCTCCGGCGTCAGCCCCTGCCACTCGAGGCGCTTGAACGCGACCTGCAGCTCGGCGCCGTCGCTGAGCTTCACCTGCAGCCGTTCGAGCGGGAACGTGCTGCGGCGCTGTGAACGTCGGCGGGTGACCTCGACCGGATCGCTTGCGCCCACGCTCGCAAGCGCCTGTGCGAGCGCCCCACACACCTGCGCATCGATGGGCTGCTCAGCCGCCCGCATCGGCTGTAGCGCTCGAGCTTACTGGCGCCGCGCCGAGGCGCTCGATCAACCGCGAGAGCACCCTGCGGGCGTCGAGGTGCTCCTCGGCGATCGCCCTCGCGGCGGCCGCATGTCTTCTCGGGTCGGCCTCGATCTCGGCTACGGCCGCCACCGCCTGCTCGACGGTCGCGAACGAGAGCAGCCCCTCGCCGCTTGGCAGCCGCTCGCCGAAGCCCGTGTCCTGCGCGACGACGGGCCGCCCGCTTGCGAGGTAGCAGGCGCTGCGGTCGCTGAACCAGCCGCAGCGGGAGGCGACGTAGCCGCTCTTCGCGACGCAGATCTCGGCCTTCGATTCGCGCACGAAGCCCTCGTACTCGGAGGGCGTCGCCGCGACCTCCTGTGGGTCGAGCAGCTCCCAGCCGTTCTCGGAGAGCGCCTGCAGGTCGGCGGTCTCCGAGAAGTGGATGCCGAGCGCGAGCTGGAAGCGGCTGTGGGTGCGGCGCGGCAGATCGATCAGGCTGCGCAGCGAGTGCGCGCGCTGGCCGTAGTGCACGCCCTCGTGGTCGATCGAGCCGTAGCTGCGCCAGTGGCCGACGGTGGTGAACGCGTCGCGTCGCGGCGGATCGGCCTGTCGGGGCCAGTGCGGCAGCGACACGGGCGGCAGCGTCGCGATCCACTCGCGCCCGCAGGTCGGCACGTCGCAGGCGAGCGTGCCGATCAGCGTGCCGACGGTCGCGAAGTGGGTGTGCAAGTCGAGGCCGAGGTCGTGCCTCTGCTCGTGCCAGAGCTGGTTGAAGGCGGGATCGAGGTCGACGAACGCGCGCACAGGGATGGGCGAGAGCAGCCGCTCGTCGCGCAGCGTGCCGGAGAGGTTGAGCAGCAGGTCCGCCTCGCGTGCGAACCGTTGCAGGGCCGCGAAGGGCGCTCCGAGCGTGCGCTCGGTCCCCCGTTCGAGCAGCGCCGCCGCGCGACCCGACAGCGGCAGCGCTCTGAAGTAACCCTCGATCTCAGCGTCCCCGGCGAGGGCAGGATCGGCATCGCCGGCGAGCGCGCCCTGCGGCACCTCCTCGACGAAGAGCACCTCGTGCCCGAGCGCGGTGAGGCCCTCGAGGTACTGCAGCGCCGCCCAGCTCGCGCCGCCCTGACGGGGGACGCCGGCGAGCATGCCGGCGAGCAGGATCTTGAGGCGTCCTTCCATCGCGGTTCTATCGCGTGACTTCCAGGCGCACCCGCATCAGGTCGCGATCGGGGGTCCGATGGCATGCCTCGTAGTGGAACTGGGTGTAGTAGAGGAACGGCGTGCCGCCGCTGGTCGCGAACGTGCGCGAGCGGCTCGCAGGGTCGACGACGGAGGGGTAGGCGATCGGCGAGGGCTGCCCGCACGCGTAGGCGGGCACGTCGATCGCGGGCGTGATCAGCGTGCGGGGGCTCCAGTGGACGAGGTCGCGCGAGGTGGCGAAGTAGATGCCCGTCACCTGCCGGCCGATGCTGAGCGGTCCCGGAGGAGCGAGTCCGACGAGCAGGTAGCGATGCAGGACGCTGTTGTAGGTGAGGCTTTCGGTCATTTCGGCGACGTTGCCGGGGCTGATGAGCGCGCAGCCCCGTCCCCCCTGCGCCCTCGCCGCGTAGGGGTCGGGGAAGCCGCCGCCGAACCCTTCGCCGTCCCACATCCGCCAGGCCGCGGGCGAGCCGACGTCCGTCGTGCGCATGAGGCAGTCGCCGTGGGCGCCGTCCGGCT
This sequence comes from Solirubrobacterales bacterium, assembly GCA_037915935.1. Taxonomy (GTDB): domain Bacteria; phylum Actinomycetota; class Thermoleophilia; order Solirubrobacterales; family Solirubrobacteraceae; genus Palsa-744. Next base: position 2,931 of record JBAIYK010000070.1, on the reverse strand, counting down.
CGCGCACGCGCACGAGCGCGTAGTAGGCGCCGTCCGGTCCCTTCACGATGTTGCTCGGAGCGAAGACGCCGAGCGGCCCGCCGCCTCCCCGATAGGGCGCCGCGGGCGCGGCGAGCAGCTGGCGCGGCGCATGCGCGTGCGTGAACGAGCGGCCCCCGTTCGTCGAGCGCGCGAGCGTGACCGCGTTGTACCAGCACTGGAAGTAGGAGCCGCTGCGACAGCGCCCCTGATGGCGGTTGCCCTGGTACTCGTCGTGCACGAGCGCCCACACCGTCCTGCCGTCGGTGCTGAACAGCGAGGCGAGCCACTCGCGGTCTTCGAAGCGGCTGGGCGAGGGATTGTCGGAGGAGCGCAGGATCGCGCGGCAGTCGCGGTGCAGCGACCCCAGCGAGCGCCCGATCAGGCGGAAGTTCTCGTAGTGGGAGAGCAGCAGCTGCACGCGGCCGAGGTAGTCGCGGAAGACGCGCACCGGCAGGTCGGGGATCTCCGCCGGTTCGCAGGCCTGCCGCCGCCAGTCGAACGCCGTTTCAGGCGCGCCGACGATCCGCAGGTGGCCGACGGGGGCCGGCGATCCTTCGCCTGGCGGCAGCATCGGCATCGCTGCCGCTGTGAGGCCGCTGAGCGCGAGGACGAGCGTGCTCGCCGCCGTCGCGGCGAGCGTTCTGAGCGTGCCGATGGCGGCCGGCTCGATCCTCATCACCCCAGGCCGAGCCTTTCGAGCAGCCTGCCGAGCACGAGATCCGAGTCGAGGTGCGTCTCGGCGATCGACCGCGCGGCCTGCGCGTGAGCGGCCGGGTCGGCGAGGATCCGCCGCGCTCCTTGCGCCGCCTCATCGGGCGTGGAGAACGTGAGCAGCCCCTCTCCGGTCGGCACCCGTCCCGCGATGCCGGTGTCTTGCACGAGCGCCGGACGACCAGCGGCGAGGTAGGCGCCGGTGCGGTCGGAGAACCAGCCGCTCCTTGTGTCGACGTATACCCCCTGCGCGACCGAGACTTCCGCGCAGGAGCCGCGCACGTAATCGCGAAACGCGGTCGGGGTGCTCGCGACCGCCCGCGGGCTGACGATGCGCCAGCCGTGCTCTTCCAACGCCTCGCGGTCGGCGGCGTCGGCGGGATCGAGGTGCAGCGCGAGCTCGAACGTCGCGCCCTTCACCTGTGCGGGGATCTCGATCATGCGCCGGAATTCGTGGTGCTTGAGGCCCGGTGTGCGACCGTCGACCGTGACCGGTCCATGGGGGCTGCGCCAGGTTGAAACCGTCGTGAAGCGCGGCGGTTGCGCGTCCGGCCGCGGCTTCTGGGCCATGCTGGGCGCGCTGCCATGCGGGCGCCGCCGACTCTGCCGCGGCTCGCAGGTTGCGGAGTCCGCCCGCAGCCGTCCCCGCGGCTCGGCCGCCCACCGGTCGAGCGGGATCGGCGGCAGCGTCGGGATCCAATGCAGGCCGCCGGTCGGGATCGGGCAGCCGCTCGTGCCGAGGTTCAGGCCGACGGTGACGTAATCGTCGTATCCGGCGATCGTGAAGGACAGCTCCGGGTCGCAGTGCCAGGCCTGCGTGAAGCCGGGGTCGAGGTCGACGTAGACGCGTCGCCGCGGCCGCAGCGGACGCGCGAGCTCGCCGAGGTGTCCGCTGAGGGCGAACAGGACGTCCGACTCGGCGACGGCCTCCGCGAGCTCCCGCACGGACATGCCGCAGCGGGGCTCGCCGTGCTCGTCGAGCAGCACGCTCCTGCCCTGCAACGAGAATTCCTCCATCACCCGCTCGAAGTGCGCACGGTTGATCGAGCGCTCGAACGGCGCCGGGCGCCCCCCTTCGTCGACGCACGCGGCTGCGCTCAGCGCCTCGACGAAGAAGACCTCGAACCCGAGCCTCCGCAGGCCGAGCGCCCACGACATCCGCACCCACGCCTCCCCCCCGTTCAGAGGCTTGTTCGCGACGGCGCCGGCGACGATCGCGACCGCCATCTCCCCTACCCCTGGCACGCGCCCTCGGCGACGGGCGCCTCGTGGCGGCAGATCGGGAACTCGCGCGCGACCGCGAGCTCGAAGGCGACGGCGCAGTCGCCGTCGATCCCCGCGTCGAAGCCGCGCAGGTGCTCGAACAGCGAGCGTCTGTAGATCGCGCGGGCAGAGCAGCCCGCCTGCGCAGAGCGGTCCCCGGCGCCGATCGCCGCCGGGCACTGCGGGCAGCGCTCGAGCGCGCGGACGCCGCTCTGCACCGCCTCCGGCAGCAGGCGCTCCTTCGCGTCGAGGAAGACGAGGAAGTCGCCGTTGCTCGCCCTGATCCCGGCATTGCGCGCCGCGGCGACGCCTCTCTCGTCTGCGCGCACGCAGCGCACGCCCTTGCAGCGGGCGGCGAGCTCCTCGGCGACACCATCGTTCGACCCGTCGCCTGCGACGAGCACCTCGACGTGCGGGTAGGTCTGCGCGAGCGCACTCTCGATCGCCTCGGCGAAGCGCCGCTGCCCCTCGCGGTCGGAGACGACGACGACCGAGGCGAGCCGCGCGAACTCAGGCGAGTGGTCGCGCCGCCAGCGGCGGTGGCCGACGATGCTCGCAAGCGGCGCGCGCGTCCCGCCCTTCAGCGCGACCGAGACGCTCAGCTCGAGCTCCGCGGAGGCGCCGGTGAGGTCGAGCGTCGTCCTAAAGCCGGCTCTGCCCGCGCGCGGGTGCTCGGGGAAGGCGTGCGCGAGGTCAGGGCGCGGCTCGCGCAGCCGCTCGCGCGAGAGCGGCCTGCCGTCGAGCGCGAGCTCGACCGCGACGGCCCGCCGGCGCGCGCCGAGCGCCCAGCCGAGCACGTCGACCGCGTTCGCGTCCCGCACCGCTCCCGCCTTCGGCTCGTCGACGAAGCCGCCGCGCAGCTCGGGGGGCAGCGGGTCGGCGAGGCGCACCTCCGCGATCTCAACGAGCGCGCCCATCCGTCCGGCTCGTGACCTC
>JBAIYK010000074.1:0-11479 GCA_037915935.1 Solirubrobacterales bacterium | reverse complement strand
CCTCGCTGCTGCCGATCGCGCTCACCGTGATCGTCGGGCTGATCGACAGCCAAGCGCTCGGCGGCCTGCTGATCGGCGTGATCGTCGGCGGCCTCTTCTTCGCAGTGCTGATGACCGCCGGCGGCGGCGCCTGGGACAACGCGAAGAAGCTGATCGAGGACGGCGCCTTCGGCGGCAAGGGCTCCGAGGCGCACGCGGCCTCGGTGACCGGCGACACCGTCGGCGATCCCTTCAAGGACACGGCCGGCCCCGCGATCAACCCGATGATCAAGGTCGCGAACATCGTCGCGATCCTCATCATCCCGCTGATCAAGTGAGCTGGTGGGGGTGCCCACGCTGCATTGCGGGCACCCTCGCAGCGCCTAAGCTCACGATGGGATGATCAGCGGCAGGCAGGCTCATAGGACCGGCACGATCGCGCTCTCTCTGCTGATGGTCGCGATCGGAGTCGCGCTCACCGTCGAGGCGCTCGCCTCGAAGGCATTGCTCTCCGGGCGGCTGCTGCTCGGCGTGCTGTTCCTCGCGGCAGGCGTCGGCAGGCTCTACGTCGAGCGGCGGCGGGGAGCGCGCGTCGGCATGAAGCGAGAACGAGGCGCATGAGCGCGGAGGACGCCGAGCCGAGCTCTGTCGCGGGCGGACCGGGCGACGGTGACGCCGAGCGCGGGCCCGCGGGCCGTCGCGCCGCCGTCAGGGAGGCGTTGCGCTCGGACGAGCTGCTTGCGCTCTCGCAGCTCGTGCTGCGCCGCTCGATCGGCTCGCCGGCGCTGTTCGCACTCGTCTACGCCGCCGCCGCGAGCGCGATCTACTTCTCGCTCGGCGTCGTCGCGGACCATGCGCTCGGCCTCACGCCGCTCGTGCTGCTGCTCGCGGGGCTGCTGTTCGTGCCCGCCTCGCTCACCTACGCGGAGGGCAGCTCGCTGCACCCGGAGCGCGGCGGCTCGACCGTGTTCGCGCGGCACGCCTTCAACGAGCTCGTCAGCTTCGTCGCAGGCTGGGCGATGCTGCTCGACTACGTCATCCTGATCGCGGTCACGGCGTTCACCGCGACTCAGTACCTGCGCGTGTTCTGGGAGCCGCTCGGCGGCAGGGCGGAGGCGCTCGTGCTCGCGCTCGCACTGATCGCGTTCGTCGTGCTCGCGAACATCCGCGGATTCGGCGCGCGACGCGAGGCGCGCGTCGGGGCGGTCGTGTTCGGCGCGCTCATCCTCGGGCTGCTGATCGTCGCGATCGGGCTCGCGCTGTTCTTCGACGTGAAAACGATCACGCGCTCGATCCACCTCGGCAGCGCGCCCACCTGGGGCAGCCTGCTGTTCGCGCTCACGGTGACGACGGTCGCGTTCACGGGGCTCGAGTCGGCGGCAGGCGTCGCGGGCGACGTCGTGATCGACCGCGGCAGGCTGAGGCGGCTGCTGCTCACCGGCGCCGCGCTCGTGATCGTCGCCTACCTCGGGATCGGGCTCGTCGCCGTCACCGCGGTGCCAGTGCACGGCACCTACACCGCGCTCGGGCACCGCTACCTCGAGGCGCCGGTGATCGGGATCGCCGACCAGATGCACCCGCACTGGCTGCGGAGCAGCCTCAGGTATCTCGTCGGGGGGATCGCGACGCTCACGCTCGTCGCCGCCGCGAACTCGGCGATGCTTGGGCTCTCGCGGCTCGCCTACTCGCTCTCGACGAACCGCCAGATCCCAGCCCGGCTCGGGCGCCTGCACCCGCGGCGCTCGACCCCCTATGTCGCGATCGTCGCCGCGGGCGTGATCGCCGCCGGCCTCGTCGCGCCGGAGAACCTCGACCTGCTGATCGGCCTCTATGCCTTCGGGGCGACGCTCGCGCTCGCGATCGCCCACGTCTCGGTGCTGCGCCTGCGCTACAGCGAGCCGGAGCGCCGGCGCGGCTTCAGGGTGCCGCTCTCGGTCACGATCCGCGGCGGCGAGCTGCCGCTGCCGACCGCGATCGCAGCGCTCGCCTTCGGCGGCGGCTGGGTCGCGGTGATGGTCGTGCACCCGCAGGCCCGCTACGTCGGACTGGCCTGGATGGCCGTCGGCCTGCTCCTCTACGTCGCCTACCGCCGCTCCGAGGAACATCCGCTGCTGCGCAGGGTGACCGTCGCGCCGCAGATGCTGAGCGCCGAGACGCCGCAGGAACGCGACTACAGCTCGATCCTCGTGCCCCTGTTCGGCACCCCGCTCGACGACGACATCGTCCAGACCGCGGCCCTGCTCGCCTCCGGCGAACCCTCCGAGGAGGCGGCGCTCGAAGGCTCGACGATCGAGGCGCTGTGGATCTTCGAGATCCCGCTCTCGCTGCCGCTCGATGCGCGCCTGCCCGAAGCGCAGCTCAAGCGCGCGCGGCAGGCGCTCGCGCGCGCGAAGGCGGTCGGGGAGGAGTACTCGGGCGTCAGCGTCGCGACCGCGATCGTGCGCACGCGCCGGGCGGGGCAGGCGATCGTCGAGGAGTCGCGCCGGCGCGGCGTCGAGGCGATCGTGCTCGGCGCCGAGGAACCGTCGCGGATCCGCGGCGGCGGCCGCCTCGGCGGTAGGGCGCCGCTCGAGAACTTCGTCGGCGAGGCGACGAAGTACGTCGTCAGCAAGGCCCGCTGCCGCGTGATCGTGACCGCGCCGGCCGCGGCCCAGGACGGCGCGCGCAGCGCGAGCGCGGCGATTGGCTAACCTCTCGAACCCGTTCGTGCCGCGCTTCCCATGTCCCCAACCGAACAGCTAACCTGCGCGCCATGTTCATCCTGATCGTAGGAGCGGGGCGCGTCGGCGCGACGATCGCGAGGTCCGCGCTCGCCGCCGGCCACGTCGTCTCCGTGCTCGATGAGGACCCGCTCTCGCACGAGCGGCTCGACGCCGGCCAGGGGCGCAGCTGGGAGGACGGCGAGGGCCTCTTCACGGTCGGCACGGGCCTCGAGATCGACGCGCTGCTGCAGGCTGGCATCGAGCGCGCGGACGTGTTCATCGCCTCGACCGACGGCGACAACACGAACCTCATCATCTCCCAGATCGCGAAGAAGCGCTTCGGCGTGCAGAAGGTGCTCGCACGCGTGATGGACCCGGCGCGCGCGAGCTGGTACCGCCAGCAGGGGCTGCAGACGATCTCGCCGACCGAGCACGCGATCGCGATGTTCGAAGAGGCGCTGCAGCTGGAGACCGCCTAGATGCGGGGCAGCGGCCAAGGGGCAGGCGGACGGGCGGCTGGCAGGGATGCCGCGCGCAGCGATGCTGCGCACATGCAGGATGCGGGCAGCGAAACCGTGCGCAAGGAGGCCATATGTACGTGATCGTCGTCGGCGCGGGCAAGGTGGGGCGCAACCTTGGCCGCGAGCTGATCGCGAAGGGACACGAGGTGACGCTGATCGAGGCCGACCGTCAGCGTTACCTCGCGGTCGAGGAGGAGTTCGAGCACGCGGTGCAGTACGGGGACGCGACAGAGCTGTGGGTGCTCGAGCGGGCCGGCATCCAGCGCGCGGACCTCGTGATCGCGGTCACGGGCGACGACGAGGACAACATGCTCGTCTGCCAGGTCGCGAAGGAGAAGTACCTCTGCGAACGGATCATCGCGCGCGTCAACAACCCGCGCAACCACGACCACTTCCGGCTGCTCGGCATCCAGCCCGCGGTCTCGGCGACCGACCTCATCCTGCGCCTGATCGAGCACGAGGTGCCCCGCTACGGGCTCGTGCACCTGCTCGCGCTCGAAGAGGAGCGGCTCGAGATCATCGAGCTCGAGGTGAGCGCGGACGCGCCCGTCGTCGGCGTCAGCGTCTCGGAGATCAAGCTCCCCGAAGGCAGCCTGATCATCTCCGTGCTGCGCGACGGCAGCGGCTTCGTGCCGAAGTCGGACACCGTGATCGAGGCCGGCGACGAGGTGCTGCTCGTGCTCGACCCGGGCCTAGAGGAGGCGATCACCGCCTACTTCGCGCCGAACGGCGCGGCGCGGGTGTCGGGTTAGTCGCCGGCTGGGCCGTTGGTGGCCCCGCGCGATCTCGGGCCATGCGCCGGGTCGGTCCCGGCCCGTCAGCGACTATCCTTAGCGGGCCGTCCGGGATGGTGTAATTGGCAACACGCGACACTCTGGATGTCGAGTTTGGGGTTCGAGTCCCTGTCCCGGAGCCTCTGACGCGCTCGCAGCCTGCCGCCGCAGAGAGCCGAAGGACGCGCCCCGCGCCCGAGGCGCCGAGCGCTCAGGCGGCCGCCTGCGCCGCCCAGTCGAGGTAGAGCTCGTGGTAGCGGCCGCGCGCCGCGATCAGCTCCTCGTGGGTGCCCTGCTCGGCGATCGAGCCGTGCTCGAGCACGACGATCCTGCCCGCGCGCCTGATCGTCGAGAGCCGGTGGGCGATCACGATCGCGGTGCGGCCCTGCAGCAGGCGCCTCAGGCCCACTTCGATCTTGCGCTCGGTCTGCAGGTCGACGTTCGAAGTCGCCTCGTCGAGGATCAGGATGCGTGGGTCCGCGATCAGGGCGCGCGCGAAGGCGATCAGCTGGCGCTGCCCCGCAGAGAGCTGGGCGCCGCGCTCGCCGATCTGCGTCTCATAGCCGTGGGAGAGCGCCTGCACGATCTGCTCTGCGCCGACCGCCGCCGCGGCCGCCCTGATCTGCTGCTCGCTCGCGCCGGGCATGCCGAAGGCGATGTTCTCGGCGACCGAGCCTGAGAACAGGAACGCCTCCTGCGGGACGATCCCCATCTGCGAGCGCAGCGAGCGCGCGCTCACCTGGCGCAGGTCGTGCCCGTCGATCAGCACCCGCCCCGACGTCGGGTCGTAGAAGCGCGCGACGAGCTTCGCCATCGTCGACTTGCCCGCCCCGGTCGCGCCGACGAGCGCGACCGTCTGGCCTGGCGGCACGCGCAGCTCGACGTGCTGCAGCGCGAGCACCGGCTCTTCGTCGCGCCGCCGCGCGCCGTAGCTGAAGCTCACGTCCTCGAAGACGATCTCGCCCCTGATCGGCGGCAGCTCGTAGGCGCTCGGGCTATCCGTCAGGTCGGGCTTCACGTCGAGCAGCTGGAAGATCTTCTCGAGCGCCGCCATCCCGGACTGGTAGGTCGTGTAGAGCTGGGAGAGCTGCTGGATCGGGTCGAAGAGGTAGGTGAGCGCGGCGACGAACGCGACGACGGTGCCGACCGTGATGTGGCCTTCGATCGCCTGCGAGCCTCCGTAGAGGACGATGCCCGCGATCGCGAGGCCGGAGAGCATTTCGACCGCGGGGAAGTAGCGCGCGTTCAAGACGACCGTCTGCATGTTCGCCTCGCGGTTCTCGGCGTTGAAGCTCGCGAACTGCTCGCGGTGGAAGCCCTCCCGCGCGAACGAGCGCACGACCCTGATGCCGGAGAGCGTTTCCTGCAGGTAGGCGGTGATCGCGCCGATCGTCTCGCGCGTGCGGCGGAAGGCGCCGGCGGAGGCGAGCCTGAACCAGAGCGAGCCGCCGGCGAGGAACGGGAAGATGCAGAAGGTGATCAGCGCGAGCTTCACGTCGAGGCTGAGCAGGATCGCGACCGTGCCGATCAGCGTCAGCCCCGCCTGGAAGAGCGTCACGACCGAGTCGGTGACGAGCGTGTCGAGCGCCTCGACGTCGTTCGTGATCCGCGAGATCAGCACCCCCGTCGGGCGGCTCTCGTAGAAGCCGATCGGCAGTCCCTGCAGGTGCCTGAAGATGCGCAGGCGCAGGTCGGCGAGCGCGCGCTGGCCGATCCAGCCGACGAGGTAGGTCTGGGCGTAGGTCATCGTCCAGACGAGCAGGGCGGAGCCGAGGAAGGCGAGCACGATCACGACGAGCGCCGTCAGGTCGTGGTGCTTGATGCCTCGGTCGATCGCTTCCTTTGCGAGCAGCGGCGGCGCGAGCGCGGCGGCGGTGCCGAGCAGCAGCGCGCAGGCGGTGAGGACGGCGCGCAGCCTGTAGGGGGCGAGCAGCTGCAGCAGGCCCTTCAGGTTGCGCGCCCTCGTTCCCTTGCTCGGGCGCTCGCCGTCCCACTGGAAATGCGGACCTGACCGGATCCCACCCACCCCGCGTCCGCCTCCGCCGCCGCGGCCCATGCCGCCGTGTCCGACCGCGCTCATCTTCGGCTCGCCTCCGGCTCCTCGTAGAGGACGTGGGGTGCCGGCGCGCCCTGCTCGACGATCTCCCTGTAGAGCTCCGAGCTCTCGATCAGCTCGTCGTGCTCGCCGGCGGCGACGACCTTGCCGGCCTCGAGCACGACGATCCGCTGCGCGAGCGAGATCGTCGAGAGCCGGTGGGAGATCACGAACGTCGTCCTGCCCCGCATCGCCTCGGTCAGCGCGAGCTTGATCTGCTGCTCGGTCGAGGCGTCGACGGAGGAGGTCGCGTCGTCGAGCACGAGGATCCGCGGGTCCGCGAGGAGCGCCCTCGCGATCGCGAGCCGCTGGCGCTGGCCGCCGGAGAGCGTCAGGCCGCGCTCGCCGACGCGCGTCTGCATCCCGTCTGGCAGCTCGCGGATGAACTCGAGCGCCTGCGCCCTGTGCGCGGCGAGCTCGATCTCCTCGGGGGTCGCGTCCGGCCGGCCGTAGGCGATGTTCTCGGCGACGCTCGCGGAGAAGAGGAACGGGTCGTCGCTTACGATCGCGATCGCGCGCCGCAGCTCGGTCAGGCGCAGGCGGCGCACGTCGATGCCGTCGATCAGCACCGCTCCCTGCGTCACGTCGTAGAGGCGCGGCAGCAGCGAGACGAGGCTCGTCTTGCCGGAGCCCGTGCCGCCGACGATCGCGACCGTGCTGCCCGCGGGCACGTGCAGGTCGACGTCGCGCAGCACCGGCCGCTGCGCATCGGCGGGGGCGCGACCGTCGCGGTCGGCCAGTGCGCCGGCGGGCACATCGCCGAAGGCGAGCCCGTCGGGAGCGTGGCCGTCGCGGCCGGCGAGATCCTCGCTCCCCTCGCCGTAGGCGAGGGTGACTTTGCGCAACTCCACCTCGCCGCCGCCGAACGGCAGCGACGCCGCGTCCGGGACCTCGGTCAGCTGCGGCTCGCGGTCGAGCACCTGGAAGATGCGCGCGCCGGAGGCGGTCGCGCGCTGGGCGAGCCCGAGCGTCACGCCGAGCGTGCGCATCGGCGAGATCAGCATGTTCAGGTAGAAGTAGAAGGCGGTGAACTGCCCGAGCGAGAGGTGGGCGTGGATCACGCTCTGCCCGCCGACCAGCAGCACCGCGGCGAGCCCGAGCTGCGGCAGGAAGCCGATCATCGGGTTGTAGCGCGCCTCGAGCCTCGTCGCGACCATCGACTGGTCGAAGACGCGCGAGACGCTGCCTTCGAAGCGCCGCAGCTGATGGCCCTCGCGCGCGAACGCCTTCACCACCCTCACCCCGGAGATGTTCTCCTCCGCGTCCGCGGTCAGCTCGGCGATCCGCTGCTGGGCGTCCTGGATCGCGGGCCGCGCGCGGCGGCCGTAGCGGTTCGCGATCACGACGACGAACGGCACCGGCGCGATCGCGATCAGGCCGAGCTCGGGGCTGCTCGCGATCATCGCCGCGCCCGCGAGCAGGATCGTCAGCGCCGACTGCAGGATGAAGACGAGGCCGTAGCCGAGGAAGAAGCGCACCGCCTGCAGGTCGACCGTCACACGCGACATCAGCTGCCCCGTCTGCTGGCGGTCGAAGAAGGCGAGCTCGAGCCGCTGCAGGTGCGCGTAGAGCAGCTCCCTCAGGTCGTACTCGATCCCGAGCGAGACCCTGCCCGCGACCATCCGGCGCGCGTAGGTCAGCGCCCAGCGCACGAGCACGACGACGACGATCGCGAGCGCGAGCTCGAGCAGCACGTGCAGGTCGTGGCTGCGCACCGCCGCGTGATGCAGGCTCGACGCGCGCGAGCCGGCGTTTATCCGTTCGACCGCGAGCCCCGTCAGGGGGGGGAGCGCGACGGTCATCACCATCGCGACGGTCGAGATCAGGATCGAGGCGACCAGTCCCCGCTTGTAGGGGGCGAGGAAGCGGAGCAGTCGGTAGAAGGTCGCCATAGTTGCGCAGTCAACGATTATTGCAGGCGCTCGGCGGAACGCCGTATCCGCCTGTCGCCTCTCATGCTGCTGTCCGTCCGTTCGCGCCGCCGCCGTCCGCTTCCTCCGCGCCCGCGGCGGGCTGCGATCAACGACGGCCGGCTACGCTCGTCGCGATGGACCGAGCCGTCGAGCGCCGTGAGGGCGCCCCTCATGCCGGGCTGTGCGAGACCTGCGCCTACCGGCGCGAGGTCGCCAACACGCGCGGCTCGGTCTTCTCGCTGTGCGAGCGCTCGCGCACCGACCCAGCCTATCCGAAGTACCCGCGCCTGCCGGTGCGGGAGTGCGCCGGATACGAGCCGCGCGCGGATTGAGTCCCAACCGCGGCGTAGCCTGCGGCGCCGTGAACGACATCGATCCAGGACCGATCGTTTTGGGCGTGAGGGCGCTTGTGCGGCGCGTGAACGGGGGATAGCCTTGTGGCGATGGCCGCGACGACCGCATCGACCGTCACCACAGCCGACGAGCTGCTGCGCATGCAGAACGACTCGCTGCGTCGCGAGCTCATACGCGGGGAGCTGCGCGTGATGGCTCCGGCGGGCTTCGAGCACGGGCGTGTTGCGGTGAGGATCGGGCGTCTGCTCGACATACATGCCTCACAGACGAACACAGGCGTCGCCGTCGGCGCCGAGACGGGCTTCGTGCTCGCCCGCGATCCCGACACGGTCCGCGCGCCCGACGCCGCGTTCGTCTCCCGCGAGCGGTTCGAAGCGGTTGGCAACACGGTCGTTAAGTACTGGCCCGGCGCCCCCGACTTCGCGGTCGAGGTCGTCTCGCCGGAAGACACGTTTCGCTACGTCCAGGAGAAGGCGCTCGAATGGATCGCGGCCGGCTGCGTCGCGGTGCTCGTGCTCGATCCCCCGAAGCGCACGGCGACCGTCTATCGCGCTGGCGGAGAGGCGCGCGTCCACGGCGCGGAGGAGACGCTCGACCTCGGCGACGCCGTGCCGGGATTCAGCGTCCGAGTCGCAGAGCTGTTCGGCTGACGGGCTTGCAACGGCGCTCTGCGCGCGACGGCGCCGAGCTGCTCGTCCGCCCGCGGGTGTCCGCGACGCGAGCCGCTACCCCAGTCGATCTCAGCCGCTACGGCCAGTCAATCTGTTGCGCGAGCTCGGCGGGTCCGAGCTCGATCAGGCCGCTGCGCTCGATCGGCTCGTAATCCCCGCTCGCGCCGGCGCCACTGCTCGCGAGCGCGAGCCAGGTCACGCTGCGCTCGTCCGGGTCGAGGATCAGGACCTCGTCCACCTCGTGGGCGGCGTAGAAGGGCAGCTTCTCCCATGTCTCGTCGTCCGGGGAGACGATCTCGATCACGAGCGCCGCGGTCGGATGCCACATGTCGGCGGGATCGGGACGGTGCAGGCCGCCGTCGGGGACGCGGAAGTTCTGCTTGGAGTCGCCGAGGTTGAAGTCGTCCGTGACGGTCAGGCCGGCCGCGGTTGCGGGCGCCGCAAGCAGCCGCTTCACCTGCGCACCGAGAGCGGAGTGCCTATGGCTCGGCGCGGGAACCACGTGCAGCACCCCCTCCCAGACCTCGTCTTTGCGATCCAGGCCGAGCCGCCGGCGGCGCTCCAGCAACGCCTCCACCTCGGCGGGCAGCGGGTCGTGCAGCAGCGTTCGCATTGGGGACAGCGTAGCGGTGGCGGTGTCCGCCGGGCCTCGGGCTCTGAACGTTCGTTGGCAAGCCGGCGACCTTACGCGGCGCTTGGGACGCCTCGCGCGAGCGCTTGTCTCTGGCACGAGCGCGCGGTTCGAGGCCCGTCGCTCCCGCGGGATGCCTGCAAATGGCGATTTCCAGGGTTGCACCCGCATCAGGCGACGGCGACCCAGTCGTCAGCGGGGATGCGTGCTTTCGCTATTAGTCCTTTGCACAAGTGCCACCAGCTCCGGGGTGGACTACCGGCTTTGGTCTGGGCCCCGAGTAATAGACCACTGTCAGAGGCGTTCGGCCGCGTGGTACACCAGGAACGACACTCCGAGGATCACGCAGGCAACAGTTATCCAAAAGAGGACGGCGTGATCGAACAGCTTCTTGTGAGCCGACGTGAAGCGCTGGAATGCCTCGACGAGCGGGGCCAACACGAGCAAGCCACCACTAACCTCAAGACCCAGCGCGGCCCCCGACTTCGTCGAGGAAGTCGGTTGTCCCGTGCTCAGCGCGTGTAGTGCCGAGACCTCGCCAATGAGTGCCGCGACGAGGAAGACAAGGAGCGCTACGAACCGAATGGCGGGGTCGAACAGGGACTCGATGTTGGCTTGATAAAGGCCCGCAAGCACGAAGACCGGAATGACAGTCGCCGCCACATCGTAAAACGCGAGCGGATCTCCCACCGTGGGGCCGACAGCCGCGAATAGCCAGGGAACGAAAGCCACACTCCAAGCTTCGCCGGACGCCCGGACGACTTCGCGCGCGGGAGCGGAATAGGCGACCGAAACCGTGGCGAAACCTGAGCTCGCGGCGAGCCGCACGTCCACGGCGTGGAGGAGACGCTCGATCTCGGCGACGCCGTGCCGGGATTCAGCGTTCCGGTCGCGGAGCTGTTCGGCTGAAGCGCCTGCCGGGGAGGGCACCGCCGCTGGGGCGGCGGTGCCCGGCCTCGAGCGTCTACGGCCAGTCGATCTGCTGCGCGAGCTCGGCCGGACCGAGCTCGATCAGACCGCTGCGCTCGATCGGCTCGTAATCCACGCTCGCGCTGGCGCCACTGCTCGCGAGCGCGAGCCAGTGCAGCTTGCGCTCGTCTGGGTCGAGGATCAGGACCTCGTCGACCTCGTGGGCGGCGTAGAAGGGCAGCTTCTCCCACGTCTCGTCGTCCGGGGAGACGATCTCGATCACGAGCGCCGCGGTGCGAAACCAGATGCCTCGGGGGGAAGAGCGGTGCAGGCCGCCGTCGGGCACGCGGAAATCCTCCTTCGAGTCACCTACGTTGAACTCGTCGGTTACGGTCAGGCCGGACTCGGCCGCTGGCGAGGCGAGCAGCCGCTTCACCTGCGCGCCGAGCGAGGCGTGCTCACCTGAGCCGACCGGGACCACGTGCAGCACCCCCTCCCACACCTCGTCCTTGTGGTCGAGTCCGAGCCGTCTGCGGCGCTCCAGCAGCGCCTCGACCTCGGCCGGCAGCGGGTCGTGCAGCAGCGTTCGCATCGGGGGAAGCGTAGCGGCGGCGCCGCCCGCCGGGCCTCGGGTTGTGAACGTTCGTCGGCAGGCCGGCGACCCTACGCGGCGCTTGGGACGCTTTACGCGATCGCCCGCCCGAGCCCGCCGGCTCGGCCAGGACATCGACGGCCTGTCGGCCCGCTCAGCCCGCGACCGCGCTGAGCTGATCGCCCGCCGGCGCCGGCTCGCCCCCCGGCTCGCCGGAGGCGACGAAGTCGCGCTGGCGCACGAGCCCGAACGCGAGCGCCGCGCCGATCAGGGCGATCGCGGCCGCGATCAGGAGGATGCTCGTGAAGGCGTCCGTGAAGCCGACCCTGTAGGAGTGGA
>JBAIYK010000032.1:0-60668 GCA_037915935.1 Solirubrobacterales bacterium | reverse complement strand
CGCAAGGGCTTGGACGCTTTCGCCCGCGGTCGCCTACGACCGCCTCGCGGAGGCGTCCCGCCTCAACCCGCTGAGCGACGAACCGGACCTCGTCGCGGGCACGATCGCGCTACGGCTCGGACAGCTTCGGCGTGCCGAACACCAGTTCGAGCTCGCGCTCGACCGCAACCCCGAAGGGGAGTACGCGACGCTCGAGCTCGGCGCGATCGCCTCCGACCTCGGCGACCGCGGCCGCGCCCTCGCGCTCTTGAGGCGGGCGGCGCTGCTCGATCCGCGCGACCGCCTCGCGCGGCAGGCGCTTTCGACGGTGCGAAGTGGCGGCCACGTAAATGTCGTGTATCTGAACCGCTCGATCTTCCTCGAATCGCAGCATTTGCTCTGAGCGCCCGGCCCGATTGCGGCTTCGAGGCGATCCCATTAAGGGTTTCTCCGCTCGACACGATGCGGAGGCTTCGCTACCGTGTGATCTATCTCGGCGGGAACGAGGGTCGGCAGGAGGGGGTTCGCGGCAAGCAGGGTAGACAGTGGGAGACATAGGCAGGTCGAGGAAGGCACAGCCCTCGACTGCCGAGACGGCAGGGACAGCTGATCAAGAGGCTTGAGAGCCAAATCAATGGGACGGCACGGAGGCATGAGACATCACGGCGGGATCTTTTCAACTGTTGTGCTCTTTGTTGCGTTCTGCCTGCCGCCGAGCAGTGCGTGCGCCTCGCCGCTGTTGAGCGGCTACGGCGGCCCCGGCGCCGGCGCGCAGCAGATCATCGGCGGCGGGCTCGTGAACGGCGGCGGCCGCGGAGGCGGGCCTCGTACCGGCTCGGGGGGGAACAGCGTCGTCTCCGGAGACAGCTCGAGCGCGGGCGCGGAAGCCGGCGGGGCGAGCGGCTCCCCCGGCGGCGGCTCGGCCGCCGCAGGATCGAGGTCCGGCTCCGCAGGATCAGGTCCCACCCGGCCCGGATCGGGCTCGTCGGCGGGCGCGGGGCAGGCTGGAGGCAGCGGACCTGCCGGCGAAGCGCGCGGATCCTCCGCGTCGGCGGGCGCCGCGCGCGCGGCCCTGCGGTCCTCGACGTTCGGTCTCTCCGACGCCGAGCTGCTGACGGCGCTGCTGATCGCCGCCGGCCTCGCCCTCACGGCGGTCTGCACGTTGTGGCTTTCCCACCTGAAGCACGGGGCCGAACATGCCGATAGGAAGCTCATGAACCTGGGCGACGGCCGGTAGGTCGTGGGCATTCTCCGCCAGAGCACGCACTCGGCGCTGCCGCTGACCGGCAATCAGCCGGCGCTGCGCGAGCGCCCCGTCGCGGGCGACCTGCACCGCTGGCGACGACCGCGGCCTCCCCGCGGCGCCTTGCAGCGACTGCTCGAGGGCCGCGGCTGGACCCTGATCAGGGCGGTCGCCGACCTCGTGCTGCTGAGCGCCGCGCTCGTGCTTGCGCTCAGCAGTCGTGGGGCGGTGCGGGTGTCCGCCGCCGACGCGCCTCTGCTCGCCGTGCCTCCGCTCGCGATGCTCGCGCTCTACGTGAAGGGTCTCTACCGCGCGCGGATGCGGGCGCTCGTCCTCGACGGGATCATGCCGGTCGTGAGCGCGGTCTCGATCGCCGCGATGTCCGCGACGACGCTCGGCCTGCTCGTCAACGGCAGGATGTCTGGCGCAAGCGCGCTCGTGCGCATCTGGCTGTTCTCGCTGCTCGCCGTCGGCCTCGGCAGGGCGACGCTAGCGCTGGCGCAGCGACGCGCGCGCGTGCTCGGCGCGATCGGCAAGCCCGTCCTCGTCGTCGGCGCCGGCATCGTCGGCTCACAGGTCGCGCGCCGGCTCGGCACCCACCCCGAGTACGGACTCGTGCCGATCGGCTTCCTCGACGACGATCCGCGCTCGGTCACCGAGGTCGGCGGGCGCAACGTGCCCGTGCTGGGCGAGATCGACGACCTCGAGCGGGTCGTGCAGCAGGAGCACGTCCGCAACGTGATCGTCGCCTTCTCCTCGGTGGCCGACGGGCGGCTCGCGCGTCTGATCCAGCGCACGCAGGAGCTCGGCATCGAGGTCACCGTCGTGCCACGGATGTTCGACACGATCAACAACCGCATCGCCTATGAGCCCGTCGGCGGCCTGCCGCTGCTGTCGTTCAGGGCCGTGAACCCGAAGGGCGTCCAGTTCACGCTCAAGCACGCGTTCGATCGCGTGCTCGCCGCGGTGCTGCTGCTGCCGCTCGCGCCGCTGCTCGGCCTCGTCGCGCTCGCGGTGCGCCTCAGCTCGCCCGGGCCGGTGCTCTACCGGCAGCGGCGCGTCGGCCGCGACGGCCAGGTCTTCGACCTCTACAAGTTCCGCTCGATGCGGGTCGACGGCGATCCGAAGGTCGCCGAGCACAACGTGCTCGACTCCCTGCTCGGGGGCGACACGGCCCCCGGCGGCGTCGAGGGGTCCGACCGCCGCACTCCGATCGGGCGCTTCCTGAGGCGCACATCGCTCGACGAGCTGCCGCAGCTGTTCAACGTGCTGCGCGGCGAGATGAGCATCGTCGGCCCGCGCCCCGAGCGGCCGGAGTTCGTCGACCTCTTCACCGAGGACGTCGTCCGCTACGCGGACCGGCATCGCGTGAAGTCGGGCATCACGGGCTGGGCCCAGGTCCACGGCCTGCGTGGGCAGACCTCGCTCGCGGAGCGGATCGAGCTCGACAACTACTACATCGCGCACTGGTCGCTCGCGCTCGACACGAAGATCCTCGTCCTGACAGCGCTCGCGCTGTTCCACGACGCCGAGTAGTTACCCTTGGCGCGAGATGTCGCCGACCTGGATCTGGATGCAGATCGCGATCGTGGCGTTCGTCCTCGTGGGGATGGTGATCGCGATCGTCAAGCTCGCGTGAGCGCGCCCGTGAGCCCTTGGATTGGCCGGTCACCTCAGATGCTGCTCTGGGCGTCCTTCTGTGGCCCGAGCCAGTACTGGTACACCCGGACCGTGAGGCCGTGCGTGCCGAGCACTCGCGGCAGCTCGATCGAGTAGCGGTTGAAGCGGTCGAGCGTGAAGAGCGCCCGGTAGCGAAGGCGGCCGTTCTCGAACGCTTCCAGTTTCATGTAGTCGCCGACCGGAGCCGAGCCGCTCGCGATCACCTGGCGATTCCTGACCTGCAGTCTCAGGCGTACCGGGATCGGCCCGCCCGCCGGCGAGCGCAGGACGTTCGCGAGCGCATCGAAGGAGGGCTTGCGGGCGCCGGATCTCGTCAGCACGCCGAAGTCTTCGCCGCGTGCGTCACGCAGGTCGTAGGTGAGCATCGCGGCGACGTATGGCGTATGTGCGACCTCTCTGAACGAGCTCGTGATGTTCTGCGCCTGGACCTGCTTGGTCACACAGCCCTGTTCCTGCTCGATCCGATGCCGCGGCCAGCAGCTGCTCCAGCCGAACTCGTCGAGCCACAGGGGCTTGTAGTCGTGGTGAGCAAGCTGGTCTTCGCGGAAGACTCTGAGCGAGGCGAGGGTGAGCGTGTAGAAGTGGACGGCGACTCCGTCGTAGTAGCCCTTGACGCCCTCTTCGTAGAGCGCGTTCATGAAGGCGCCGTTCGAGCCGACGAGCGATCCGGCGAGCACCTTCACCGTCGGGTCCGCGTGCTTGACGGCGGGGTAGGCGGCGCGCAGCAGCTCGGCGTAGTGGCGTGGCTTTTCGGGGCCGGCGAGATAGTCCTGGTTGGCCTGGTCGGGCTCGTTCCAGACTTCGATCGCGGCCAGCTGCGGGCCGTAGCGCTTGACCAGCCAGCCGACGAAGGCGCCGTAGGCGGATGCTTCGCGCGGGGGATAGGCGTTCGCTTCGCTCTGGCGGCCGGGCACGCATCGCTTCGAGGGTTTGGCGAGGGCCGAGGCCCAGCAGGGCGTGCCGAGCACGACCGCGATCACCTCGATGTGCGCGCCGGCGGCGTCGTGCATCAGCCGGTCGGCGGCCGCCGTCGCGGCCGCGCTGATCTGTCCTCGCGCCTGCGGTTCGAACGCAGACCAGGCGATCGCCACACGGATCAGCTTCGCGTGCAGGCTGTGCGCGGCCGCCACGTCCCGATCGATTTCCGAGCGGCTCATGCCGCTCGATATTCCGACGTTGACGCCGCCGAGCGGAGTTGACCTGGCGAGGAGCGCGCGTCCATGCGAGTGGGCGGCCGGCGCGAGCGCGATCGCCGCGCAACACGCGATCGAGACCGCGGCGGCGGCCCTGCGGCGAAGGCTCTGCATCGTGAGGACTGCGGCAGCTCTGCGGCGAAGCCTCTGCATCGTGATGACTGTAAACATCGTGGTGACTGTAGAGGATGGCTTTTTTGGGGGTGGCCGATCGTAGACGACGTGGGGGCGGCCGATGCCGACGACGCGGCGTCAGCCTGCACGGTCCCGCAGGCGGGCGAGCAGCCTTCTGCTCCGCCGCGCCCTGAACGCCGGCCGCGCCGGAATCGGGTCCCCGGACAGGATCGCCGCCGGCACCAGCTCGGTCAGCCACTCCCGCAGCTCGCCGAGCCCGGCCGCTTCGATCTCGGCCGCGATCCCCGGCCGCCGCGCGACCTCGTCGTGAGCGTCCGAGGCGACGCTGTGGACCATGTCCTCGTCCACCAGCTTCATCGCGAACCGCCGCACCCGCTCGCCGAAGCGGCCGGCGAGCGAACCGGCTGTGATCGAGGTGATCGCGCCGGTGCGCACGAGGTCGCCGAGCATCGTGACGTCGCGGTGGAACCCGGCACAGCGCTCCGGGTGCGCGATCACGACGCGCAGGCCGCGCCGCATCAGCGAGTAGCCGATCTCGTCGAATCCGGCTGCGAGGGGCGTGAAGGGCGGCTCGAGCAGCACCCACGGACCGCCGCCGAGCGTCATGCCGGTCAGCTCCTCCGGATCGATCTCAGAGATGCTGCCCGCCGCGATCTCCGCCCCAGGCAGGACCTCGACGGCACAGCCCTCAGCCGCAAGGGCCCGATTGACCTGCTCGACGCCTCGCGCGATCGTCGCCCGGTCGTTGCGATAGCGCGAGCTGACGTGTGGAGTGGCGACGATCGTGCGCGTGCCGGCGCGCGCGGAGACGCGTGCGAGCGCGAGCGACTCCTCGATGCTCTGCGGCCCGTCGTCGATGCCGGGCAGGATGTGACAGTGAAGGTCGATCAAGCTCAGTCGGTCAGCTTCTGAGCACGAACGACGTAGTGCCAGCCTGTCGACCGGAGCAGCGGCGCGCCGTGATCGGCGAGCTCCTGCAGCCTGCCGTGCAGACGGACGCCTCTCTCGTCGTCGAGCAGCGGACGGCCGAGAAACGAGAGCGGCCCGAAGCCAACGGTCCTGCGCTCCAGCGGGCGCAGCGAGCCGGCCGACAGCAGGCGGTCGATCTGGCGCGGAGAGTGAAGTCGCGAGGTCGCGACGCCGCGCCGGTTGCGGAAGCGGTCGTAAGCGTGCTTCAGCGGCGAAAGCGCCAAGATGGCGCGGGGGTCGCTGAAGGACACGAGTCGCGCGCGGTTGTCCGCCGTGAGGATCAGCTGCCCGCCGGGACGCAGCACACGCGCCATCTCGGCCACCGCGGCATGAGGGGAGTGCAGCCAGGGGATGACGCCCACCGCCACGACGAGATCGAAGCTGCAAGCCCCGCACGGCAGCGAATGCACATCGCCGACCCTGGCGCTCACATGCTGGTGAAGGCCCCGCTCCTGCGCTTGGGCGGCTGTCGCGGCGACCATCGCCGGGCTGGCGTCGATCGCCTCGACGTCGAGGCCGCGCTCGGCGAGCTGCACGGTCAGGTGACCCGCGCCGCAGCCGATCTCCAGCGCGTGCGCGCCTTCGGACAGGGCCGCGCGATCCACGTAGTCGAGCACCGCGGACTGTCGGTCCCGATAGATCGTGCCCTGCAGATCGGCGCCGCTATAGACTCCGTCCCAGTAAGCGGCGGTGGAGTCGAAGTGCCTGTTCACATGCACTTGGACCGTGGCGCGACCAGGATCCTCGCGCGCCGGGCGCTGCCTGTCGTGCTCGCTACTCGGTTGACTCATTGCAAAAGACGCCAATCCTGATCTTCGGGCTGAGCCGCGGCGTCTTCCACCACGGCGCGCTTGGGATCGCGCGCAGCGCCGGCCGGCTTGGCATCGCGGTGCATCGTATCGGCTGCGAGCGCTTCGCTCCGGCGCGTCTGTCGCGTTACAGCGGCGGCTGGCGGGCGATTCCGAACGCCGATGGCGAGAGGGCGCTCGAGGCGTTGCGCCAGTTCAGCGCGCAGATGGGACCGTCGGTGCTGATCCCGATCGACGACGCGGCGAGCGTGTTCGTGGACGAGCACGCCTGCGAGCTCGCCGAGGACTTCCTCTTTCCACGGCAGCCCGAGGGCCTTGCGAGCGAGCTGTCGAGCAAGCGCGGCATGTACGAGCTGTGTCTGCGGCACGGCATTCCGACGCCGCATTCGACCTTCCCCCAGTCGGAGCGGGACGTGACCGCGCACGCGAAGGACAGCGGCTTTCCCGTCGTGGCCAAGTGCATCAACGCCGGCCTGGCCCCAGCCGGCTCCGCGCGGGTGGCGATCGCGGGCGGCGAAGAGGAGCTGCTGGCGGCCTACCGCGCGATGGAGGTGTCGGACGTCGGCAACGTGATGCTCCAGGAATACGTTCCGGGCACGCCGGAGACCGTGTGGATGTTCAACGGCTACTTCGACGAGCGTTCCGACTGCAGGATCGGCTTCACGGGCAAGAAGATCCGCCAATCCCCGCCCTACACCGGCGCGACCACGCTCGGAGTGTGCCTGGCCAACGAAACGGTGAGAGACACGACCGTCAGGTTCATGAAGGAGATCGGCTACCGCGGCATCCTCGACATCGGCTATCGCTTCGACGCGCGCGACGGGCAGTACAAGCTGCTCGACGTGAACCCGCGGATCGGCGGCACCTTCAGGCTGTTCGTGGGCGACGACGGCCTCGACGTGCTGCGCGCTCTCTATCGCGATCTCACCGGAGAAGACGTCGCGCCCAGCGTCCAGCAGGAGGGCCGCCGCTGGATCGTCGAGCCGCTCGACGCCGCCTCCTCGCTCGTGTACCTGCGACGCAAAGACCTGACGCCGCGTCAGTGGCGTCGCTCGCTGCGGCACGTGCGCGAGGCCGCCTGGTTCGCGACCGACGATCTGCTGCCGTTCCTAGCGCTCTGGCCCTTCCTGCTGCTCGACAGGCTTACGGCCCTCAACGGGCGGCGAGCGGCCTGACGTTCCCGGCGCTCCGGCCTTTCCTGCCGCTCGACAGGCTCGCGGCCTTCAGCGGGCGGCGAGCGCCCTGACGACCTCTCCGTCCTCCACGGCGAACACGCCGTCGAGGTCGTCGACGTGGGAGACGACGAAGTCGAGGTCGGCCTGCTGGCCGGTGTCGCGCAGGTAGCGCGCGCTGCGTCCGTCCACGAACGCCTGCTCGGAGGACTCTCCGAAGCGGGCGATGGTCTGCTCGGTGGCCCGATCTGCGACCTCGTAGCCGCCCGCGACCAGGTCCCGCGCGACGCGGGCCGCGCACAGCTGGTCCTCCTCGCGAAACTCGCCGCGGCTGTCGGCGCCGAGGATCAGCACGTCGCGGCCGTCCGAGGCGAGGTGCGCCGCCTGCGCGGCGGCGTTGCGCAAGCAGCAGGCGTAGGTGACGCCGTGGCGCATCGCCTCGGCGATCAGGCGCGTGCCCGAGGTGGACAGCAGGATCAGAGGTTGCCGCGAGCGCTCCAGCGCGACGATCTGCGTCGGGCTGTTCTGCAGGTCGAAGCCGTAGGGCTGCACGCCTCCGAGCTCGCCCGCGAGCAGTGGCTTCTCGAGATCGGCGGCGAGCCGCACGGCGGCCTCGATCGAGCCGGCCGGGTAGACGCGCCAACCGAGCGTCGCGGCCGTGATCGCGGTGGTCGTCGCGCGGATCACGTCGACCGCGACGATCGCCGTGTCGGGCGCGATTGGCACCAGGTGCTCGTGAAAGCAGTCGATCGCGACGCTTGGCATGGGATGGGGTCCCGTCCGCCCTGGGCTCGGTGCTAGACGCTTCGCCCGGCCGGTGGGCGCGGCGGTCGCAGGTTGTCCTGGCCGAAGGCGTCGGAGTGAAGCCCGCGCCTGTATATCTCCACGCGCAGCACCTCCTCGAGGCGCACGTTGCCAAGCTGCACCTCTGGGCCGAAGTGGGATATCAGCGCGAACTGGCTTGCCTTGTTCGGGGCCTCGAACAGCACCGTGTCCAGCCCGAAGGCATCCACGAAGCGCTCGGCTTGAGGCGAGTCGAACCGGCCGGGCTCCGAGAACAGCCCGACGTCCTCAGCGCTCTCGCGCGCCTCGACGACCAGCCGGCGCGCGCCCGCCTCCAGCCAGCGCTGCCCCGTCGCGACCAGCTCGTCGGCCACCTCGTCGGTGAAGCGCCCGGCGTGCTTCTCGCCCAGCTCGAACTCGACCTCGAGGCCGTGCTCGCCTGCCTGGCGCACGATCTCGGACGGCGTCAGCGAGGGATCGGTGAAGCCTTCGCCGCACTCGATGCGGGTGAGGCCGACGTCGGCGCAAAGCTCGAGGTACGGACCAAGCGCGCCTTGGGCCACCGCGACCTCGAACGGCCCTCCTCCGGCGACGGTGGGGACGCCGAGCTCGCGGGCGACGGCGATCTTGCGCCGGGTGGCGCTCTCCGCCGCGACCATCCAGCACGCCATCGAGATCTTCAGCGTCCCCATCAGATGGCCGCTCTGGCGCAGATGCGCCTCCACGGTCACCGGGTCGTAGCCCGGATCGAACGGGCAGGTGGCCCTCGGTGAGGGGTGTACGCCGATGCGCTGCAGGTAGCGCTCACAGGCAGACGTCGCCTGGTCTGCGTTCACCCCCACGGCGCTGGCCTCATGGGGCGGGATACTAGCCCGCGGGAAAGCGGCGCGGGGAGGAACATCCGTCCGGCAAGCTCAAACATTCGTCCACCCTGGCGGACGGTGCTCAAGTGCATTAGAATCCTCTTCACAGCGTATCCAGCCGCTTCGCACGCTCGGGGGCCGGCCCAAGGAAGGCAATGCGCGTGAACGCAAGATGATCGAGCATCGCAGGTCAGGCGTATGGTCGAGGACGAGTCGTCGCTCGCTCTGCGTGCTTGCCGGGGCGATTCTCGCTCTCCTCCTCCCGCAGATGGCCCTTGCGGCGCCCGGTGCGCAGGGCGGCGATCGGTTCCGGCCAGGCGTCGTGCTCGTCGGCTTCCGTCCCGGCGTCCCGGCGGCGCGGCGGAACGCGATCGAGCGCTCCGCCGGCGGACTTGGCGCCCGCCGCCTCGGCCCCGTCGTGAAGCTCGGCCGCATCGGCGCGCGGCAGCTCGTGGCGCCGCTGCTGCTGCGGGTGCCGACGAACGACGTGCTCGCGGTCGTGCGCAGGCTGCGCCGCGACCGCGACGTGGCATACGCGGAGCCGGACTACCGCATGTACGCAGACGCTATCCCCAACGATCCCTTCTTCGGCCTGCAGTGGGGCGACTACAACACCGGACAGGCGATCCCGACCCAGGAATCGAACGAGGTGCTGGGCCCCGAAGCCAAAGGCACCCCAGGCGCCGACGACCGTGCGCTGAAGGCGTGGAACGTGAGCACCGGAAGCTCCTCGATCGTGATCGGCGAGACCGACACCGGCATCGACTACGAACACCCCGACCTGTCCGCGAACGTGTGGACCAATCCCGGCGGCATCGGCGGCTGCGCGGCCGGCACGCGCGGTTACGACGTGCTCACCCACGTCTGCAATCCGATGGACGACGACACCTACTACGGCGGCCACGGAACGCACGTGGCGGGCATCCTCGGCGGCGTTGCCAACAATGGCATCGGCATCGCCGGAATGAACTGGAAGACGACGCTGCTGCCCGTCAAGTGGCTCAACTCCGAAGCATGGGGCGAAACGAGCGGCCTGATCGAAGCGCTGCAGTGGCTCGTGCGCGCCAAGCAGGAAGGCGTGAACGTCCGTGTCGTCAACGACTCGGCCACCTTCTGGGGCACGGCCTACTCCGAAGCGCTCTCCGAAGAGATCGACATCCTGGGCGCCAACAACATCCTGTTCGTCACCGCCGCCGGCAACACCGGCAACAACAACGACGAACTGTCCGTGCGCCGCTACCCGTGCGGCTATGACCGGCCCAACGAGCTGTGCGTGACAGCCAGCAACAACAACGACGCACTGCCGAGCTGGGCCAACTACGGGCCCCACACGGTCGACCTCGCCGCGCCTGGAGTGAGCATCTACTCGACCCTGCGCGAAGGCAAGTACGGCTACCTGAGCGGCGGATCGATGGCCTCGCCGCAGGTCGCCGGCGCCGCGGCGCTGATCCTGTCGGTCGCGCCCTCGCTGTCGGCCACCCAGCTGAAGGCGGACATCGACGAACACGTGGACAAGCTCGCTTCCATGTCGGGGCTGCTGATCACCGGCGGGCGCCTGAACGTGTGCAAGGCGATGCCCGGCTGCGAAGAAGAAAAAGCCGCAACCACGCAGACGTTCGGCAAGACGAGCGTCGGTGCGTCCTCCGACAACGGGATCTTCAGCAACTACAAGGTCGTGCACGCGGCGACGCTTCCCGTGGCGGGAACGGTCAGCAAGCTCACCCTGTACGCGATCCCCGGGATCAACTCTCCCAACGCGGAGACGCTGAAGGGGCTGATCTATGCAGACGAAGGCGGCGTGCCAGGCAAGCTGCTCGCAGTCGGAAGCGAAGTGACCTATCAGGGCAACGTCAACGGCTCGGGCTGGATCGACCTCCCCCTGCCCACGCCGGTGAGCCTGCCGGCCGGCAACTACTGGCTGGGCTTCATCACCGGCGGCGCGAACGAGGGCATGGGCTATGTCTACGACAACGTGAGCGGCAGCCGCGCCTACAACGCCAACTCGTACACGAGCGGGCCGACCGATCCGTTCGGGACCGCGAGCGAGGACTCCGAGCAGGCGTCGATCTACGCCACCTACACGCCGGCAGCGCCCTCCTCGCCACCGTCGAACACCGCCCTGCCGACGATCTCGGGCACAGCCCAAACAGGACAGACACTGACGGCGAGCACCGGCTCCTGGACCGAAAGCCCGACCAGCTACGCCTACCAGTGGGAGCGCTGCGACTCCACGGGCGCCAACTGCGCGAACGTCTCCGGCGCGACCTCGTCGACGTACCTGCTGGGCTCCGCCGACGTCGGCTACACGATCCGGGTCGCTGTCACCGCCACCAACTCCGTCGGCGCCTCCGCGCCCGCCACCTCCAACGCCACCGCGGTCGTGCAGCAGGCGCCTTCGAAGCTCGGCACCACCACCGTGGGCGGCTCCTCCGACACGTTCTCCGCAGACCGCAAGCGGGTGAACAAGTACACCCTCAGCACAGCGGGCAGCTTCACCAACATCACGATCTATCTCGCTCCCACCTCCATCAGCGGCGAACAGGTGATGAAGGGGATCGTCTACAGCGACTCCTCCGGCAAACCCGCCAACCTGCTGGGAGCGACGAGCCAGCTCACCTTCCACAGCACCAACAAAGCCGGCTGGTACGCGATGAGCTTCCCCACGACGCTGAAACTGGGTCCCGGCAGCTACTGGATCGGCGTGATCACCGGCAGCACGGGCAAAGTGGCGAGCTTCCGCTACAAAGCGGTCTCGAATTCCCGCGACTACAACAGCAACTCGTACAGCTCCGGGCCGACCAGCTCGTTCGGCAGCTTCTCGGTGGACAGCGAGCAGATGTCGCTGTACGCCACCTACACGCCGACGTAGCCGAGGCCCTCGCGCGGCGTGGCGGCGACCGGCCGGCCGGAGCGCCAGTCGACCTCGAGCATCTCGCGCGAGTTGCGCAGCGGCGCCAGTTCGGCGATCACGCGGAAGCTGTGAGCGTCGATCACGTCGCCGCTGTCACCTACGTACACGAAGCGCCCGTCGCGGCTGTGCTGGATCCAGCCGTCGCGCTCGCAGTCGTAGTCGCAGGGACGCTCTTCGCCGCTCATCGGCTTCGAGAGGCGGATGTTCGCGAGCAGGCGCGGTCTCCGGTGAGGCAGGCCGGAGACGTCGAACACGTGCACATAGCTGTTGGGCGCGTCCATCACCCACACCTGGCGCTCGTCCGGTGAGAGCGAGATGCCGTGCGACGGCGCGCTGGGGGCGAAGCTCGACGGGTCCCAGCCGAAGCCGGGGAAGCTCTGCGTGTAGAGGACCTTGCCGGTGAGCAGGCTGCTGACCTGGAAGCCGAGGAAGCCCGTAGCGGTGGTGAACGCGAGCGTCTGGCGGCCGTTGATCGTGAATGGACGCACCCCGCTGCGCAGCGGTCCGACGCGCTCGACGATCTTGTTGGTGTGAGTGTCTGCGACGAGCAGGTAGTCGTAGTTGCGACCACCGAGGTAGACACGGCTGCCGTTGACGCTCATGACCGTGTTGTGTGCGCCGGCGCCCGCATGGATCTCACCGATGACGCTTCCAGAGTGCGCGTCGAGGATCCGCCAGATCCCGCTTTCGTCGAGCTCGCCGCTCGGCATGTAGATGCGCCTGCCATCCACGCTGACCGCGGGGCTGTCGATGCCGAAGGGATATTCGCGGCGCCACTTCACGCGCCGCGACACGAGGTCGTAGGCCAGCAGGCCGCCGTTGCCGTGAGAGCCTCCGTCGCCGCCGTAGGCGACGTACAGGGTGTGAGTGGGCACGTTGGCGGCGACTCCGCGGATCGCCTGCCGCTCCGGCAACGAGATGCGCTGCACCAGACGCTGCCCGTGGTCCATGTCGTAGACGTAGGCGGCGCCGATGTTGAACACGTACTCGTAGTGATGGGTCCTGCTCCGCAGACGGCTCGAGACGGCCGCAGGAGCGCTGGGGGGCAGGCGCGCCGCGGTCGTGGCAAGCGGCGGCGACGCGGTCGTCGATTTCGCGCCCGAGGAGCACCCGACCGCGGCGAGCAGGCACGCCGCCGCCGCCGACGCGGGCCTGAGCAGCCGTCCTGCGTCGGCTCTTGCCTCCGCGGCGGGCCTGAGCAGCCGTCCTGCGCTGGCTTTGAGGCGCATCTGCCCGCACAGGCTAGCCCCTCGGTCCTGCTTCGTGCACGGAATGAGGGCAATCTCATCCTGCTCCCCGCGGTCCCTAGGATTCGATGAATGGAGCGCCAGATGGCCGCCACGAGGGCGCCCGAGACACCGACGGCGCAGGAGGCACCGAGGGCGCCGGAGACACCGACGTCGCGAGCGGGCAGGCGCTCGACTCGAATCCTCGTCAACGCCGGCTTCCGCGCGGTCGCGGACGTGGGGTCGAAGATCGCCACAGCCGCCCTCTACATCTTCGTGGCGCGCAAGCTCGGCGCCTCGGAGCTGGGCGTCTACGCCTTCGCGCTCTCCTTCGTCGGCGTGGTGACGGCGATCGGCCAGTTCGGCCAGGACATCGTGCTGACGCGCGAAGTCGCCCACGACCCGGCGAACCTGGAGGAGTACTACTCGAACGCGATCACCTCGCGCGTGATCTTCAGCATCCCGCCGCTCGCGATCGCCACGCTGGTGGCGCTCGCCGCCGGCATGAGCCATCACACCCTGCTGGTGGTCGCGATCCTCGGCCTCGGCTTCGTCGGCGACTACATGGTGCAGATACCGTTCGCCGTCTTTCAGGCCTACGAACGCCTCAGCCTCGTGGCCGTGGTGCTGATCGCCCAGCGGTGGATCACGACCTCGCTTGCGATCGCGGCGCTCTACCTGGGCGGCGGCCTCGCGCTCGTCGCCGCCATCTACTGCGGCGGCTCGTTGATGGCGACGGGCCTGGGGACGCTGATGATGTACCGCTACGTGGCGCGGCCGCGTCTGCACGTGGACCTGCGCGGCGCCCTGCGGGTCACCCGCGAAGCCTTCCCGATCGGCATCGCCCTGGTGGCGCTCACGATCCTCTTCCGCATCGACATGGCGATGCTCGCGATGTTCAAGCCGGCGCGTGTCGTGGGCGAGTACGGGGCGGCCTACAAGCTGCTCGAAACCACGGCCTTCTTCTCCTGGGCCGTGAACATCGCGGTGCTGCCCTCGCTCTCGCGCCTGTCGGCCTCGACCGTGCCGAGCGTCGGCGAGGTCTACCAGCGAGGGCTGAAGCTCGTGATCGCGATCACGCTGCCGGTCGCGGTGGGGGCGATCGTGCTCGCCGGGCCGATCATCTCGCTGCTCTACGGCGAGCAGTACCGCGCCGCGGCGACTGCGCTCGCGCTGCTGGCGCCGACGATCGCGCTGTTCCCGATCAGCTCGCTGTCCAGCCAGCTCTTCTTCGCCCAGCAGCGCCGTCCGACGGTGGCTCTCGTGTACGCGATCGTCGCGGCGGAGAACGTCCTCGCCAACCTCGTGCTGATCCCGCTCTTCTCCTTGAACGGCGCGGCCGCGGACACGGCCATCTCCGAGCTGCTGGTCGCCGGGCTGCTGATCGTGCTCGCCGGCCAGCTGCGCGGCCGCCTGCAGCTGAGACGCATGCTGTCGGGCCCCGTGCTCGGCAGCGCCTGCGCGGCGGGAGCTCTGCTGGCGCTGCGCGCGCAGCCGCTTGCCGCAGCGTTCGTCGCAGGGGCCGCCTACCTCGCGGTCCTGCTCGGATACGAGCGGCTCTGCTTCCCCGCGGACTTCTCCGTCGTGCAGGCGCTGGTCGCGCAGGTCCGCTCGAAGCTGTCGCGGTCAGAGGTCAGCGGCGAGCTGTCATGAGCGGCGCACGGCGCGCTCGCGCAAGCGCTTGCTCGCCGTGCGCAGCGCCCGCACGGGGCGGCTCGCCAGCAGCGGCTCGTAGCGGTCCGTGAGCTTGAGCAGCGTCAGCGGCATCGGGTCGGCCGAGCCCATCATCGCGCGGGTCATCTCCATCGGCGCCCAGGTGCCCGAGCCGGTCGTGACCGCCGCGAGCAGCCCGCTGTCGCGGGCAGCGGCGATCGCCTCGGCGCCGTAGCGGCCGAAGGGATAGGCGAAGGTCTCGATCCGCGTGCCGACGATCTCTTCGAGCTGGCGGCAGCCGCCCTCGATCTCGCGACGGCATCCCTCGTAGTCGAGCGTCGAGAGGTCCGCGTGGGTGAGCGTGTGCCCGCCCAGCTCCCAGCCGGCGGCCGCCAGATCGCGCAGCTGCGCCCGATCCATGATCTCCCCGTCGCCAGCGGGGCCGATCCATGGATTGTGCCTGCCGAGGAGGCCCGTGGCGACGTACACGGTCGCGCAGATCCCCCGCT
Source organism: Solirubrobacterales bacterium (assembly GCA_037915935.1). Lineage (GTDB taxonomy): Bacteria > Actinomycetota > Thermoleophilia > Solirubrobacterales > Solirubrobacteraceae > Palsa-744. The sequence continues at coordinate 45,543 of JBAIYK010000032.1, read as the reverse complement.
CTCGCAGGATCGGCAGCGCGGTCGTGTGGTTGTTGCGCAGCCCGTCGTCGAAGCTGACGGCCGCGTAGCCTGGCGGAGGCGCCTGCCCTTTGGCGAGCCGAGCCAGCTGCGCGACGGTGAGGAACCGGAAGCCGGCCTGCGCGAGCAGGTCGAGCTGCGCGGCGAAGCGCGCGGGGGACACCTGCAGGAAGTGCAGGTCCTGGCGGCGGGGGACGTCGGCGACTCCGTGGTAGCCGAGCACGACCGAGCGCCGCCTTGCGATCTGCGCGAGGGCGCGCGCCCACAGCCGGCCGGCATCTTGCTCGATCGCGGGCGCCATTGCGGGAGATCGTAGAGGTCGGGCTCCCGCTCGATCGGCGCGTTCGGACGTCGAGGAAGCTCTGCAAGGAGCCGCCCAACCTGTCGAAAGCACCCGCCCAGCCTGCCGAAGAGCACGTAAGTCATCCGTCCGCCGGCGCATGGGGTCTTTTGCTCGCCGGCCCTGCTGCCGATGGACATTGTGCAGCGCTACGTGGGGAAGCGGTCGTTGTGTCGCTTTCCGAGAAAAGGCAAACCCGGTGCGAGCCGGGGACGCAAAGCCAGGGGTCTCCCGCAGACAGCCCAGTTGCCGAAGGAGTCGCATGCACAACCAAATCGCACGCAGGCTCGGAGCGGCGCTCGCCGCCGCCCTTGCACGCAGGCTCGGCGCGGCACTCGCCGCCGCCCTCCTCGCAGCGTTTGGCCTATGCACTGCCCAGGCGATCGCCGACAGCCCCGGCATCGCGCACTTCGTCCGTTTCAACGACTCCTCCTTCGACAAGTTCACGAGCGAACCGTCGCCGAGCATGGAGGAATGGCTCGATGCGCACATCTGGCGCATGGGCGTGTTCAGCCCCTACTTCGACGACAAGACGAGCTGGTATCCGAACGGCTGGGTCTACCGCGACGCGTACGCGATCTACGCCAAAGAAGCGCTGGCGAGCGAACACCCCGAATGGATCCTGCGCGACTCCTCCGGCAACAAGCTCTACATCCCCTGGGGATGCTCAGGCGGCACCTGCCCACAGTACGCAGCCGACATCTCGAACCCCGCCTTCCGCCACTACTGGATCGAACACGTGAGAGCCGACTACGCGAAGGGCTACCGCGGGGTGTTCGTCGACGACGTGAACATGGACATGCGGGTGGGCAACGGCAACGAAGAACTGGTCGCCCCGATCGACCCGTCCACCGGCCAGGCGATGACGGCCACGGCATGGCGGGCGTACATGGCGACGTTCATGCAGGAACTCCGCAGCGCGCTGCCCACCGCCGAACTCGTGCACAACGTGATCTGGTTTGCCGACAACCACGCGGGCATCTCCGATCCAAGCATCCGCAGCGAGCTCTCGGCCGCCAACTTCGCCTTCCTGGAGCGCGGCGTCAACGACTCCGGGCTGACCGGCGGCACGGGGTCGTGGTCGGTCGACGCGCTGCTGTCCTACGTCGACGAAGTCCACTCGCTGGGACGCAACGTCGTGCTCGACGGAAGCGCGAGCGAAGCGCCCGGCCTCGAATACAACCTGGCCGCCTACTTCCTGGTCTCGAACGGCAACGACGCGGTCAGCGGCAAAGGACAGACGCCCGAAAACTGGTGGCAGGGCTGGAGCGTGCAGCTCGGCGAACCCAGCGGCCCGCGCTACCAGTGGAACAATCTGTTGCGGCGGGACTTCAGCGGCGGGCTGGTCCTGCTGAACCCGCCAGGCTCGGCGACGCAGACCGTGGCGCTTCCCGGGCCGATGCAGGACGTGAACGGCGACACCGTCACGTCCGTCACGCTCGGCGCCGCCTCGGGGGCGATCCTGCGAGGCACAGTGGCCGCCAGCTCTACGAGCAGCGCCGGCGGCAGCACCGAAACGAGCACGTCTACGAGCGTCGAAGCCACCCCCGCGGAAAGCACGACAACCTCCTCGGGCACGACGACCGAATCGACGTCCACGAGCGGCTCGACGACGAGCACCGGCACCAAAGCCGGTCACGGCAAGACGACCGCCAAAGGCGGCGGCGTCGCCCATGTCGCGCTGGCGGGGACGGAGCCGTTTGCGGCGTCGCCGCGCACTGGCCGCGCAAGCTCCAAGCGTCGCGCAGGTCACAGGCATCGCGCCGGTCACAGGAATCGCGCAGGGCACGGGCATCGCTGCGCGCTCGAGCGCCGTCGCGGCCATCGTCACCACTGCGGCGCCGTGCGCACGCGCATCAGCGGGCTGGTGTCACACGCCCACAGCGGGCAGGTGACGATCCAGCTGCAGGTCCGCGGCCACCGGCACTGGGTGGCGCTCGAGAGCGTCTCCACGACGCTCGCCTCCAGCGGCCGCTTCCAGCGCCTGATGTGGCTTCGTCCGGGCGTGCGCTATCGCGTGCGGGCGATATACGGCGGCGTTCCCGGCTATCGCCCGTCGCGTTCGCGCTTCCGGGCCGTGAAGCTGCGTCGAAAGTGCCGACGGCACCGGCCAGGCGCCTGTGTACGATGAACGCGTGCACCGTCCTTCGCGCCCGGCGACCGTGAGCCGCTCGTCCACGGCGACGCCCGCCGCTCCGGCGCAGGCCAAAGCAGCCCACACGGCGCGATGAGCCCGAACGAGTACTCGAACGGCAGCCTGGGGCAGGGCCTCGCCGACCAAGCCGTGAACGTGCGCCGCTACACCGACGCTCTCGCGCGCGGCGCGTGGCTGATCGCAGCGATCGTCGTGGTCGTCACCGGGATCGTGCTGGCGATCTCGCTCACCTCGCAGAAGACCTACCAGGCCTCCGCAAGCATCGTCTACAACCCGTCGAGCACGATCCTTCAGCCCACCGACGCCTCCTCGATCGAACGCCAGCTCGCCACCTTCCAGGCGCTCGTGCAGACGCCGACGGTGAGGGCGGAAGCCGGACGGCACATCAACGAATCGCCCGCGAAGCTGAAGGGCGCGATCAGCGCGGCGGCCGACGCGAAGGCGAACATCGTCACGGTGACCGCGACGGCGTCGAATGCGCGCGCGGCCGCAGCGCGCGCCAATGCCGTCGCGCAGGCATTCATCAGCCGCGAGCAGTACATCCAGAACCTCGACTCCAAGAACGCGCTCTCCCAGCTGCAGTCGCAGATCGCCGCGCTGAAGGGCGACCCGGCCGCCGCCTCACAGGTCGCAGCGCTCCAAGAACGCATCAACGCGCTTCAGATCAATTCGGCGAGCACGACCTCCGAGCTGCAGATCGCCGAATCGGCCACGCCGCCCTCCGGCGCCGTCTCGCCGCGCCCGGCCCTGAACGTGATCGTGGCCCTGTTCGTCTCGCTGCTGATCGGCATCCTCGTGGTGCTCGGGCGAGACCAGGTGCGCCCGCGCTTCAACAGCCCTCGCGAAATCGGACGCATCCTCGGCCTGCCGGTGCTCGCGGGCATCCCGTATCGCACGCGCTTCGCCTTCCAGCGCCGCCGCCGCGCGTTGATCGGCCTGGAGCACGAGGCATACGACGCCCTGCAGGCGTCGATCAGCCTGCTGCGCCCCTCCGGGAGTCCGCGCGTGCTGCTGGTCACGAGCGCGGTGCACAGCGAGGGCAAGACGACGGTCGCCGCCAACCTCGGCCGCTCGCTGGCGCGCGCGGGCCAGCGCACGCTCGTGATCTCAGGCGACCTGCGCTTCCCTTCGCTTCACGAAGAGTTCGGCCTGCCGCTGGCGCCCGGCTTCTCCGAGTGCCTCGCGACGGTCCAGGCCGGCAAGGCGCCCCCCTCGGAGGCGCTCGAGCGCGTGATCAGGCACGCGCCGGAGAGCCCCGGCCTCGACGTGCTCACCAGCGGCCGTGTGGCGCCCGAACCAAGCTCGCTGATGTCGAGCGGGACCCTCGAGCAGGTGTTCGATGCGGCGCGGGAGATGGACTACAGCTGGATCATCATCGACTCTCCGCCCGTGCTGGGACTTGGCGACACCTCGTTCTTGGGACAGCAGGCCGAGGACGCGCTGCTCGTCGCGCGCCTGGATCGGGTGACCCCCGAACAGGTCGAAGACCTGCACGAGCGAATCCTGCGGTTGAATCTGCACCTGCTCGGTCTCGTGGTGATGGGCGCGCGCGTCGAGATCTCGCCCTATTACCTCAGCAAGGGCGCGCTCACGCTGGCCGACTCCTGAGCCGGCCGCGGACCGCGCCTGCCCAGATCAGAGCCGCCACCACCCAGAGGTGGCGCCAGTGCAGCGTGTCGACGAAGAAGCTGTTGGCGATCAGGCCGCACCACGCCGCCATCAGCGCCGCGGCGCTGATCCCATAGGTGTCTCGGCCATGGATCACGTTCATCGAGGCCAGCGTCAGCGTCGCCACCAGCAGCCCGACGATCACCACCAGGCCGAGCACGCCCTGCTCGGAGAGCGAGCGCACGTACAGGCTGTGACTCGAAACCGGCGATATGACGTCGAACTGTCCCGGTCCGACGCCGAGCGGGTGCTCGAGCCCGACGTTCAGGCCGCGTGACTGCGCCGCGAAGCGGCTGGTGTCATAGCTCTGCAGGTGGGCGCGTTCTTCGAGGAAGCCGAGCGAGCCCGTGCCGAGCACCGCGCCCACGATCGCGAGCCCGCTGACGGCGATCACCAGCACGAGCGACAGCGCTCGCCGATCTGGACGGCGCAGGACCACGAGAGCGACCAGCACGATCAGCGCGACGGCGAAGTTCAGCCACGCGGCGCGCGAATAGGAGAACACGACGCCGAGCGTGAGCGCGAGGAAGCAGGCGAGCATGGATAGGCGGCGCAGCCGCAGCAGGCGCGGATGCAACAGCTCCTCGACGAGGATCAGCGCGATCGGCACGAGGAACGGCCCATACACGTTGGGGTCCTTGAACAGCGCCTTCGCGCGCTCGCCGTCGCCGATCAAAGCGCTCGCTCCCGGGAAGTGGACGAAGAGCGCAAGCGAGGCCGCAAGCGCGGAGATCACCGCAGCGGCGAGGTATGCGCGAACGAGCTGCCGGGAGCGCGCCGGGCGGTCGACGTAGGCGGCAAGCCACAGGCTGAAGAGGCCGAGGTAGAGGGTGATCAGCAGGAAGCGCGCCGCGACGCTCCAGGAGATCACGTCCATCAACGAGAGCACGTTGAGCACGAGGAAGGCCATCACCAGCGAGAGCGCGATGCGCGAGGCTCCTCGCAGGTGAAAGCGCTTGGTGACGAATGCGACCGCCATCACGAGGGCGAAGAGCGCATCCGACGGAGACGGCTCCACGACCACCACGGCAAGCAGCAGGAAGCCGATCGTGATCGCGAGCTCATAGCGGGTGAGCACGAGCGCGATCGCCGCGAGCAGAGCGAGGCCGCCCCCGATCGCGATCGAGGCGGACAGAGGGGTGTGTGCGAGCACGGTCCCGAGCGCGAGCGCTACGAGGAGCAGCGCGAGCCAGCCGAGCGCCGCCAGCGCTCTTGCGCTCGACACCGACCGGGCGAGGCCGCCGACCGGTCCGCTGCTCGGGTAGGCGCCGCTGCTCATCCCGACCGTCAGCCTAGAGGCTGAGCGGGCGCGCCGCGCAGGACCTCGCGGATGCCGTCCATCAATCCACGCAGCGCCTCCCAGTCTCGGTTGAGCACGCGGTGAGCGCAGTAGACCACGAGCAGGGCGGCGAAGCCCAGCTTCGGGCGCAGGCCATCGCCGAAGTTCTTCTGGAGCAGATAGACGCGGTTCACCACCAGCTTGCGATTGAAGCCGCGCTGGTCTTTCGTGCGCTGCCCGAGCGCGTGGTGGTAGACGACGGCGTCGGGCAGATAGAGAAGCCGCCCGATGAGCGAGAGCCGGTAGGAGAAGTCGTCGTCCTCGCCGAGCGCATAGCCGGGCAACCGTTCATCGAAGCGCACGGCCGCCGCTGCCTGCCGACGCGCTGACATGAAAGCGCCCGGCATGTACTGCATCTCGTGCTCGCTGTCGAGGTCCACCACCGGACGGCGGAAGCCGAAAGACGTCACCGAGCCCTGACGTCCACCGCCCAACATGAGCCGGCGCAGGCGGGAGTTGGGATCGCTGCCGATCCGGTCATTGCCCGGGCGCAACACGCGGCCCGTAGCCCCGATCACCGTCGGGTCCTCGTAAGCGGCGGCAAGCGCCTCGAACACGCCCTGCTTCATCGTGCAGTCGTCGTCGGTGAACAGCACGACGTCTCCGCTTGCGACGTCGATCCCGCGGTTGCGCTGCACGCACGAGCCGGGCGGCGAGCTCAGATAGCGGACCCGCCCCCCATCGGGGTCGAGCTCGCGCACGACCGCTTCGGCGGAGCGCTCCTCGTCTCCGTCCGCCACGACCACCTCGCTGCCCTCGGGCAGCGCCGCGAGAGAGCTTGCAAGCAGTTCCCGCAACTGCTCCGGACGTCGCATCGTCGCGACTATGTGGGAGAAGCGCATGCGGCGGCAAGGATACAGGCGGTACTGCGCGCTCTGGCGATCGCTATGTTGTGCGCGCCGTGACGCGCGTCCTGCTCTGCCACCAGCCCGTCGACGGCGGAGTGGGACGTCACGTGCGCGACCTCGCCGGGGGTCTCGTCGAGCGCGGCGTAGATGTCACTCTTTTCTCGCCGGCAGTACCCGCTGGGGTGAATCCTGCGGTCCGCCACGTCGAGGTGGATCTGCGTCGAGCGATCAGCCCGCGGGCGGACGCAGAGGGGTTGATCGCACTGACACGCACGATCGCGCAGCTGCGTCCTGACCTAGTGCATGCTCACAGCTCGAAGGCAGGGGCGCTCGCGCGGCTGGCGCGCCTGCGCCATCCGCGTCTGCCTGTGCTCTACACGCCTCACGGCTACGCGTTCGCCGGGTACTTCTCACGCCAGGCAGAGCGCAGCGCCTACCGGGCCGCCGAGATGGCTCTGGCGCCGCTGACGAGCTGCGTGCTGTGCGTGTGCGACGCCGAGGCTCGACTTGCCCGCTCGGTCGCGCCGGCGAGGCGGGTGCGAGTGGTGCACAACGGGATCGAGCCGCTGGAGAGGACGCAGCCGGACCCCGCGCTGGCTGCACTCAAACAACACGGCCCGGTGGTGGGCGCACTCACGCTGCTGCGCCCTGGCAAGGGTCTGCAGACGCTGATCGAAGCGGCGCCGACCGTCCTCGCGCGGCATCCAAGCGCGCGCTTCGCCGTCGTCGGCGAGGGACCGGACCTGCCGGCGCTGCGTGCGCAGGCCGCGGAGCTCGGGGTCTCCGAGGCGATCCACTTCCCCGGCCCAAGCTCCGATCCGGCGGCAGCGCTGGCTGCGATCGACCTGTTCGTCCACCCCTCGTGGGCGGAGTCGTTCCCCTATGTGATCCTCGAGGCGATGTCGCTCTCGCTCCCGATCGTCGCGAGCCGGGTGGGCGGCATACCCGAGGCCCTGAGCGACGGCGAGAGCGCGCTGCTGGTCGCACCGCGCGAGAGCGGCGCGCTGGCCGATGCTCTCGTAAGGCTGCTCGATGCTCCTTCCTGGGCGCGCCAGCTCGGCCAGGCGGCGCGCGAGCGGCTGCGAACCCACCACTTCACCCGCGACGACATGGTGGACGGCATCTTCGGCGTCTACGGCGAGATCGTCGGCTTCTGAACTGCCCGCGCCTTTGGACGGCGAGATCGCCGGCATCTGAGTCCGTGCGACCTTTGCAGGCTGTCCTCTGGCGGCGAGAGGCTATGATCGCGTGCGCCCACGCGACAGCTTGGCCGCTGCCAACCGCGAAGGACGCCACCGAGGAGGAGGTCGCATGTTCAAATCGATCGTGGTCGGCACCGACGGCTCCGAGACGGCCGCCGAAGCGACGCGCGAAGCCGTGCAGCTCGCGAAGGCGGTCGGCGCGACGCTTCACATCGTCAGCGCCTACGAACCCGTCCCCGCGCAGCGGCTGAGCGAGGTGAGGCGCGAGGCGCCGGAGGACCTGCAGTGGGCGATCAGCCCACGCAGCGAGGTCGACGCGACGCTCGAGGCGGCGGCCGCGCCCGCGCACGAGGCGGACGTGCCGGTGAGCCTCTATCCGCGCCAGGGCGATCCCGCCGACGCGATCCTCGACGTCGCCGAGGAGACCGAGGCCGACCTGATCATCGTCGGCAACAGGGGCATGACCGGCGCGAAGCGCTTCCTGCTCGGCTCGGTCCCGAACAAGGTCTCCCATCACGCGCCCTGCTCGGTGCTGATCATCAGGACGACCTGACGGCAAGCGGCGCTCAGGATCAGGCGGGCAGCCTTTCGCGCACGAGCGCCTTGCGGCGCGTCGAGCGACGCGGCACGATCCGCGTCGGCACCCACACGTGCTGCTCCGGCGGCTCCCTGCCCTCGATCAGGTCCGCGACCATCGCGACCGCGGCGCGGCCAATCTGCTCGGGTGGGACGACGATCGCTGTCAGGTGCTCGCGTTTGCCGGCGTCGCTGTCCGTGCAGCCGGCGACCTGGAGTTGCCCGGGCACGGAGAGCCCCTCCGCCTGGGCGGCGAGCAGAGCGCCGATCGCGAGCCGGTCGAGCATCGCGTAGATCGCGTCAGGCCGCCCCGCGCGGCGCAGCAGCTTCTGGGTCGTCTCGAATCCTGCGCTCTCCTCGGCTCGCGCCACTGCGATCATCGGCTCCTGGTCGTGCTGCTTGCACCACTGTTGGTAGGCGGCGCGGGTATCGAGCGAGTAGGACGTGATCGGCGCGGTCCCGATCAGCGCGATCCGCCTCGCACCCCGCGCCGCGAGATGGTCGAGGATCGCCGGCGTCGCCTCGAAGTGGTTGCAGTCGACCCAGTGGCCCCCATCCTCTTCCGGGATGCGGCCGGTCGTCACGACCGGAATCCCGCGGCCGCGAAACTCCGCGCACAGCGGATCGTCTCGGATCGGGTCGACGACGATCAGGCCGTCGAGCCAGAGGTTGTTCCATGCGGCCTCCTGCGCGCCCGAGGCGAGCACGAGCGCATAGCCCCTGTCGAAGGCGGCGATCGTTGCGGCGTTCATGAGGTGCGAGTAGAAGGCGATGTCCGAGATCGCGAACTCGCCGTCGCTGGTCTGGGCGATCGCGAGCCCGATCAGTCCCGAGCGTCCGCCGGCGAGGCTGCGCGCGACCGTGTTCGGGCGATATCCGAGCTGCTCGGCGACCTGCTGCACGCGCCGGCGCGTGCGCTCGTTGATCCTGCCCTTGCCGTTCAGCGCGTGCGAGACGGTGGTGATGGAAACGCCAGCCGCATCGGCTACCTCCCGGATTCCCACGGGTCTCCTCATCCCGGCCCCCAGCATAACGTCATGGTCATCAGCCTAACTGCAGAATTGAATTGGGATTGACTTGGTATTGACTTGGACAAACCGTTTTTGCGATACTCGCCCTCGGCGACTGCCAAAACGGATTTTGCCACGCGCCGCCGTGCATGTCACGCTATTCGTCCGATCGACGAGGGGAGACCGCACATGAGCACTGGGGCATCGGCCGATCCGACGATGTGGAGCGGCCTCCTGCACGCCGGCCTCGCCGGCTCGTTCCTCGGGTTGCCGCACGTCCCGCCGCGCGAGCAGGCGCTGCGCTCGCACGGCGCGAGGGCGGCGATCTACGGGCTGCCGTTCGACTCGACGACGGTCGGCCGCAGCGGCACCAACTACGGGCCGCGCGGCATCCGCGAGGTCTCCTGGCAGACGCGCGCCTACAACGCGACGTTCGACTTCGACCTGCTGCAGGCGCTGAACCCCGTCGACTGCGGCGACTGCGAGGTCGTGCCGGGCAACGCGGCGCGCACCTTCGAGCACGCCCAGGCCGATCTCGCCGAGATCTTCGCCGCCGGTGCGCTGCCGGTGATCTTCGGCGGCGACCACTCGATCACGATCGCCGCGGTGCGGGCCGTGCGCGAGCGTTTCCAGGACCCGGGCCTGATCCTACTCGACAGCCACCTCGACACCGCACTCGACCTCGCCGGCGAGGAGCTCAACAACTGCTGCCCGATCGCACGCGCGGTCGACGCCGGCTTCGACCCGGCGAAGATCGTGCTCGTCGGCATCTCCGGCTGGCTCAACCCCCGCAGCGAGCTCGAGTACTGCCGCGAGCACGGCATCACGATCATCTGGCTCGACGAGATCTGGGAGCACGGCACCGCCTGGGCGGTGCAGCGCGCGCGGGAGGTCTCGAGGTCGGCCGCCGACGGCGTCTACGTCACCTTCGACATCGACGCGCTCGACGCCGCCCACGCCAGCGGCACCTGCTGCCCGACCCCGAGCGGGCTGAGCAGCCGCGAAGCGATCGAGATCGTGCGCGGCATCAGTCGCGGCGGCCTGCTCGGCATCGACGTAGTCGAGGTCGCGCCGTCGCTCGAGGCGACGCCGGCGACCGCGGTGATGGCCGCCAGGATCGCGATGGAAGCGATGGCGTTCCACGCGGGGGCGGGCGGCTGATGGACACGCCGGCGTTTGGGCGGGAGGGGTCCCGTGAATGCGGATGCGGGCGGTCGACGGATGCACCTGCATTCGCGCAGGAGCATCGCCGCAGGTTACGATCGCAGGGGCATGAAGTCATCTTGTGAACGAGGGCAGGTGCTGGAGGACGAGGTCTCGGCTGACGGAGAGGGGAACGGCCGTGACGTCGTCTACTCGAATCTCATACGGTTCGATCTACCGGTCAGCGTGGCGGTCAGCCACATGAGGGGAGGAGGAAACAGATGAGCACCATTGCGAGCCAGGCCGAGCAGGTGCAGGCGCCGACGCTCTTCACGCGCAAGGCGACGGGCCTCGTGCGCGAAGGCAGGACGAGGGACGCGCTCTTCTACAACGTGATGTGGTCGAGCGTCGCGCTCACGTTCGCGTTCTACTGGCTCTTCATCGCGGCCTATCCGGGCGCGAACGCGCTGCTCGGGATCGTGTTCGCGGCGCTGCTCGGCGCTCCTGGCGCGTTCCTGTACGCGATGCTCACGCAGGTGATGCCGCGCACCGGCGGTGACTACGTCTTCAACAGCCGCGCCCTGCACCCCTCGATCGGCTTCGCCGCGAACCTCAGCTTCTGCGCCTGGATCACGCTCACCTTCGGGCTCTACACGACCTACATCGCGGGCTACGGCTTCGGCTCCTTCGGCCGGACGATGGCCGGCTTCACCGGCTCGCGCGGGTGGCTCGAATTCGGCGAATGGTTCTCGACCCACTGGGGCCTCTTCATCACCGGCGTAGCCGTGCTGCTGCTCGCCGGCGCGCTGTTCGCGATCGGCGGCACACGGCTGTTCTTCAAGGCGCAGATCGTCTGCTTCCTGCTCTATGCGGTCGGCGGGATGCTGCTGCCGGCCGTGATCGGGCTGCTCCAGAGCCATAGCGGCTTCGTCTCGAACTTCAACTCCTACGCCGCGAACCTCGGCGTGCCCCACGCCTACGGGAAGGTGGTCGCCTCCGCCCACGAAGCCGGCTATGCGCACAGCAGCTTCAGCTTCACGGAGTCGCTGAAGCTCGTCTCGGTGTTCTGGTTCGTCTTCGGCTTCGTCTTCGGCAGCACCTACTTCGCGGGCGAGATCAGGCTGCAGAAGCGCGTGCACATCAAGTCGATGCCAGGGGGGCTGCTCGTCACCTTCGTTGCGCTGCTCGTGCTCATCCCGACCTTCAGCCACGCCGTTGGCTCCGACTTCGCGAGCCGCCTCAGCCTCGCCTCGCCGGCCGCATACGGCTTCGGCGCCGGCGCGCCCGCCTACCGCATCCCGATCTACCCGGAGGTGTTGGGGATCGCCTCGGGCAGCGCGGTCTGGAGCGTGATCATGATCGTCGGCTTCACCGCCGGCCTGCTCATCTGGCTGCCGCAGAACCTGATCCTCATCAGCCGCAGCATGTTCGCCTGGTCCTTCGACCGGATCATGCCCGATAGGCTCTCCTCGATCGAGCCGCGCACGCGCTCGCCGCTGCTCGCGGTCGGGATCGTGCTGGTGCTGACGATCGGCAGCACCGCGATCTGGTCGTTCACGACCTGGTTCAGCACGCTCTCGATCGTGCTGGGCGTGACGCTCACGCTCGCGATCACCGCGGTCGGCGGGATGCTGCTGCCCTATACGCAGAAGGCGCTCGTCGCCGCCTCCCCCTACGCGCGCAAGGTCGCGGGCGTACCGCTGTTCACGCTCGTCGGCGCGCTCGCGCTGCTCGGCTTCGCGGGCGTGATCGCGATCCTGCTGTGGGACCCGAACTCGGGCACGAGCCTCAGCAAGAACCCAGGCAAGCTGTGGCTGGCGCTCATCGTCCTCGGCGGCGGCTTCGCGTTCTACTGGATTGCCTGGGCGATCAGGCGCAGGCAGGGGATCGACCTCGAGCTCGCGCATCGCGAACTGCCGCCAGAGTAGGAGGGGAATGGCGCTTCTGCGAGGCAGGAAAGGGGGATCGCAAGGCGCATCGAAGCCGCTGCGGATCTACTACGCCTCCGACATCCACGGCTCCGAGCGGCTGTGGCGCAAGTTCCTCAACGCCGCGAAGGCCTACGAGGCGCCGGTGATCGTGATGGGCGGCGATGTCACCGGCAAGGCGATAGTGCCGCTGATCGAGCGGCCGGAGGGCTACGAGATGGAGCTCTTCGGCCGCCGCGAGCTGCTGAGAGACGAGCAGCAGGTGAAGGACGCCGAAGCGAGGATCGGCGCGAACGGGATGTACCCGCACCGCCTCACCCAGCAGGAGCTGCAGCAGGTGCAGGCAATGTCGCCGCAGCAGCGCGAGCGGTGGTTCGCGGATGTGATGCTGGAGACGTTCGAGGGCTGGCTGGCACTCGCCGAGGAGCGGCTGCAGGGCACCGATACGCGGTGCTTCCTGATGCCGGGCAACGACGACCCGGCGAGCGTGCAGGCCGCGATCGAAGAGGCGCACCGCGTCGAGGCCTGCGAGGAGCGGATCGTGCAGATCGACGGCCACGCGATGATCTCGCTCGGGTATTCCAACCGTACTCCGTGGGACACCCCCCGCGAGCTCGACGAGGACGAGCTCTACGAGCGGGTCGACAGGCTCGCCGCGAAGCTCGACGATCCGGGCAGGGCGGTGTTCAATCTCCACGTGCCACCCTATGACTCCACGCTCGACACCGCCCCTCAGCTCGACGATGACTTCCGCGTCGTGATGCAGGGCTCCGAGCCGAAGATGATCCCGGTCGGATCGACCGCGGTGCGGGAGCTGATCGAGCGCTACCAGCCGATGCTCTCGCTGCATGGGCACGTCCACGAGAGCGCGGGCGCGACGAAGATCGGGCGGACGCTGTGCGTCAACCCCGGCAGCGACTACCACACCGGCAGGATCGCGGGCTGCCTGCTCGCGGTGCGGGATGACAAGGTTCGCCACCAGTTCGTCACCGGCTGAGGCCGCGGTCGAGGCCGAGCGCGTGCCGACCGAGGACCCGGTCGAGGCCGGGCGCGTGCGGACCGATGACCCGCTCGCCGCGGAGGCGCGCCGGCTGCTCGCGGCCGCCCAGCGCGAGCAGGCGCCGCTGCGGCTGATCGGCGGCATGGGCATCAGGCTGCTGCTCGGCGAGCGCATGCATCCCCGCTGTCAGCGAGAGATCGACGACCTCGACTTCGTCACGACGCGCAAGGGCGCGCGCGCGGTCGAGCGCCTGCTGAGCGAACAGGGATGGCAGCCGCTCGCGCGCTTCAACGCGCTCCACGGCCGCCGCCGGCTGTTGTTCGAGGATCGCGAGGGCGAGCGCAAGCTCGATGTCTTCGTCGGGCGCTTCGAGATGTGCCACACGCTGCCGCTCGACGAGCGCATCGAGGCGCAGCCGCTCACGCTGCCCGCCGCGGAGCTGACGATGAGCAAGCTCCAGATCGTGCAGCTGAATGCGAAGGACGTGAGCGACCTCTACGCCCTGCTCGACGCGCTGCAGGTCGCAGAGCGCGACGAGGACGCGATCAACGCCACCCGCATCGCCGAGCTGACGGGCGCCGACTGGGGCCTTCATCACACCTTCGAGCTCAATCTCGCGCGGCTGCATCAGGGCGTCGACTCGGCGGGCCTCGGCGAGCAGAGCGCCGCGCGCGTCAGGGGCGGCATCGAGGCGCTCCAGCAGGCGCTGCAGAGCGCGCCCAAGACGCGCGGCTGGCGCCTGAGGGCGCGTGTTGGCGAGCGCATGCGCTGGTACGAGGAGCCGGAGGAAGCAGAGCGCTAGCGCCGGCTCGCGAGCGCGCCGGGGCCGCCGGGCGCGGTAGCCGCGGCCGCGTCGAGCAGGCCGTGGCCGTAGTCGCGCGCGTCCTCTTGGACGCCGAGCCGTCGTGCGGTCTGCTGCAGGCGCCAGCGCACCGCGGCGGGCTTCGGGCTCGGGCCGAGCACCGCGCTTGCGATCACGAGCGCCGCGGTCGCCGCGACGAGCGGGGAGGCCATCGAGGTGCCTTCGTAGCCGCCTGGGAAGCCGAAGACCCGCGGAGAGAGCCCGGTGAAGGTCTCCTCGTAGACGTCGCGTCCAGGGGGCGCGGTCGGGTGGCAGTCCGGGTCCGCCGGCAGGTCCGCGTCGGCGCCGCCGCCAGGGGCGACGAGGTCGATCTTGGCACCGTAGTTCGAGTAGTCCGCGAGGCAGCCGTGTTCGGTGCTCGCCCCGACCGCGATCGCGAACTTGTCGCGCGCCGGGTATGGGATCGCGGTCGAGCCCTCGTTGCCGGCCGCGGCGACGATCACGACGCCGTGCCGATGGGCGTAGGCGAGCGCCGAGATGAGCTCGGGCACGTCCGCCGCGCTCACTTCGCCTGAGAACTCGAGGCTGAGGTTGATCACCTTCGCGCCGTGGTCGACGGCGAAGCGCACGCCCTTCGCGATCGTCGCCGCGTCGCCTTCGCCGCTCGCGTCGAGCACCCTCACCGGCATGATCCTCACGCCGTAGGCGAGGCCGGTGAGGCCGCGGCCGTTGTTCGTCGCCTCTGCGATCTCGCTCGCGACGAAGGTGCCATGGCCATTGCGGTCGTCAGGGTGCCTCGAGCCCGCGACGAAGTCGTAGCCCCTCGCGAACTGGGAGGCTTCGAAGTCGGGAGATCGCACGAACGGGCCTCTGTCCTCGTACGCGACGCCCGTGTCGAGCACCGCGACCGTCACCCCGCGGCCGCCTGGCGCGCCGTCCGCGATCAGGTTCGCCCACGCTTCGGGGGCGCTGACGCCGAACGGGCCGGCGAAGTTCCACTGCAGCAGGCGCCAGTCGCCCGGCAGTCGGCTCGCGCCGGGGTCGTTCGGGACGAATTCGGCGGCGGCGGCATGAGCGACGTAGTCGGGCACCGCCCACAGCACGCCGCGCCTGCGCCGCAGGCGGGCGAGCGCGGCCTTCATCGAGACGCGATCGGAGAGCGTCAGAACACGCGTCTGCACCGTCGCTGCGCTGCGCCTCTCCCCTCGTCGCTTGCTTGGAGCGAAGGCGACGACGATGCGGTGGGGGGCGAATGCCGCGTCGCGAAGACGCGAGCGCGGGATCGCGGCCGGCGCAGTCCGCGCAGCGAGTGGCGTCGCACGGAAGCGCGAATGCTGGGCGGCCGGCGCAGGCTGAGAAGCGACGGGCGTATCGCGGAGTCGCGAGCGAGGGGCGGCCGGCGCAGGCTGAGGGCACGGCAGCGCGATGAGCAGCATGGCCGCGAACAGAGCCGCGACGAGGGAGGAGGGAGGATGGCGCATCGGTTCGTCGCGGCGCATGATGATGACTCTTGTCCGTGGCGGCTTGTCTGCCCGCTCGCCTTCCCGGTGAGCGGTGCGACCGCGGGGCTCGGATTCGTCAGGGCGAGGCGGGCTCGGCTCTCAGGACCGGGGTTGCAGTGTGGTCGTAGGATCAGAGCTGATGAGCACGAGCGAGCGCTTCTTTCCACGCGACGAGTACTTCATGAGGCTCGCGCTGCGTGAGGCCGAGCGTGCGCTTCAACACGACGACGTGCCGATCGGCGCGGTGCTCGTGATCGACGGCGAGGTGCTCGGTTCCGCCCACAACGAGCGCGAGCTGCGGGAGGATCCGACCGCCCATGCCGAGGTGCTCGCACTGCGGCAGGCGGCAGGGGCGCTTCGCAGCTGGCGGCTGACCGGCTCGGTGCTCTATGTGACGCTCGAGCCCTGCGCGATGTGCGCCGGGGCGATCGTGCTCGCGCGCGTGTCGAGGGTCGTGTACGGCGCCGCCGACCCGAAGGCGGGCGCCGCGGGCAGCGTGCTGGACGTGCTCTGCGAGCCCCGCCTCAACCACCGGCCGGAGGTCGCGGGCGGGCTGCTCACCGAGGACTGCGCGCTGCTGCTGACGGACTTCTTCGCGGCGCGGCGGTAGGCGGGTCGACGCCTCGGCTCGACCGTGGCCCCGCATGGCGTCCTGCTGCTTCGCAGAGCCAACGGCGGGGGAAAGGCGAGGACGGAGAGGGAGGGATTCGAACCCTCGAACGAGGTCAACCCCCGTTACGCGATTTCCAGTCGCGCCCGTTCAACCGCTCCGGCACCTCTCCACCATGTCCTGCAGCGATGCGCGGCGGCCCCTGAAGGCTACGACACTTCGGCCTTGCGGGCGGAGTGCTGGAGCGGGGCGCCTCCTCGCCTGCAAGGACCGAGCGTCGCGGCAAGCTCCGAGCGTCGCGGCAGCTCCGAGCGTGGCGGCAAGCTCGATGGTAGGCTGCGCCCCCATGCCTCGACAGCAGAGGAAGCGAAGCCGATGATCCTCGCCGCCGCGAGCGCAGCCTTCACGAAGACGTTCGGCCTGCTCGTCGTCTTCGTCGGCATCGGCGTGATCGTCAACGGGATCATCGCGTTCATCGCCGTCCAGGTCCACGGCGAGCGCGAGCAGAACCGCCGCAATCGTCAGTCCTGACCTGCGCGAGGCTCGAGCACGAAGAGGCGGATGTCGCGGCTCGTGCGCGCGTCGTAGCGCTCGAAGCCTGAGTACCGCTCGTTGAACCGCTGCCAGAGCTCCGCCCGCTCTGGGCCTGCAGCCACCCTCGCGCGCACGGTGAGGCGCCGACCGCCGAGCTCGACCTCCGCATCGGGGTGCGCCTGCAGGTTGAGCGCCCAGGCGGGCGCACGCGCATTGCCGGCGTTCGAGCCGATCACGACGAGGCGCTCGCCATCGCGCATGTAGAGGACCGGCACCGTTCTCGGCACCCCTGAGCGGCGGCCGGTCGTCGTCAGCAGCAGCACCGGCGAGCCTGCGAGTCGGCCGAACAGCCTGCCCTTCGTCGCCCTGTAGACGGGCACGTTCAGCTTGCCGACCGCCTTCAGCCCGGCGTCGCCGATCGCGATCGAGAGACGCGTGTAGAAGCGATCGCCAAGCACGTGGCGATTATCACAGACTCCTACTGCTCGCAGCTGCCGCCGTCCTTCGCGAGTTCGCTGAGCAGCTGCGGGTGCCGCAGAGCCCACGCGCGCAGGTCGTTGCGCAGCTGGTCGGTCATCGCAAGCCATCTGCGTCGACGATTGACGCTGATCACGCGATTCGACCCCCAGATCAGCGCGAGCGCGAGCGCCGTGACGGCGAGCGAGGGGCCGAGGTGGGCCGCGAACGCGCCGCTGTGCTTCGCGGCGACGTCGACGGCGGTTGCGAGCGAGATGGCGATCAGCGCCGCCTGGCAGGCGCCGAGCGCGTGGTAGATGTCCTCGATCGCGGCGTAGCTGCGGGCGATCTGGCCGTCTCCGCTCGAGTAGGTGAGGTTGAGGACGCTGCTGAGCAGGTGGTTCGCCTCGTCGAGCCTGTGGGCGCGCTCGGTCGAGCTGCGAGCGCCTTCACGGCGTTCGGCCGAGAGCGCCGTCGCGCCGCCGCTGAACGCGCGCTTGAAGGCGCGCTCCGCGGCAGGCAGGTCCTGCAGCGCGCGAAGCACCTTGTCGCTGACGTCTGCTGCGCCGAAGAGCTGCAGGCGCAGCGTGAATCCGCCGACCGCCGCTCTCAGCCTCTGCGGCGCCCAGCGAGGCAGCCTCGGCGTGAAGGCGAAGCGCACCGGCGGCCGGTCGAAGGCGCTGTAGAGCTGGTCGAGCACGAAGCCGACGGCGACCGCGCCGCCGATCGTCGTGAAGGCGTCGGCCCTCGACATGAGGACGACTTCGTCCACGGCTTCTTTCCAGGCCCATCCGTAGACCGCCTCGTAGAACGCTCCGATCATGATCGCGTAGCCGCCCGCGATCGCGTAGCGGATGAGCTGTCGACGTGCCTCCATTGATCCTCCTCGATGTCCCGATAGCGCATGGCCGCCCATGCGGCGCAATGGAATGCGGCTCTCGTCCTACGCGGCGCCCCCTTAGAGCCTGTCCCAGGACCGGCTCTTGCGCGCTGAGAGCCCTCTGCAGCCAGGCAGTGCCTGGGCGATGCTTTCGTCGATGCGCCGCGAGCGGGCGGCGCGATCGTCAGGAACCCCGTGACCTCCGGCCGGCGCCCCTACGACCGGCGACGGTCACGATGATTCCTCGGGCTAAGAAATCCATGGTCTCTCCCACGTGTGCGTCCGCAAGGTGGTCGGCCGGCGATATCGTCGCGTTGCGAGGCTCCGATCGACGTGTGCGAGGGCGATCGGGCGCTCGATCGAGTTGCGCGGCCGCAATGTGTTAGGAGCCTAACGCGTGCGCGCGCCGCGGGACCGCGGCGATTCCGCATGTTGCGACGATTTGTCGCTGTGGAAGTTGCGCTCGCTCGCTTCCGCGCGATCGATCATCTCCGCAGTCGTGAGCTCGAGCAGGACTGCGAGCCGACGGAGGCTCGCATAGCTCGGGTTGCGCTTGCCCGTCTCGACGTTCGAGATCCAGCGCTGCTGCAGGTCGCCGCGCAGCGCGAGCTGCTCCTGCGTGAGGCCGAGCTCCTTGCGACGCGCTTTCACCGCCGCTCCGAGAGCCGCCTGGAATACCGGCGCTGCAGGCACGCGCCGCAGCCTCTCCGCAGCGCCGCACCGCCTCAATGTCATCGACGTAGAGGAGCTGTTTCGGTCTCAACGCTTCTGACGTCTGAGGCGCTCCGACCCGACGCGATCGGGCCTGTGCAAGAGGATCTACTAGCCTTCGAGGACGATCCCCCTGGAGGGGTGGCAGAGCGGTTGAATGCGGCGGTCTCGAAAACCGTTTCGGGGGAGATTCCTCCGACGAGGGTTCGAATCCCTCCCCCTCCGTTGCAGTTGCCTCAGCGGATGTGGCTGAGCGCCTGCTGCAGCGATTGGGCGTAGCCCTCGCTGGTGAACGTCGCGCCGGAGACGATGTTTATCTGAGCGCTCTGGGCTTGCAGCACCTCTTCGCGCAGCAGCGGCGCGACCCGTTCGCTGATGTAGAGCGATTGCGGATGGTCGGTCGGCAGCTGCAGCGCCTTCACTTCGGCGATCCGCCCTCCCTGCTCGGCCACCGCGACCTGCACCGGCCCATATGGCGTCTGGAAGACCGGCCCAGTGTAGGTGCCGGTGGCGCCGCCCGCCCCGCTCTTCGGCGGCGCGCCGGCACTGCCGCCGGCCGCCCCCGCGCCGCCGTTTTCGCCGCTCGCTTCGCCGCCTTCTCCGCTTTGCTGACCGGGCGAGGTGGGCGGGCCGCCCGAGCCGGCCGATTCGCCCGAGCCGGCCGATTCGCCGGCCGTGGTCTTGCCGTTGTGTTCGCTGCCGCCGCCACGGCTGGGGTTCGCACGCAGCGTCACCGTGCCCGCACCCGTGCCGTTGCCGCCGCTGCGGACGTAGATGAGGATCAGCACGACCATCGCGGCGACGACCGCCGCCGTCACCACCGTCCGGCCGATCAGGCGCTGCGCCCGGTTTCCGATCATCGCCGCGTCTTCCTCGAGCTCGTCATGCCGCCCGCCTCGCCGACGACTGCGATCCGTCGGCCGTCGCCTTCCGCAGGCATCTCTCCGCCCCGGCCGAGTAGGCGATCCTGCCGTCGTCGAAGATCACGATCGCCCCGTGGCCCTGCAGACTTGCCGCCCACTGGGCGCCCTTGCGGCCCATCGCGTAGGCCGCGGTGGCGTAGGCGTCGACGGTCGCGAGGTTGCGGCCGATGATCGTGACCGACTCGATGCCCGATGGCGGCTTGCCAGTGTGCGGATCGACGATGTGCTCGCCGCGCTCGTAGGCGCCTGAGGTAGCGACCGCGCCCTCGCAGAGCTCGAGTACGGCGGCGATCGCCATCCGCTCGCGGGGGTGCTGGATCCCTACCCGCCAGCCGGCGGCTCCCGGCGGCGCGCCGTGCAGGCGGATGTCGCCGCCGGCGTTCACGTGCCAGTTGCGCGCCCCGGCGCGGGCGAGGAGGCGGCCGGCGCCCTCGATCGCCCACCCCTTCACGAAGCCGGAGGGGTCGATCCCGCGCCCGTCGCCGCCCGCCGCGGCGATGTCGAAGTAGCCGAGCGTCTGACGGCGCAGCTCCTCGCACCGTCTCACGACGCTGCGCACTGCCGGGTGGGCGTCGCGGAGGGCGAGCCGCCCGGCGTTGATCCGACTGACCTCGCTGTCGGGGATGTAGGTGGAAAAGGTGCGGTCGACGAACCGCAGCCACTCGAACGCACGGTCGACGTCAGCCTCGTCCACCTCGCCGTCGGCCACCTCGACTATCACCGGTATGCCCATCACCTCTTCGATCCGCGTGAGCATCTGTTCAACCGTCCGCGTTCACGCTGCGAGCGCGAACCGCTCGCTGTGGATCTGGTCCTCGGGGACGTTCAGCTCGGCGAGGCTCGCCGCCGCCTGCTCCATCATCGCTCGCGGCCCGCACAGGTAGACGTCGCGCTGCGCGATGTCGCCGACGAACGAGCGGAGGCTCGCGGGCGAGAGCAGCTTCGCGCCCTCCCGCCGGCGGTGGTCGCCCGGCAGCAGGTGCAGGGTCGCGCCCGGCCGCGCGGCGATCTCCTCCAGCTCGTCGCGCAGCGCGAATTCCCGCCTCGAGACGACGCGATAGATCAGCACGACGTCGATCGAGCCCGCCATCTCCTCGAACAGCGCTCGCAGCGGCGTGATGCCGATCCCGCCCGCGATCAGCAGCGCCTTCTCCGTCCTCATCGCCGCCGATGTGAGCACGCCGAACGGGCCTTCCACCATCACGCGCGTGCCGGGCTCGATCTCGGGGAGCTTGCCGGTGAAGTCGCCGACCGCCTTCGCGGTCAGCCGCAGCGTATGCCCGTCCGGCATCGCCGAGAGGGAGAAGGGGTGGGCCTGCCACCACCGCCCTCGCGTCAGGAATCGCCACAGCATGAACTGCCCTGCGACCGCGTGCAGACGGTGAAGGTCCCGCCCGCCGACCTCTACGCTGGTGACCGCGGGGCCCGTGGCGGAGGCGACGCTCTCGACCGTCAGCTCGTATCTGAAGAAGTCCCTGATCGGCAGCGCGACCCTGTAGATGAGCAGCAGGGCGAGGGTGACGACGTACAGCGAGATCCAGTAGTCGGCCTGCGCAGGGTGGGCGGCGAATTCGTTGCCCGTCGGGATCTGGTGGAGGTATCCGAGCGCGATGCCGGCGTAGATCAGGAAGTGCGCGAAGCGCCAGCTCTCGTATCTCATCCTCTTCCTGACGATTACGAGGGAGCTGATGACCACGGCGACCATCAGCACGGTGCCGACCGTCGCCGTCACCATGCCAGGGTATGAGCTGAGCAGCCGCGAGAGCTCGCTCGGGATGGAGATCCGTTCGGCCAGCGCGTAGCCGATCGTGATCAGCACCGCGTGCGCGACGATCAGGCTCACGCACACCTCGCCGTTCACGCGGTGCCAGCTGGTGAGGCGGTCGAAGCCTACGAACCGCTCGAGCGGCCGCAGCCTGCTCAGCATCAGCACCTGCACGAGCGCGAGATAGACGCCGATCAGGCCGGTGATCCGGCCGAGGCTCGTGAACGCTTCCGGGCGGCCGTGCACGCCGGAGATGCCGCCGCCGTGCAGCCACATCCAGACGATGAAGATGCCATTGCCGACGAGCATCGCCCAGAACAGCCAGGCGCCGGCCCGCAGCGAGAGCGGCCAGCGGACGCTCGCTGGGGTGGAGCGCTCCAGCGCGAGAGCTCCCTCCGAGACCTGCAGATCTGTGCTCGACATGCTGGTGGCCCGTCCTCTCTCTGGGCACCAGGAAAGCATGGGTTCCTTAAGGCGCAGCTACGCGGGCGCTGAGAAGATTCTTTCGAAGGACGCGCGAGCCGCTCGTTCAGGAGCTCGGCCTCGTAGACCCTGAGGTGTCCGACGACGAGTTGATCGCCCAGATGGTCGCCCACCCCGTGCTCGTGCAGCGGCCGATCGTCGTACGCGGCGAGCGCGCCGTCCTCGCCCGGCCGGTCGAGCGCGTGCTCGAGCTCTTGTGAGTGAGAAGCACCTCGACGCTCAGCGAGGAGAGGTTGCGCTATGAGCGAGGCGGGCGAGCGACGCGGATAGGATTGGCCGAGGATGCCGAAGCCTCAACGTCTGCACTTCACCGACTCCGACGAGGCGAACGCGCTCATCGCCGCGGACCCGCTCGCGCTGCTGATCGGCTTCGCGCTCGACCAGCAGGTCAGCGTCCAGAAGGCGTTCGCGGGGCCGCTCGCGCTGCGCGAACGGCTCGGCTCGCTCGACGCCGAGACGCTCGCGGAGGCGGACCTCGAGCCGGTCTTCAGGCAGAAGCCCGCGATCCACCGCTTCCCGGCGAACATGGCGCGCCGGGTCCAGGCGCTCGCGGCGCACGTCCGCGACGGCTACGGCGGCGAAGCGGCGCGCGTCTGGGAGCAGGCGGCCGACGCTAGGACGCTGCGGGCCAACCTCGAGGCGCTGCCGGGGTTCGGCGAGATGAAGGTGAAGTCGCTCGCCGCGGTGCTCGCGAAGCGCTACGGCGTGAAGGCCGCGAAGGAGCTCGTCCCGGAGCATCCGACGCTCGGCGACGTCGACTCGCCGCAGGCGCTGCTCGACTACCAGGCTGCGAAGCGCGCTCACAAGGCGCAGCGAAGGGCGCTCGCGGAGGCTCGCGGGCTAGACTGAGCACTCTGCGCGCGTAGCTCAGCTGGATAGAGCGTCGGTCTACGGAACCGAAGGTCGGGAGTTCGAATCTCTCCGCGCGCGTGCTTCGCTGAAGGTTGAACTCGACGCGGGGTCTGACGGGCATCTGCGCGGACGCATGGGCGAGAACCCGCTTGAACGAGCGGGTTTCTTGCTTTCGTGGGTCGCTCTGCTCCGACGACATAACCCACCGATCGGCGGTCGGCTCGCTCCTCTGCCGCAACGACATGAGGCCGGAAGCGCGACGCCCGCTGCGCGCTCTACCCAATTGTCATTGCAGCTCACCCTGGCGGCCGGAAGGCTGCCGCCATGCCTCCGAAGGCCGCTGCGACGAAGCCCCCGCCGCCGGCCTTCCAGATCGCGCTCGGCAAAGCGGCGAAAGCGCGCCGCAACGAACTGAAGCTGACTCAGGAACAGGTGCACCTACGCTCGGAAATCCACCAGCGCTGGATCTCGAACGTCGAGACCGGCAAGCGCAACCCCGCCTACCGCAGCCTGCGGCGCCTCGCGGCGGCGCTCGAGCTCTCGACCTCGCAGCTGATCGCCCGCGCGGAGGCGATCGAAGCAGAGGAGTTTCCTGACGCGACCGGCTGAGGCGGTCTCCCCTCAGGAGTGTCGTCTCCCCTCGGCTGATGCTCCGCGTAACGACTTGCGGACGCGTGCGCGGTCGTATGTCGTCTCAACGAGCGGGGCGGTGGCGGTCGAACTGCCGCACCCTGATGCTGCTCGAGAGGCCGCGGACCTCGATCGCGCGCAGCGGGCGTCCGTCGACCTGAGGCTGAAGCGCAGCTAGATCGAGCTCGCCCTCGGACTCGACGAGGCGGGGCGCCTGGGCGACGAGGTCGTCAGGCGTGGCTCGGCCAGGGTCGTGAGGCGTGGCCGCATCCGGGTCGTCAGGCGCGACCGCATCAGGTCCCTGAGGCGGGGCTGCGTGACGGCCGTGAGGCGAGTCCGCGTGAAGGCTGTCGGCCGTCGGCGCGTCCAGGTCCGCCTCGCTCGTGGAGAGGCCGCCGTCCGCGACGAGGATCTGCCCTGGGGCGGCGGCGGCGCAGAGCCGTGCCGCGATGTTGACCGCGCGGCCGACGTAGTCGTCGCCTTCGAAGAGCAACACCTGGCCGGTGCAGACGCCGCCACGCAACGGCGGCGAAGGCCCCGCGGGCATCTCCGCCTGAATCGCAAGCGCGCACTGCGTGAGCGGACCGTGCTCGACGCCGACGAGCATCGCCCCGTCGCCAAGCCACTTCGCGACCCTGACGCCATGCTCCTCGGCGGCGCTCCTGATCGCTGCGCGCATCGCGGACAGCGCCTGCACGGCGTCCTCGTCCCCGCGCTCGTCGATGTAGGCGGTGAAGCCGCAGAGGTCGAGGAACGCGAACGAGCGCAGCACTCGCCGCGCGCTCATCGTCGCCCCTGACGGACGCCCGCGCTGCCGTTCGACCCTTCCGCAGTCTGCACGATGAAGATCCTAGCCCGGCTCCGTCGCCCGCCGCGAGGGTCGGCAGCGGCGGCCGCCGTGAAGAGCGGCGCGAGGCTCCGCGAGGCGGTCCTCAGCCTCGCGTGCAAGCGGTCCCAGCCGCCCCGGGCCGTAGTTGGAAACAATTGTTACCGCGGCGGAGCGGTGTTTCCAGGGAGTGTGAGATCCCGCTTCGGCGCGCGGTTGCGCTCTTCGCCTGATGTTTTCGACGGTGTTAGCGGGTGCTTTCGCAGACAGCTCGCATCATGACATCGACAGCACCTTGACGACGCAGTCGAACGACGCATTGCGCGCGAGGCGCAACGCGTCGGGTCATTTGGCGGACATCTATGTCGGCCGTTAGGCTGCTGCGACTCGATCGAGGAGATGGAACAGTCGTGATCGCTGACGCCGTGAACAACAGGTCCTGGATGCGGGGGTCGCCCCTGAAGGGCGTGCTGCTCGGGCTCGTCGCCGAGCTCGAGCATCCGGCCCACGCCTACGCGCTTGCGACGTTGATGGCGCGCCGGCTCGGGCCCGCCTGGCAGGTCGACCGCAAAAGCGTCTACCAGATGCTGAGCCAGCTGCAGAGCGCGAACCTGGTCGCGAGCGAACCCCTGCAGACCCGGCGCGGCGTGCTCGAGGTCTACTCTCCGACCGAGCACACGAAGGCCGCGCTCGCGATCTGGATGGAGACCCGCGCGTCGAAGGCGCCCGTGCGGGAGGAGCTCCAGGCGAAGATCGCGGTCTCGCGCTGCGAGGACGGACCGAGCCTGCTGCGCGGCCTCGCCGTCTACGAGCGCGAATGCTTCGAGATGCTGAAGGCGACGAGCGACGCGGAGGTCGCGAGCACCTCATGGGCAGGGCTCGCGATGGCGCTCGCCCGCGTCGCCGCAGACGAGCACCTGCAGGCGGAGCTGCGCTGGGTGATGGCCGCGCGCGAGGCGATCCAGGACTTCATCGCGCAGCCGCGGCGCTGACGGCGCGATGGCACTGCTCTCCTTCGAGCGCGTCCACACGAGCTACCAGGATGGGCGGCGGGAGCTCGTCGTGCTCGACGGCGTGAGCTTCGAGATCGAGGCGGACGACTTCGTCGGGATCTGGGGCATGCGCCGCTCCGGCAAGAGCACGCTGCTGCGCCTCGCGGCCGGCCTCGAGCTTGCGCAGCGGGGCTGCGTGCGCTTCGACGGCGTCGACCTCGCGAGCATCTCAGGGCAGCGTCGCGCGGCGCTGCTGCGCGACGGCGGGATCGGGCTCGTGCTCACCGACCGGCGTCCGGCGCTGAACGAGCGCGCGATCGAACTGGTCGCGCTGCCGCTGCTCGCGGGCGGCGCCTCGCTGCGAGAGGCGCGCATGCCGGCGCTGCGCGCGCTCGATCGGACCGGAGCGTTGATGTGCGCGGAGTACCCTGTCGCGGGCCTTGCGCGCGACGACCTGATCAGGGTGATGCTCGCCCAGGCGCTCGTTCACAGGCCGCGGCTGCTGCTCGTCGACGAGCCCGCCGCCTTCCTGAACATGCGCGAGGCGGCGGAGACGTACAAGCTGCTGCGGTCCATCGGCAGCGAGGCCGGCGTCGCGCTCGTGATCGCCTCGGAGGAACTTGCGCCCCTGCACGGGGCGAGCCGGATGATGTCGATCGGCGGTGGCGAGGTGCGTCTGATGGATCGCGAGGCGGAGATCGTCTCGTTCCCCGGATCGGACAGCGCGAGGCGGGGAGGACGAAACCGGTGAACCTGCTGCGACGCGCGCTCGACCCTTCGATCATGCAGGTCCGCCTCAGCGGCCTGCTGACGCTCTATCGCTGGCGGGTGCGCCGGCACGCGATGCAGGAGCTGCTCGCCGGCGCGGGCATCGCCGTCGGCGTCGCGCTCTGCTTCGGCGTGCTCGTCGCGAACACGAGCATCGCCTCCTCCGCCCGAGGATTGATCGAAGGCGTGACGGGCTCGGCGCGCCTGCAGCTGAGCGCGCGCTCGGCGACGGGGATGCCCGAAGCGATGCTGCAGCGGGTGCAACGCCTGCGGGGCGTGAGGCACCTCGCGCCGGTGCTGCGCGCGGACGCGACGATCGCCGGGCCGAGCGGGCGTGCGCCGGTGCTGCTCGAGGGGGTGACCCCGAGCCTGATCTCGCTGCACAGCAGCGCGACCCGCAACATCAGCTCCGACGTGCAGCTGACCTCAGGCGGCGTCGGCCTGCCCTTAGCGGTCGCCGAAGAGGTCGGCGCCGCGGCGCGCGGGTCGGTGACGCTGATGATCGGAGGGCAGGAGCGCAGGGCGACGGTCGCGGCGGTGCTCGGCAGCCAGACGATTGGCCGCGTGTCGACGAGCCCGATCGCCGTCGCGGTGCTGCCGTACGCCCAGCGGCTCGCGGACCTGCCCGGCAGGGTGAGCGAGATCCTCGTCGAGCCGCGGCCCGGTCGCGAAGCGCAGGTCGCGGCGGAGCTGAAGCGGCTCGCCGCCGGCCGCCTGCAGGTGGCCCCGGCCGATCACGAACTGCAGCTGCTCTCGACGGCCGCGAGGCCGAACGACCAGTCGACGACCCTGTTCGCCGCGATCAGCGCGATGGTCGGCTTCCTGCTCGCGCTGAACGCGATGCTGCTGACCGTGCCAGAGCGGCGCCGCTTCGTCGCCGAGCTGCGCAGCCAGGGCTTCGGTCCCCGGCAGGTGCTGCTGATCCTCGGCTTCCAGGCGCTCGTCCTCGGCCTCGTTGGCTCGATGCTGGGGGTCGTGCTCGGCGACCTGCTTGCGCGCAGCCTGTTCCGGCAGGTGCCAAGGGTGCTCACCTATGTGTTTCCCGTCGCGGCGGACCAGACGATCCCCGCGAGCGCCGTGCTCGTCGCGGTCCTCTCCGGAGTGCTGGCGGCGCTGTGCGCCTCTGCGCCGCCCGCGCTCGACCTGCGCCGCCGACGCCGGATAGACGCGGTGATGCGCGAGGAGGGCGAAGCCGGGCACTGCGTCGGTGACCGCGTCGCGCTGTGGGTGAGCGGGGCCGGCGCGGCGATCGTCGCGCTCGTCAGCATCGTCGTGCTGCTGATGCCAGGCCTGACCGTGATCGGCGGTGTCGTGCTCGCGGTCGCGGTCGTCTGCCTCGTGCTGCCCGTGTTCACGCTGCTGACGAGGGCGCTCTCGCCGCTCACCGAGCGGCTGCGAGGGAGCATGCTCGCGCTCGCGGTGATCGAACTGCGCGCGACCGCGACGCGGTCGATCGCGCTCGCGGGCGTCGCCGCGCTCGCCGTCTACGGCAGCGTCGCGATCCTGGGCGCGAGGCAGGACCTGATCCGGGGTCTCGACGACGCGGTGAGCGAATACCTCACGACCGCCCAGGTATGGGTGAGCACCGGCAACGACACGCTGACGATCGACCGCTTCGCCGGGCAGAGCCCGCTGAGGCAGGTCGCCGCCGCGCCTGGAGTGGCGGCCGTGCGCCCCTATCAGGGGGCGCTGCTCGACGTGGGCGAACGCCGGATGTGGGTGCGCGCGCGATCGCCCGCGGCGCCGCGGCAGATCGAGGCGAGCCAGGTCGTCGAAGGCGATCCCGCAAGCGCGGAAGCGAGGCTGCGGGACAGCGGCTGGGCGAGCGTCTCGAGCGGGTTCGCAAACGAACGGGGACTGCGCGTCGGCAGCTCGTTCACGCTGCCGACGCCCTCCGGGCCCGCCCGCCTGCGCGTCGCCGCGGTGACGACGAACATCGGTTGGACGCCGGGCGCGCTCACCCTCAGCGCAGCCGACTTCCACCGCTACTGGCGCACGAGCGTCCCGACCGCCCTCGAAGTGCAGCTGAAGCGGGGAGTCTCGCCCGCCGCCGGACGCGCGGCGGTGCGACGCGCGCTCGGCGGCCGCCGCGGGCTCGTCGTCCAGACCATCGCCGACCGCGAAGCCGTCTACAGGACGAGCGCGCGCCAGGGCCTGCGCACGCTCGGACAGATCTCGACGCTCTTGCTGATCACCGCGGCGCTCGCCGTCGCGGCCGCGCTGAGCGCCGCGATCTGGATGCGCCGCTCCTGGTTCGCGTCGCTGAAGACGAAGGGGTTCAGCAGCGTCCAGCTGCTGAGGACGCTGCTGTGGGAGAGCGCGATCGTGCTGAGCGTCGGCTGTCTCGTCGGTGCGGTGCTCGGCGTATACGGCCATGCGCTCGCGAGTCGCTGGCTGGAGATGAGCACCGGCTTCCCGGCGCCGTTCGCCTTCGGCGAGACGCAGGTGCTCGCCGTGCTCGGAATCGTCGCCGGGATCGCGCTCACGATCGTCGCGCTTCCGGGCCTGCGTGCGGCGCGGGTCTCACCGCAAGCGGCCTTCCAGGAATGACGCCGCCGAGGCGAGCGAACGTGCATCGAGGGTGCAAACCGTGCCGATCTGCCTCCGACACATCAGAGACTGGCTGCCGCTGCTGGCGCGATTCGCATCTGCGGCACGCTGCTACTGGCTCGGCGTGCTGCCGAAGGTGCGCAACGAGCTCTCGCGCTGGCGCAGGCGCGCGCTGCAGGTCCCCGACCCGGCTCTGCGCACGCTCGCGCTGCAGATGCAGCAACAGAAGGTGGGCAACGTCGAGGGCGCCGCTGCCTACGCGGCTTTCGCGCGCAGGCTGCACCGTGCGCGCGTGATCGGCGCCCAGGTCGCCTTCCAGACCGCCTACGACTACGCCGACATCCTCTCCGAGCGCGGCAGCGGGGACCCGGTCGCGAACGGCCGCGCGCTGCACGAGGCGCTGCTCGTCGCCTCCGAGTCGACCCGCTCGCACGTCGACTACTACGCCCACTGCGGCTCCCGCGACGACG
Source organism: Solirubrobacterales bacterium (assembly GCA_037915935.1). Taxonomy (GTDB): domain Bacteria; phylum Actinomycetota; class Thermoleophilia; order Solirubrobacterales; family Solirubrobacteraceae; genus Palsa-744. The sequence goes on along the minus strand of JBAIYK010000032.1, from coordinate 16,562 downwards.
GCGGCTACCTCGCGGCCCTGAGCGAAGCCTGCCGCGCCGCCTTCGACTCGCTGCCGGCGCGGGCGGCGCTCGTCGGCCCGCTCGTGCGGGCGGTGCGGCGCATCGTCTCCTACCAGGGCCGCAATCACCTCCATCCCGAGGGAACGCACCTCGCGCTTGCGATGTGGGCGCGGCGGCAAACCCCGGCCGGCAGCGGATTGCGCTGGTGGGAGACCGCGGCCTCCGCCGGCTCCTCGACCGGCATCTTCAGCTTCATGTCCGCGGCCTCGCACGCCCAGGTCGACCGGCGGCAGTCGGCCGCGCTCGAGGGAGCCTACTTCCCCTGGGCGGGCAGCCTGCACACGCTGCTCGACAGTCTCGTCGACCGGGTCGAGGACGCGGAGATGGGACAGCGCAGCCTGCTCGACTACTACGCCTGCCCACACGAGGCGAGCCGGCGCATGGGCCTGATCGCCGAGCAGGCGAGCAGGCGGCTGCGGTGTGCGCCAGACGGCCGGGCCCAGCTGATCGTCTTCGCCGCGATGGCGAGCTTATACGTCACCTGGATGCGCTCGGAGTCGCCGGCCGATCGCGCGATCTCGCGCGCCGTGTTGGCGGCGATCGGCGCCCCGGCGCTGCCGGCGATGCTCGTGTTCGCGCTGAGGCGGATCCTCTCTCGCGCCTGCCTGCGCGGCGGGAGCGGCGATTGGAGGGGTGGCGCACACGCCGCAGGCGCTGAGGGGGCCTACGAGGCCGGCGACGCTCACGGCGGCGGCGCGGCGCTCACTCCAGCGAGAGCCGCAGCTGGCGGGGCGATGGCTGCAGCGGCGTCTCCGTCGTTCTTGGTCGTCCGCGCCTCGTCCAGTGGCCGATTACCTGGCTGCTGCGGCAGCTGTGGTAGTTGACGCGCCGGTCGAGCGGCTGCAGCAGCAACCCTCCTGGCGTCGTGCCGGTGACGAGCGCGTGAAAGCGCCTGCCAAGCCGGTCGACCTCGACGACGTCGCCGACCTTGATCCCTTCGAGTCGCATGCCCTCGCAGTGTCGTGGTTTTGCGCGCGCCGCGCCGCGATTACATCGCCTACCGCGAGGGTATCTCTCGCCCGAAGCGAGGGAGCGCGGAGAGGAGAGAGCGTGGGGTCACAGCCGCCAATCGCAAGCCCCGACCTGCGGCGGCAGCATGACTCACGGCTGCACGACCGGCGGCGGCTGCGGGATCTCGCGCCCGGGGGGGTCGTCGTGCTTGTCACGCGGCTAAAGATCGGGCTGCTGCTCGCAACCGCGGCGTTGATCGCCGGTCTGCTGGCCGCTGCGAGCGCCGACGCGGCCGGGTTCGGCGTCTCTAGGTGGGAAGCGGGCACGTGCACGAATCAGGAATGCACCGACGAAACGCCCAGTCTCTTCTACACCCAGGCGGCCGGGCATCCGAGCTTCGGCATCACCGACTTCCGCTTCCAATCCGAAGAGAGCGAAGGCTTCGACGGGAAAAAGGTCTACCGCCCGATCGGGCACGTGAAGGACGTGCGGGTCGACCTGCCTTCCGGCCTCGCCGTGAATCCGGAAGCGACGCCGGCGTGCAGCGAAGCGGAGATCGAGGCCGAGAAATCGCTCTGTCCGCCTGGCAGCAAGGTGGGCGAAGACGAAGCGACGGGCACCGTCGAAGCGAACGAAGCGGTGCTGAAACTGCTCGGGCTGCCGAAACTGCCGCTCGGGCAGACGAGCACGCCGGTCACCGTCACCGAACGCTTCCCCGTCTACGACGTGCAGCGCCGGCCTGGCGAGGCGGCGCGCTTCGGCGTCGAAGTGAACAGCCCGACGATCGAACTGCTCAAACTGCAGTCGGTCGTCTATCTCGAAGGCGGCCTCAGCTGGTTCCACGAAGCGGAAGCGCCAGGCGGCGAAAGCAGCGGCGTCGCAGCCGGCGACTATCACGAGTACTTCAAGATCCTGAACATCCCGAGCACCCCCGAACTCGTCGAGTCGAAGCTGATCTTCTGGGGGCGCCCGCACGAACACAACCCCTTCGCGCCCGACCGCTCGTTCATCACGCTGCCGAGCACATGCAACGGGCCCCAGACGACCTTCCTGCACGTCGACTCCCACGAGGCGCCAGGCGGCTTCCTCGCCTACGCGAACCGGACGCCCGTCGGCGCGAGCGGCTGCGGATCGCTCGAATTCGCGCCGAAGATCGGCCAGCGACCTGAAACGACGCGCTCGGACGCGCCGGACGGCAGCGAAGTCGTCGTGCACGTGCCGCAGGGCACCGAACAGCCGGCGAAGCCGAACACGCCTGACCTGCTCGAATCGAGGGTTACGCTGCCAGAAGGGATGACGCTCGACCCGTCGGCCGCGAACGGCCTGCAGGCGTGCAGCGACGCGCAGTTCAAGCTCGGCAGCGACGAACCGATCGAATGCCCGTCAGGATCGGCGATCGGCGCGGTGAGCGTCGACGCGCCGGGGATCCCGAACGGGTCGCTGACGGGCTCTGCCTACCTCGGCACGCCGAAGAGCGATCAACCCGCCTCCGGACAGGAGTACAGGATTCTCGTCGCCGTGCAGGCGCCCGCCTACGGCGTAGGCGCGCGACTCGAAGGCAGGACGAGCGCGGACCCGACGACCGGAAGGCTGACGACGACATTCTCGAACCTGCCTCCGGTGCCCTTCGAAGACTTCGTCCTGAAGTTCAAGGGCGGCGACGCCGCGCCGCTCGCGAATCCGCTCGCCTGCGGGCCTGCGCTCACCTTCGCGAGCTTCCTGCCCTACAGCGGGCAGCCGCCCGCGACGACCCCGCTCGGTCCCTTCACCGTCGACTTCGACGGGCGCGGCGGCGCCTGCCCCTCGCCGCTGCCGTTCGGCGTCTCCCAGGGCACGAGCGCCTCATCGACGGCCGCGGGCTCGCACACGAGCTTCACGCTCACGCTGAATCGCGAACAGGGCCAGCAGTACGTCTCGACTCTGAGCACGACCCTGCCGGAGGGCCTGATCGGCGAGATCCCCGCGGCCGCGCTCTGCAGCGAGGCGCAGGTGGCGACGCGCAGCTGCCCCGCACGGAGCAGAATCGGCAGCGCGAGCGCGACGGTCGGCTCCGGCTCGAGCCCCTTCAGGCTGCCGGCCGGGCCGGTCTACCTGACAGGGCCCTACGGCGGCGCGCCCTTCGGACTCGCGGTCTTCACGGACGCGACGAAAATCGGCCCCTTCGACTACGGCGTGATCACGACGCGCGCGAAGATCGAGATCGACCCCCACACGGCGCGGGTCACCGTCTCGAGCTCGCTGCCGACGATCGTCGGGGGAGCGCCGATCCGCCTGCGCGCGCTGAGCGTGAGCATCGACCGCCCCGGCTTCCTGATCGACCCGACGAGCTGCGCGCCGCTCAGCACCGACACGACGCTGAGCTCGACGTTCGGCGCCAGCGGCGGCGTCGCGAGCCCCTTTGAGGCGACCGGCTGCGGCGCGCTGAGATTCAGGCCGAGCTTCAGGGCGTTCACGAAAGCGAGGACCTCGCGCCGCTTCGGCGCGAGCCTGCGCGTGACAGTGAGCGAGCGCCCCGGCGATGCGAACATCCGCTCGGTCGCGGTGATGCTGCCGCGGAAGCTCGTCGCGCGCCTCAGCACGCTGAAACTGGCCTGCCCCGCCAGCACCTTCGCGGCCGCGCCGCTCTCCTGTCCGCGCGATTCGAGCGTCGGCGAGGTGAGCGCGAGCACGCCGGCGCTGCCCGGCACGTTGAGGGGGCCGGCGATCGTCGTCTCCCACGGTGGCGCGGCGTTCCCCGACCTCGACCTCGTGCTGAGAGGCGACGGCGTGACCGTGATCCTCGTCGGCAACACGAACATCAAGGGCGGCTACACCCACTCGAGCTTCGCCTCGCTGCCGGACGTGCCGATCCACAGCTTCGAGCTGCGGCTGCCGATCGGCCCGCACTCGGCGCTCGCGGGCAACCGCAACCTCTGCAAGGGCAGGCTCGTGATGCCGACGACTATCACGGCGCAAAACGGGAAGAAGCTCGTCCAGCGCACGCGGATCTACGTAGCGGGCTGCAAGCGGCGCAGGGGAAGGCATGAGAAGTCCAAGCATCGACACCATCGGCATAGGCGGTCAACCGCACACCGGCCTTCCCAGCATCGCGGAATGCACTGACAACATCGTCAGTAGTTGTCTGCAGCAATCGACCCCTGCGCGAAGAGGCCCTGGTCGGAGCGCCGGCGAGCGGCTATGATGGGTTCAGAGCCAACGGGAGGTGGAGGATGAGGTCGTTTTCTGCGGGCATCGGGCCGAGGGTCGCGGTGGTGGCTGCGACGGCCATCGCGGCACTGGCGGCCGCCGCCTCCCCGGCGGCGGCGGTCGAACCGGAATTCGGCATCAAAGCATTCGTATCGGCCACCTGCAAGAACCCGACCTGCACCCAACCGTTCACGCAGGCCGGCGCGCATCCGAACGTAGGGTTGACGCTCTTCGAACTGAATTCGACTGAAGTCGGTGGGAGCAAGGTGCCCAACGGCGTCGCGAAGAACGTGCGCGTCGACGTCCCCGCGGGTCTCACCGTCAATCCGCAGGCGCTCCCCTACTGCTCGATGAAAGAATTTGACGGCATCGAACTGGGAGAAGGCGTCTTCACCAAGAGCGAATGTGAACCGTCGACGATTCTCGGCGTCGACCATGTCGTGGTCTTCAATGGAACGGAAGATGTCGAACTGGAAGGAACCGTCTACAACCTCGTCCAGCCACCGGGCGTGCCAGCCGAGTTCGGCGTCGCGCTCAACCTCGAACCGCTGTTGCACATACCGGGCCTCTATGGTCACACGCTGCTCGAAGGCGGCGTGAGCTGGCACAGGGAAGTCGGTTTGAACGGAGAAGTGATACCGACGAGCGGCGACTACCACAACATCTTCAAGATCAACGGCATCGAAGGGCCGCCGCTGCTGAAGTCGACGTTGATCTTCAACGGACAGGCGGGTCACGGCTTCCTCACAGTGCCGACCGCGTGCACCGGTCCGCAGACGAGTCACATCGAAATCGAATCGACGACGCACGTCGTGGCGACGAAGTCCTTCACGACGCCTGAAGGCGCGACCGGCTGCAACAAAGTGCCATTCGCGCCGACGATCGCGGTGGCGCCGAACACGACGCAGTCGGACCAGCCCGACGGCGCGACGGTCGACGTGAAGGTGCCCCAGAACGAAAGCGCGACCGCGATCGACTCCTCGACTCTGAAGGTGTCCGAAGTCACGCTGCCCGAAGGCATGACGCTCAACCCCGCCGCGGCGAGCGGCCTCGAAGCGTGCACCGATGAACAGTTCGGCAGGGGCACGGCACGCGCGGTCGCCTGCCCTGCGGGCTCGCAGATCGGCACAGTCGAAATCGAGGTGCCGACGCTGCCCCCCGGCTCGCTGAAGGGCGCCGTCTACGTTGGCGCGCCGCTCAGCAACAGCCCGAGCTCGGGGACCGAGTACCGCATCTTCACCGACGCGGAGTCGGCCCGCTACGGGGTCGCCTCGCGGCTCGAAGGCAAGGTGAAGGTGAACGAATCGACCGGCCGGCTGACGACGATAGTCGCCGAAAACCCGCAGGCGCCCTTCAGCGAATTCATCCTGAAGCTGAGCAACGGCAACCACACGCCGCTCGCGAACCCGCTCACCTGCGGGCCTGCGGCCACGACGAGCCTGCTCTCGCCCTACACCGAAGGACCGGCGGCGAGCCCGTTCAGCAGCTTTACCGTCGACTTCGACGGCAGGGGCGGGGCCTGCCCCTCCTCGCTGCCGTTCTCGCTCAAACAGGAAACGAAGGCCGTCCCGAACCTCGGCGGCTCGAACACGAGCTTCACGCTTACGGCGACGCGCAGCGACGGTCAGCAGTACCTCTCGAAGGTGAGCACGACGCTGCCGGAGGGCCTCGTCGCGAAGATCCCATCGGTGCCGCTCTGCCACGAACCGCAGGCGAGGGAAGGCAGGTGCGCCGCCGCGAGCGAGATCGGCACGGTGCGCGTCGCGATCGGCTCCGGGCCGGCGCCATACGAGCTGCCCGGCACGGTGTTCCTCACGAAGCCTCCTGCGCCGGTGAGCGTGAGGGCGTTCCCGCCGGCGCCCGAAGGCCCGCCGTTCGGGCTCTCGATCGTCGTGCCCGCGAGCAAAGTCGGTCCCTATGACTACGGCAACATCGTCACGCTCGCGGCGATCACGGTCAACCCCTACACCGCTCGCGTGACGGTGACGAGCACGCTGCCGACGATCGTCGGCGGGGTGCCGCTGCGGCTGAAATCGCTCACGGTGACGGTCACGCATGGAAACTTCATGATCAACCCGACGAACTGCGGCCCGCTGCACACGGACACGACGTTCACCTCGACGTTCGGCGCGAGCGACACCGTCTCGACGCCCTTCCAGGCGATCGGATGCGGCGCGCTGCCCTTCAAGCCGAGGTTCAGCGCCTTCAGCAAAGCGCGCACGAGCAAACGTTTCGGCGCGAGCTTGAGGGTGCTCATCGATCAGCCGACCGGCAACGCGAACATCAAGTCGGTCGCGGTGACGCTGCCGCGAAGGCTGCCCTCGCGGCTCGCGACCCTCAAACTCGCCTGCGCGGCGAGCACCTTCGCCGCGAACCCGGGCGCCTGCCCGAAGGGATCGCGCGTCGGCGGGGTGAGCGTGACGACGCCGACTCTGCCAGGCAAGCTGACCGGGCCGGCCTACTTCGTCTCCCACGGCGGCGCGGCCTTCCCGGACATCGATCTCGTCCTCAAAGGCGACGGCGTGACGGTGATCCTCGTCGGCAACACGAACATCAGCAAAAAGATCACGCACACGACGTTCAGGTCGCTGCCGGACGTGCCGATCCACAGCTTCGAAATGAGGCTGCCGACGGGGCCGCACTCGGCGCTCGCCGCGACGGGCAGCCTCTGCAAGCACAGGCTGTTCATGCCGACGACGATCGTCGCCCAGAACGGCAAGACGACGAAGCAGCGGACGCGGATCCACGTGAGCGGATGCCGGCTGCGGATCGTCCGCCACCGCGTCCACGGTCGCCACGCGACGATCGTCGTCGCCGTCCCCTCGGCTGGACGCCTGTCGAGCAGCGGTCGCGATCTGAGGGTGGTCCACAAGCGCATCCGCAAAGCGGCCGGCAACGCGAAGATCGCGGTGAAGCTCTCCCCGCTCGGCGAGCGGCTGCTGTCGAAGCGGCACCGCCTGACCGTGAGGGTGCGCGTCTTCTTCAGGCCCGTGAGGGCCTTCGGGCCTGCCTCGAAGGCGTTCGTGAGGCTCGTGTTCCGGACGTAGCTCGAGCGAGGACCGATGGCGCCCGCGCACGACGAACGGCTGTCCGCGCCGCGACCGAGGCCGTGCCCTGCCATCACGAGCGGCGCCGCAGCGCGACCGAGGCCGTGCCCGCGCCGCCTGATCGCCTAGATTGAAGCGATGAGCGTTCGCGATGCGGCGCCTGCGCGCGAGATCCCGGCCGACGCCGCCGCGCTGGTGGCGGCGATGCGGCGTCTCGCCACCGTGGCCGAGCGCGCGTCGGACCCCGACCAGATCTGGCGCTCCCTCGCACACGAGCTGATCCTCGTCGCGGGCGCCGACGAGGTGGTCCTGCACCACCTGCATGCCGCGACAGACGAGCAGGACGCCGGCGGGCAGGGCGACCTCGTCGTCGTCTACCTCTTCGGCGGCGAGGGCCGCCTCAGCTACGTCTGCCCGCGCGCGGAGCGTCCAGCCGCCGTCAGCTGGGTCGCGAGCACCGGCCGCAGCTTCCTCGCCGCGGGCGAGCGGGAGCTGCTCAGCGGCTTTCCGCGGCTCGTCCGTGGGCCCTCGAGGGCGCGCTGCGCGCTGCTCGTGCCGCTGCTCCTCCGTGGCGAGACGGCCGCGGTCGTCGCGCTCGCCGCACGCGAGCCGCAGCGCTTCGACGCCGACACCTGCGAGCAGGCGATCACCCTCGTCGAGCAGGCCGCGACGGCGCTCGCGCTCGTGACGGCGCGCGTCGAGGCGGGCACCGACGCCGTCACGGGCTGCATGAACCATCGCGCGATGCGCCGCAGGCTGCAGGAGGAGATCGCGCGTGCGCAGCGCGCAGGATCGCGCCTGTCCTGCATGATCATCGACCTCGACGACTTCAAGCTCGTGAACGACCGCCACGGCCACGGCGCCGGCGACGCGGTGCTGCGCGGGGTCGCACAGACGCTGATGGGCGAGTTTCGCGCCTTCGACCGCGTCGCGAGATACGGCGGCGACGAGTTCGTCGTCATCCTGCCGGAGACCGACCTCGACAGCGCCGCGGTCGCCGCCGAGCGGGCGATCGATCGCATCAGGGCGATCTCGCTCGCCGCATCGGGCGAGGTGGACGCCTCGATCGGCGTCGCCGAGTGGCGTCCGCCGATGGGCGTAGACGAGCTGCTGCAGTCCTGCGACGAGGCGCTGCTGACGGGCAAGCGCGCCGGCAAGCGCCGGGTCACCGTCTCCCGCTAGCCTGGCGCTCATGGCTGAGAGCTCGAGCAACAGCTTCGGCGCGAAGAGCGCGCTGGATCTCGGCGGCCGCTCCTACGAGATCTTCAGGCTCGACGCGTTGCAGGAGCGCTTCGACGTCGCGCGGCTGCCGTTCTCGCTGAAGGTGCTGCTCGAGAACCTGCTGCGCAACGAGGGCGACGGCACGGTGCGCGCGCGCGACGTGGAAGCGCTCGCCTCCTGGCGGCCCGAGAGCGAGCCGAGCGTCGAGATCGCCTTCTCGCCTGCGCGCGTCTTGATGCAGGACTTCACGGGCGTGCCCGCCGTCGTCGACCTCGCCGCGATGCGCGACGCGATCGCGGAGATGGGCGGAGACCCGCAGCGGATCGACCCGCTCGTGCCGGCCGAGCTGGTGATCGACCACTCCGTCCAGGTCGACGCCTTCGGCAGCGCGGAGGCGTTCAGGATCAACGCGGAGCGCGAGCTGGAACGCAACCGCGAGCGCTACGCCTTCCTGCGCTGGGGCCAGCAGGCATTCGACCGCTTCGCGGTCGTGCCGCCTGACACGGGCATCGTCCACCAGGTCAACCTCGAGTACCTCGCCCGCGTCGTCTTCTCGCAGGAGGCATCCGACTCGGCGCCGGCGCGCGCATATCCGGACACGCTCGTCGGCACCGACTCGCACACGACGATGGTGAACGGCCTCGGCGTGCTCGGCTGGGGCGTCGGCGGGATCGAGGCGGAGGCGGCGATGCTCGGGCAGCCGATGTCGATGCTGATCCCGCAGGTGCTCGGCTTGCAGCTGCACGGGCAGCTGCGCGCCGGCGCGACCGCGACCGACCTCGTGCTGACAGTGACGCAGCGGCTGCGGCAGCGCGGCGTCGTCGGCATGTTCGTCGAGTTCTTCGGCGAGGGCCTTGCGAGCCTGCCGATCGCGGACAGGGCGACGATCGGCAACATGTCGCCCGAGTTCGGGTCGACCTGCGCGATCTTCCCGATCGACGCCGAGACGTTGCGCTACCTGCAGTTCTCCGGCCGGCCGCAGGAGCGGATCGAGCTCGTCGAGGCCTACGCCCGCGAGCAGTGGCTCTGGCACGGCGAGGGCACGCCTCAGCCGGTCTTCTCCGACGTGATCGAGCTCGACCTCGGCGAGGTCGTGCCAAGCCTCGCGGGTCCGAAGCGGCCGCAGGACAGGATCGCGCTCACCGACGCGAAGAGCGCCTTCCAGCGTGCGCTGCGCGACTACGTCGAGGATCAGCAAGGCGCCTCCGACGCGCACGACGAGGCGGTCGCGGCGTCATATCCAGCCTCCGACCCGCCCGCCAACGGCACGCCGGGGCACGAGCCGACGCCGACCGCGGCGCCCGTCTCGTCGACCAAGACCGCGAGAGAGCGCCGCAGCGACGACGTCGCCGAGGTCCAGCTCGACGGGCAGAGCTTCGCGCTCGGCAACGGCGACGTCGTGATCGCGGCGATCACGAGCTGCACGAACACCTCGAACCCCTCCGTGATGATCGGCGCGGGCATCCTCGCCCGCAACGCCGTCGCGCGGGGCCTGACGCGCAAGCCGTGGGTGAAGACCTCGCTCGCGCCGGGGTCGAAGGTCGTCACCGAATATCTGCAGCGGGCCGGCCTGATGGAGCCGCTCGAGCAGCTCGGCTTCAACCTCGTCGGCTACGGCTGCACGACCTGCATCGGCAACTCGGGGCCGCTGCCGGAGGAGATCTCGAAGGCGGTCTCCGAGCACGACCTCGCCGTCGTCTCCGTGCTCTCGGGCAACCGCAACTTCGAGGGCAGGATCAACCCGGACGTGAAGATGAACTACCTCGCCTCGCCGCCGCTGTGCGTCGCCTACGCGCTCGCAGGCACGATGGACCTCGACATCGCAGGCGAGCCGCTCGGCGTCGATGACGACGGCAACGAGGTGCGTCTAAGCGACATCTGGCCAGACGAGCACGAGGTCGCCCAGACGGTCGAGCAGGCGGTGCAGTCGGATATGTTCCGCAAGAGCTACGGCGAAGTCTTCGAGGGCGACGAGCAGTGGAAGGCGCTGCAGGTGCCGAGCGGCGAGCGCTTCGCCTGGGAAGGCGACTCGACCTACGTGCGCAAGCCGCCGTTCTTCGACGCGCTGCCCGCGAAGCCGCAGCCCGTGCAGGACGTCGAGGGCGCGAGGGCGCTCGCGCTGCTCGGCGACAGCGTGACGACCGACCACATCTCGCCCGCCGGCTCGATCAAGCGCGAGAGCCCGGCGGGGCGCTACCTGCAGCAGCAGGGGGTCTCGCCGCGCGACTTCAACTCCTACGGCTCCCGCCGAGGCAACCACGAGGTGATGATGCGCGGCACGTTCGCGAACATCCGCCTGCGCAACCTGATCTCAGGACCCTCCCCGCTGCCCGAGGGAGGCTTCACCTGGCACTTCGGCGGGGCAGGGCCGGAGCAGATGCCGATCTACGACGCGGCGATGCGCTATGCGAGCGAAGGCGTGCCGCTCGTCGTGATCGGCGGCCGCGAGTACGGATCAGGCTCCTCGCGCGATTGGGCCGCGAAGGGCACGAGGCTGCTCGGCGTGCGCGCGGTGATCGCGCAGAGCTTCGAGCGCATCCACCGCTCGAACCTCGTCGGGATGGGGGTGCTGCCGCTGCAGTTCGCGAAGGGTCAGAGCGCGGGCTCGCTCGGTCTGACGGGAGCGGAGACCTTCTCGATCTCCGGTCTCGCGGAGGCGATGGCGGACGGCGGACCGCCGCCTGAGCAGGTGCGCGTAACCGCGACCCGGGCCAGCGGCGAGGTCGACGAGCACGGGGCAGGCGGCGAGGCCGACGCCGGTGGGGCGCGCGGCGCCGAGGCGATCGAGTTCGAGGCGCGGGTGCGGATCGACACTCCCCGCGAGGCCGACTACTTCAGGCACGGCGGCATCCTGCAGTACGTGCTGCGGCGCCTGCTCGTCTGAGCACGCGTCCCGAGTTCGGGCCTGCAGCCGGACGCGACCGACTCCGATCGAAAGGTGGCAGCACGCAAACCACGGGCTGACCGTCCGCCGGTCGTTGAGCTGGAAGGTCGCTTCCTTCGGCTCTACCGTGGGCCGGGGATCTCGATCTCAGCAATGCTGCGCTCGTAGATCACGAAGAACCAAGGGCCAGGGCCGCGTGTGCGGATGATGTTCTCCATCTCGTCCCAGTGGCGCACGAGCCATGTCAGCCAACCCCAGGTCGTGGTGTCCCGCTTGCCGCCTATGCGGAACACTCGCAATCCTGCGGCTACGAGATGCTGTACCTCAGCGGGCCGCGTTCTGATGCGCTTGTCTCTGCCGATGACGATCAGGTCCCGCGCGGCGACGGCCTGAATCCACTCGGGGTCGAGGGTTCCGAGTGGGCATTCCGGGATCAGGGGATGCCCGGCGTGGATCACGTCTTCGCGGGCGGCCGCGAGCGTCTTTCCTAGACCGAGAGCGCTCTCGTCAACATAGAACCTGAGGCGGTCGGGATTGGCTGGCACGCTGCATCGTCAGGCTGCCGCTCGCAACAGCTCATAGCGCACAGCCGCTTCCACGGACTTTCGTGGCAGCTCATAGACCTCGGCGATCGCGTTCTGAGATTCGCCGGCCTGCACGAGCTCGCGGATGATCTCGGTCCTGACGCCCCGTACGACGGGCTCACCGAACCCCAGCAGCGGATCGACTACGACATCGTCGATCCCTGCGACCGGTCGTAGCCGGCTTGGTTCTGCGTCATCGCTCTCGCCAGTCCATTCTACGGCGGTGCGGAAGCGATCCGCCTCTGGCGACCAAGCCAACACCTGGCCCGTCGTCACGATCACCAACGCCAAGTGCGAGTCGAGGCCCACCTTCTCTTCCACCACCCGCGCCAGATTACGGCCCTCCGGGCGCAGCCACATACGGGCCGACGCGAGTGGATAAGACACTTTCAACTCCTCGCGCAGCGCTTCGACTGCGGGTCTCATGCGGATCATCGGCACGCCAGCGTCGCGGTACTCTGCAAGCAGCCTCGTCTCGATGAACTCGCCCCACGTGGCGATCTCCTCGCCAGTGCTGCGCTCGCGTACGACCGGCTCATACGTCTTCCGGCCGCGACGGTAGCCATCGATCCATCGACGGGCCGTGCCAGCCTGCAAGCCAAGCAGCGAGTCAATCTGCGCAAGCCCATACGTAGGCCGGCTCAGGAGATCAACGACCTTGCTCATGTGCGCATCATCTCATCTCGTCCCGTCGGTTCGATGCGTCGCCTCCGCTGATAGCCATGCTCGCCGTAGCACAGTCTCAGGAGGGGGCCGTATGATCCCGCCCGAGGCATGGAGATCATCCCCGACAAGCGCAAGGTCGTCGGGCTGGTCGAGCAAGCGCATGAAGGCAAGATTTGCCTGCCCAACTTCCAGCGCGATTTCGTCTGGACGCGCGAGGAAGTAGCCGATCTGGTGCGCTCGATCATCCGCGGCTACTTCATCGGTTCGCTCCTGTTGCTGCGTTGCGATCCGCGCAATCCTCCTTTTGCGCCCGAGTTCCTGCGCGGCGCTCAGCCGCAGTACAAAGATCCTCAGCCAGAGCACCTGATCCTCGACGGGCAGCAGCGGCTCTCGTCGCTGATCTACGCGCTCACTGCCCCGGATCTCTCACTGAAGGACTCCAGCGCCAGACGCTGGTTCTTTGTCAACCTCGACGTGCTGCTCAATGAGCCCGACAGCGACGAGGTCGTCTTCGATCGATCCAAACGCGAACTGCGGGGCCTCGACAACACTGAGACGCAATACGAGCAACGGATGCTTCCCTGCACCGCCCTGCTTACCGAACAAGCCTTCTATCAGTGGCTCTATGGCTTCGAGGATTGGCTGCGTGCCAATGTGCCCTCCGACCTAGAGCGATACCGCTCGGAGTGGCGCGACGGGTGGACGAAAGCCGTCGTCGACTTCCGGACATTCGAGGTGCCGCTGGTCGAGCTGCCTCGCGTCGATGAGGCAGACGGCGATGCGATCGGCCGTGTCTGCGCGATCTTCGAGAAGTTGAATTCGACGGGCGTGGACCTCTCCGTGTACGACCTGCTGACGGCACGCCTATATCGCTACGACATTCATCTTCACGATCTCTGGGATGAGGCGGTCGCCACGCATAGTCGTCTGCGCGCGTGGTCGAAAGGCAAGGCAGATGAGCACAAGTTCGGCGTGCTCGTGCTTCGTGCGTTGGCGCTATTGCGCGGCCTCGATCCGAAGCCGCGCATCCTCATCGACCTTCAACCGGAGAACTTCGGCGCAGACTGGCGGCGCGCCGCCGCCGCGATGGAGCGGGCGCTGGAGCTGGTGGAGTTGGTCGGCTCTGACGGCTTCGGCGTCTTCGCCGAGAAGTGGCTGCCTGGCTACGGACTCGTTCCGATCCTCGCTGCGCTGCGCGCTGAGATCGAAGACAAGAATCTCGGGCAGGTGGAGCGCGATGAGCTGCGCCGCTGGTACTGGTGCAATGTCTTCCTGGAGCGCTACTCGAGCGCAGTCGAGAGCAAGTCACGTAAGGACTACCAGGAGATGACACGCCACTGGTTCGAGGATGGCCCGGAGCCTGAAGTCTTCCGCGAAGCGCAAGCATGGATCGGCTCGTCCGGCTTCCGTGTCCGCGACTCGGCGAGTTACGCAAGTGCCGTATACAGCGGCGTCTTCTGTCTACTTGCACTCCGCAGCGCTCGCGACTGGCGCCGCGGCGAGGACATCCGCCTGCAGGAACTGCATGACCACCACATTTTCCCGCAGGCGTATCTCAAACGCCACGGCGTGACGAAGCGCGTGGATGTCAACACAATCGCCAACCGCACGCTCATCTCCAACGAAACCAACGGCAAGATCAAGGACAAAGCTCCAGCCGAATACCTCGCCGCTCGGGAGGTCTTCCCCGACGGGCCACGGCCAGACCTGCTGGCTGCCCACTTCCTCGACGAGACAGCGACGGAGCTGCTCGCGGAAGCAGCAGAGGCTCTCCCTGACGAGAGGGCCGCCCAACTCTACGAGCGCTTCCTCCAAGTGCGGCAGGCGGCTCTGATCGAGGAGATTCGCCGTGCTTGCGGCATAACTGCCAGCACCGGTCCGACGGAGGGACACGAGCCCGACGACCTAGCGGCTGACGTAGAGGCAGGCACCGCGCCGCTGTTCGACTTCGACGCACGGACAGACGAAGCTTCGTCGCCGACAGTAGCCGCAGACCTATGATGTTCTCGTTGAACCTTCATCCGGCTTGTTATGAGACGAAGCGCGTCGGCCTTTCTGGGATCAAGGATCGCGGCGACGCCGTGCGTGCGCATCTCGCGGCGGTCAATAGCTGGATTGCAACTGTCGCCTATCGACACCGGTCTCAGCCCGCATAGCACGCTGGCTCTGCGGTCAATCGCGCGCCGGCTCTATGGCCAAAGCACGCTGGCTCTGCGGCCAATACCCTTCCGCCGATGCAGATCCGCGTCGCCCGTGAGGACCATCCCGAGGTGCACGAGGTGATCGCCTCTCAGCACTGCGTCGAACGCTTCCGGCGGCGGAAGGGGATCCGCACGCCGGGCGTCGCGGCGGTCGCCGAGCAGCTGCACGACGCCCTCCAGGAGGCCGACTTCACGCGCTGGCCGCCAGGATGGCTGAGCTCTCATCAGAACACGGAGCTATGGGCGCTGATCGACGACATCGCCTTTCCGCTGACACCGACCTCGCAGCGGGGGCGTTGGCTGGCGAAGACCTGCCTCGTGCGGGGCGTCTTGAAATGAGGCGCACGGGCGGCCCTGCATGGCGTGCAGCGTGTCGAGAAGGGAGTGCCAAGGCCGCTACCATCGAGCACGCAGTTCCGAATTGGACATACGCTGCCTAAGCGGCGCCGCGCGACGCGGGCCGGTCAGCCCCGCACGAGCCGCTTGTAGGTGATCCTGTGGGGCCGGTCCGCAGCGGCGCCGAGGCGCTCGCGGCGGTGCTCCTCGTAGGCCTCGAAGTTGCCCTCGAACCATACGACCTCCGAGTCGCCCTCGAAGGCGAGCACGTGCGTCGCGACGCGGTCGAGGAACCAGCGGTCGTGGGAGATGATGACGGCGCAGCCGGGGAAGGACAGCAGCGCCTGCTCGAGCGCGCGCAGCGTGTCGACGTCGAGATCGTTCGTCGGCTCGTCGAGCAGCAGGAGGTTGCCGCCGCGGCGCAGCAGCTTCGCGAGGTGGACCCTGTTGCGCTCGCCGCCTGAGAGCGAGCCGACCTTCGTCTGCTGGTCTGAGCCCTTGAAGTTGAAGCTCGCGACGTACTGGCGCGAGTTCACGGTCCGCTCTCCGACCGGCAGCTGGTCGAGCCCTTCGGAGATCTCCTCCCAGACGGTCCTGCCCGGGTGAAGCGCGTCGCGCGACTGGTCGACGTAGGCGAGTTGCACCGTCTCGCCGAGCTTTACCGTGCCTGAGTCGGGTTCCTCCTCGCCGACGATCATCCTGAAGAGCGTCGTCTTGCCGGCGCCGTTGGCGCCGATCACGCCGACGATCCCCGCCCTTGGCAGGTCGAAGGAGAGCTCGTCGATCAGCAGGCGGTCGCCGTACCCCTTGCGAAGCCCCTGCACCTGCAGCACGTGCTCGCCGAGCCGCGGGCCGGGCGGGATGTGGATCTGGACCTCGTCGAGCTTCACGTTGCGCTCCTCTGCGACGAGCTCCTCATAGCGGGCGAGGCGCGCCTTGGACTTGTTGCGGCGCCCCTTCGGGTTGGTCCGCACCCACTCGAGCTCGGCTGCGATCGTGCGCTGGCGAGCCTTCTCGGAGCGCTCCTCCTGGGCGAGGCGCGCCTGCTTCTGCATGAGCCAGCTCGAGTAGTTGCCCTCGTAGGGGATCCCCTTTCCGCGGTCCAGCTCGAGGATCCAGCCGGCGACGTTGTCGAGGAAGTAGCGGTCGTGGGTGACCGCGACGATCGTGCCCCTGTACTCGGCGAGATGGCGCTCGAGCCACGCGACGGACTCGGCGTCGAGGTGGTTGGTCGGCTCGTCGAGGAGCAGCAGATCGGGAGCGCTGCGCAGGAGCCGGCAGCGGGCAACCCGGCGGCGCTCGCCGCCCGAGAGCTTCTCGACGCTCGCGTCGGCCGGCGGGAGCCGGAGCGCATCCATCGCAATCTCGAGCTGGCGATCGAGCTCCCACGCGTTCGCGGCGTCGATCTTGTCCTGGAGGCGCCCCT
>JBAIYK010000071.1:0-19788 GCA_037915935.1 Solirubrobacterales bacterium | reverse complement strand
CGCGGGCTTCTCGACGAGCCGCACGACGCGACCGACCGAGGTCGCGCCGGCGCCGGTCGCCGTCCCGCCGATGCGGTGGGCGCCGGGGACGCTTGCCACCGCCTCGAGGTGGCCGTCGAGCTCGGCGCTGCCGTAGCTCTGCGGGTCCTCGACGGGCGTGAGCAGGATGAGCGCGTCGGGCTCGCGGCTGCGAAAGGAGTCGACGAGCTCGACGATCCCGCCCTGCAGCAGATTGTCGCCGAGGTACATGACGAACGGGCTCTCGCCGAGGAACGGCTCGGCCGTCAGCACCGCGTGAGCGAGGCCGAGCGGCTCGTCCTGGACGATGTACTCGACGCTCACGCCGAAGCGCGAGCCGTCGCCGACGGCGGCCTTGATCTCGTCTCCGGTCTCAGGGGCGATGATGATCCCCACCTGCTCGATCCCCGCCTCCGCCATCGCCTCGATGCCGTAGAACAGCACGGGCTTGTTCGCGACCGGCACGAGCTGCTTCGCGCTCGTGTGCGTGATCGGGCGCAGGCGCGTGCCCTTGCCTCCGGAGAGGATCAGCCCCTTCAGCCGCTCCATCGCGGGGAAGCCTAGTGGACCCCGCCCATCACGTACCACAGCGGCATGAGATGAGGCCACCCGCGTGGCCCGAGCGTCGCGCAGGTCATGGTGCGCTCCTGCTGCAGGAAGGCGAGCGCCTCGGCCTCGTCCATCCTGATCTGCGCACGCCTGTTCATCGGCCGCAGCTCTGAGCCAGCGCTTCAGGCCGCCGCGACGACCGGCTCGCGCTCGAGCAGCCGCCCCGCGATCGCGTGCACCGCCTCGCGTGCGTCCTGCGGCTCGAGCACGACCGCATCCCCCGCTTCCTTCAGGATCTCTCTCACGAGCCAGTCGACGCCGGCGAAGCCGAGCTCGACGACGACCGATCCGTCGGCGCGCTCCTCGAGCACCCTGCGCGCCTCGCGCGCCCAGCGCGCCCGCTCAGGCGAGACCCATACGCGCGCGATGCGCGAGGCGGGCACCTCGCCGGTTCGCATCCAACCGTCGATCTCGGCTGCCGGATCGATCTCGGGTCGCGGCTCGAAGCTCTCGTCGGTCACCTCTATGCGCCTGATCCGATCGAGCCTGAAGTGCCTCATCGCGCTCTTGTCAGGGTCGAAGGAGGCGAGGTACCAGCCCTCGCGCCCGTTCACGAGCGCATACGGCTCCACCCGTCGCAGCGAGAACTCGTCTTCGTTCTCCTTGTAGTAGTCGATCTCGACCAGCATGCGCTGCACGATCGCGGTCGATAGCGCGCGCGCGACCTCGGAGTCGTCGCCGCCGCCGTGCGCGACCTGCAGTCCCTGCTGCATCGGGTCCTCGCCGAGCGCGTCGACGATCCGCTTGCGCGCGGAGGCGAGCGAGCCCTCGGGGATGTGCTCGCCGATCAGGTCGATCGCCGCGACGAGCGCCTTCGCCTCGACCGGCAGCAGCCTTGCGGGACGGTCGAAGTTGTCGCTGTAGGGCTCCGGATCGACCTCGATCTCGCCCTCCTGCTCGAGTATCTCCGCATAGAGCACGTAGGAGCCGCCGCCGAAGTTGACGACGTTCAGCACGGCGATGTCCTCGCGCAGCTCCTCCTCGGTGATCTGCAGGCGCTCGCACACCTCCGCGAGCGACAGCCGCCTGCCCCCCCTGCCCGCGTCGATCAGGATGCCCGCGAGCGTGACGAGGCGTGCGAAGCGCTCAGGACGGATCACCGTCTCGGCCCGGCTCTCGCCGTCGCTCCCCCGGCGGGAGGGAGAGTGGCGTCCCCTGCGCTGCTGCTCCGAGCGCGCGCCTGCCGCCACCCTGGGAGCGAGCTCAGGCATCTCGGCGTGCCGCTGGAGCACGAGCGAGAGCCGGCGCTGCATCTCCTCGAGCAGGCTCTGGGGTGCGAGCAGGCGGGCCTGCTCGCCGAGGCCGAGCACCCAGGAGACGATCAGCCGGGAGGTCGCGTAGGGGGTGAGGAAGATCCGCTGGCCAGGATCGCCGCTCTCGGGCTTGCGCATCTCGCCGTAGCGACCGAAATGGCGCTCGATCTGCCAGGCGATGCGGCTCGAGACGAGGATCTCCGCGACGCCCTGCTCCTCGCCGAGCTGCCACTCCGCCCTGTCGGCGTAAACGCGCGGATCGAAGTCCGCGGGACGCCTGAAGTCGTGCTCGGCCTTCGTCGCGTAGGAGACCTTGCCCTGGATGCGCGAGAGCCTGAACACCCTGATCGCGTCGCGCTCATGGGAGTGGCCGAGCAGATAGAACTGGCCGCCTTGGAAGAGCAGGTGGTATGGATCGACGCGGCGGGAGCCGACCTCGTCGCGCTCCATCGTGTAGTAGTCGAAGGTGATCGTCTTGTTCCTGAAGATCGCGGTCTCGATCTTCGCGAGGCGCGCCGAGAGCTCGTGGCCGCCGGCCGAGGCGGTGATCCCGAGCGCGACCGTCCTCTGCTCGGGCGCGCGCAGCGGCGAGGGGCGCCCCCAGGTGATCTGCTGCAGCGCAAGCCGCAGCGGCTCCGCGTAGGCGAACTCGCCGTCGAGCAGGTGCAGCGCCGTGCGCAGCGCGGCGAGCTCCTCGTCGGTGAACGCGATCGGCTTCAGATGGAAGTTCTCCGAGCGCAGCGAGTAGTTCTCCTGCTCGGCGGCGCCGTCGGCGGCGCGCTCGACCGTGAGGTGGATGTTGAGCGCCTCCAGCTCGGCGCGATCGGCGTAGAAGCGGCGCGCGAAGGCGTCCTCGTTCATCGCGCTGTAGCCCTCGACGTCGCGCCTGATCTCCATCGCCGTGACGGGGCGCCGCTCCGCCATCAGGTAGGAGATCAGCGACAGCTGGCGGATCAGCTTCTCGGTGTCCTTTGCCATCGAGCACAAGATAGAGCGACGGCGCGGCGCGGCTGTGAGGAGCGCAGCGGCGCCTCGCTATTTGCGGGGTGCCAGAGCGCTCGCAGCGATGGCGAGACGCGTGCGGCAGTCCCGTGGGCTCGAGCCGGGTTGGGCCGGCGGCGCGCGAAGACCGGCTCAGGGACTGAGCCGGTTGGGGCCTCTGTATAGGAAGGTGACCTCGCGCACGTTGTCCTGGCCGAGCATCTGCATCAGCAGCCGCGTGAGACCGAAGCCGAAGCCCCCGTGCGGCGGGGCGCCGTAACGGAAGAAGTCGAGGTAGTAGCCGATCGGATCGATCTCGACGTCCTTCTCGCGCGCCTGGGCGAGCAGCTGGTCGTAGCGGTGCTCGCGCTGCGCCCCGGTCGTGATCTCGATGCCTCGCCAGAGCAGATCGAAGCTCCGCGTGAGGCCCGAGTCCTCGGGGTGGCGCATGTGGTAGAAGGGCCGCACCGCGACCGGGTAGTCGGTCACGAACGCGAACTCGTGGCCGTATTCGCGCTTCACGATCGCGGACAGCGCCCGCTCGCTGCCGGGGTCGAGGTCGTCATCGGGGCCGAGGTCCCGCGCGGGCGGGTGAGAGCTGCTCGGCTCGTGATCGTGAGCGCGCAGCAACTCCTTCGCCTCCTGCAGGGAGATCCGCGGGAACGGGGTCTCAGGCACCACGACATCGACGCCGAACGTGGACGCGATCTCCTCTCCGTGCTGCTGCGCGACCGCCGCGAAGACGTCTGCCAGCCAGCGCTCCTCGAAGGCCATCACGTCCTCGTGGGAGTCGATCCAGGCGATCTCGACGTCGACGCTCGTGAACTCGGTGTCGTGCCTCGACGTGAACGAGGGGTTCGCACGGAACACGGGCCCGATCTCGAACACCCTTTCGAACCCTGCTGCCATCGCCATCTGCTTGTAGAACTGCGGCGACTGGGCGAGGTAAGCGGTGCGGTCGAAGTACTCGACCTTGAAGAGCTCGGCTCCCGACTCGCTCGCGGAGCCCATCAGCTTCGGCGTGTGGATCTCGACGAAGCTCTGACCTCGCCAGTGCTCGCGCATCGCGTGCTCGACGGTGCTCTGGACTTCGAAGATCAGCCTCCGGTCGGGGCGTCGCAGGTCGAGCTGGCGCCAGTCGATTCGCTTCTCGAGGGAGGAGTCCGCGGTGACCGGCAGCTCGGGCTGCGCCGCGGACTCGACCTGCAGGCGCTGCAGGCGCACCTCGACGCCGCCGAGCTTCACGCGATCGTCGGCGATCGCCTCGCCCACGAGAGTCACGGCCGACTCGGCTGTGAGAGTCGAGACCGCCTCGTTCAGCTCGCTCGGCTGCTCCGGCTTCTCGAGCACGATCTGGGCGAGGCCGGTGCGGTCTCTGAGGATGATGAACTGCACGCGCTTCTGGTCGCGCACCGACTGCACCCAGCCACGCAGCTGCACCGTCTCTCCGACGCAGTCGCCAAGCTGCGATATGAGCACGCGCTTCAAGTGATCAGCCTCTCGTTCGCGGCGCGCCTGCAGGCGCTGCCGGTGCCAGAAGGCGGCGGTCCCGCGCCCCCGCCGAAGGCCGCCGCTCAGGCGCGTCATCGTATAAGAGCGCGGGTCGCGCGAGAGCCCGGAGGCGCACCAAGACCTACGCCGTCGAACCGAGAGCCCGCCCCGGAGGAGGCTGGAGGTCTCGCGGGATTCCCCGAGCGCCGGCCCGGACGGATGTCGGAGACCTTGCGGAATCGCCCCCGGGCGCCGGGCCGACTCAGACCGGCGCGCCGGTCCGCTCTTCGATCACGTCGTCGAGCTCTCCGGGCGGTCCGCCCCGCAACAGCCAGCCCTCGCGCGTGCGCCGCAGCAAGCCGGCGCGTTCCAGCCCGGCGAGCGCGGAGCTGACGGTCGGGCGACGGGCGGCGATCAGCTCGGCGAGCGTTTCGTGCGTGAGGTTGACCGGCATCATCACGCCGTCCACCCGCACGATCCCCCAACGGTCGGCGAAATGCCAGAGCAGCATGTGCAGCCGCGCCTCGACCCGCGGCTGGTGGACGATCGCGATGTTGACGGCGAGGTGCCTCGATCGGCGCAGCGCCCGCGCCACGAGCCGACCGTAGACCTCGGGATAGTCGGCGAGCCGCCGCATGAGGTCGACGTCGAGGACCGCGAACCGGCAGGGCTCGAGCGCGCTCCAGCGCAGCCGGCGCGGGAACGAGCCCTCCGTGCCGTCGGGCTGCCAGGGACGCAGCAGGTCGCCGGCCGACAGCAGCTCGGCGCCGAACCGCCCGTCGACGCCTACGCGGCGCAGCATCAGTCCCTCGAGCAGCAGCAGCCCTGCGCCGGCGCACACGCTCGCCGGCCACGCCGGCGGCTTCCAGCCGCCGGTCGGCACCGTGATCGTGGGCGTGTGCACCTGCTCGGTCGCAGACCTGAGCCGCTTCGGATCCAGATCCTCCGCGAGCTCACGGTCCCTCTCCAGCAACCTCACCCTCTCCTCCGTCACACCTTGATTTTGACATCAAGAACGGTGCGTTCTACGTAGATGTCCGTAGCCTGACACTTTTCTCGACGGACAATTCGTCGCGGCGCACAGTCGGGGCCCGCAGAGGTTTCGCAGGACGCATCGCCGACGAGCGGGGCCAGGCCGCAACCGTCGTCTGCGCCGACCGGCCCGACGGACGCTCTCGCCGCTCGCAACCCCACCGCTCCCATACGATCGAGCGGACCCCGAGGAAGGAGCATGCGTTGAGAGCGATCCAGATCGTCGCCGAGAGCGGCCCCGACACGGCGCTCGCCGCCGCCGAGCTGCCCGAGCCGGACTTGGCCGCGGCCGCGGCGACGGGGGTCGTGATCGAAGTCCACGCGGCCGGCGTCTCCTTTCCGGAGCTGCTGCAGACGCGGGGCCTCTACCAGATCAAACCGCCGCTGCCGTTCGTGCCCGGCAGCGAGGTCGCGGGCGTCGTGCGCAGCGCCCCAGCGGGGCTCGGGCTTCAGCCCGGCGATCGCGCGCTCGCCTTCTGCGGGCTCGGCGGCTTCGCGGAGACGGCCGTCGGCCTGCCCCACCTCACCTTCCCGCTGCCGCCGCGTCTCGACTTCGCCCAGGGGGCGGGGTTCGTGCTCAACTATCACACCGCTTACTTCGCGCTCGCGCTGCGCGGCCGCCTGCGCGCGGGGGAGACGGTGCTCGTCCACGGCGCCGCAGGAGGGGTCGGCACCGCGAGCCTGCAGGTCGCGAGAGGTCTCGGCGCGCGGCCGATCGCGCTCGTCTCGAGCGAGCGCAAGCGTGAGGTCGCGCTGCAGGCGGGCGCCGAGGAGGCGCTGATCGTGGGCGAGGGCTGGAGGGAGCAGGTGAAGGAGCTCTCGCACGGAGGCGTCGACGTCGTGCTCGACCCGGTCGGCGGCGATCGCCTCCTCGACAGCCTGCGCTGCCTGAAAGAGGAGGGCCGCCACGTCGTCGTCGGCTTCACCGGCGGGTCGATTCCGGAGGTGAAGGTGAACAGGCTGCTGCTGAACAACATCGAGGTGGTCGGCGCCGGCTGGGGCGCCTACGCGCTCTCGAAGCCCGAGCTCTGCCGCGAGATCCAGGATGCGCTCACGCCGATGATCGAGGAGGGCGTGCTCAGCCCGATCATCGGCGCCCGCTTCCCGCTCGCGCAAGCGGCTGACGCCGTGAAGAGCCTCGAA
This sequence comes from Solirubrobacterales bacterium, assembly GCA_037915935.1. Classification (GTDB taxonomy): domain Bacteria; phylum Actinomycetota; class Thermoleophilia; order Solirubrobacterales; family Solirubrobacteraceae; genus Palsa-744. Next base: position 13,261 of record JBAIYK010000071.1, on the reverse strand, counting down.
TCGCGCGCGGCGGTCGGCAAGGTCGTGCTCGACGTGAGAGTGGACTGAGGCCGGGCGCGCGGCGGACTGGGCGCGAGGCGGACCGGGCGCGCGAGGCGCGGCAAACGCATCCGCCGCGAGGCCACGACACCCGTCGGTCAGCTGGGCGGGTCAGGCCCTCGCGCGGATGCCATCGAGCAGCGTGTCGCAGTAGAGGTCGGCGATCTGATCGGAGCTCAGCCGCCTGCCCTGCTCGAACCACTGCGGCGTGTAGTTGACCGCGCCGAGCAGCATCAGCATCGTCAGCTGCCTGTCGCGGATCGCGAAGCTGCCCTCGCGCTGCCCACGGTCGATCACCTCCCCGAGCATCGCCTCGAAGCGGGCGCGGGCATCGCGCACCTCCTCCCAGCCGCTGTCGCGCTCGAGCGTGCGGCGCTCCTGGGCGAAGACGATCATGTGCTCGCGGTGGCTTGCGACATGCCTCAGCCACAGTCGCAACAGCTCCCGCAGGTGCGCCTCAGGCGGCAGCGGCCGCGCCACCACCGCGGCCGCCTCGGCGAGCAGCGGCGCGGTCAGCTCGTCGATCACCGCGAGCAGCAGGTCGCGCTTGCTCTGCGTGTAGTGGTAGATGCCGCCGCGCGTGAGCCCGCTCGCCTCGATCAGGTGCTCGATCGTCGTCGCGTGATAGCCGCGCTGCGCGAAGGCCTTCGCCGCGGCCTCGACCAGACGGCGACGACGAGCGTCGTAGCGGGCGCGCAGCGCCGGGCGGGTCGGCGGCGCGGCCATCGTCAAACCTGGGTCGCGCCGCGCTGGGGAGCCGCGGCGCGCTCGGCGGCGAGGGCGATGAACGGCTGCAGCGCGTCGGCGTCGGCGAGCGCCTCGCGGCTTGCCGCCTGCTCGGGCGGCGTGCCGAGCAGGATCCGCTTCACGGGCACCTCGAGCAGCTTGCCCGTGCGCGTGCGCGGGATCGCCCGCACCGCGAAGACCTCGTTCGGGACGTGCCGCGGCGAGCAGTCCTCACGCACGCGCCGCTTTATCGACGCCTTCAGGCCCTCGTCGAGCGCGTCTCCCTCGCGCAGGACGACGAACAGCGGCATCCAGCCCTCGACGTCGACGACGAGCGCGTCCTGCACCTGCGGCAGGGCGAGCACCGCCCTGTAGATCTCGCTGCTGCCCATCCGCACCCCGCCGCGGTTGATCGTCGCGTCGCTGCGCCCGTGCAGCGTCGCGCTGCCGCGCTCCGTGATCTCGATCCAGTCGCCGTGGCGCCAGACGCCGGGGTAGACGGAGAAGTAGCTCTCGCGGTAGCGGACATCGTCGGGGTCGTTCCAGAAGCGCAGCGGCATCGAGGGCATCGGCTCGGTGATCACGAGCTCGCCCAGCTCGCCGATCACCGACCTGCCCTGCTCGTCGAAGGCCTCCACCTTCGCGCCGAGCGCTCGGCACTGCAGCTCGCCGCGGCGCACCGGCAGCAGCGGGCAGCCGCCGAGGAAGGCGGTGCAGACGTCGGTGCCGCCGCTCGTCGAGAACAGCCATGTGTCCGCCCCGAGCTGGTCGTAGACCCAGTCGAAGCCCTCCGGAGCAAGGGTCGAGCCGGTCGAGCCGACGCTCTCGAGCGCGCTGAGGTCGCGTCCCTGCGCCGGCCTCACGCCCTGCTTCATGCAGCTCGCGACGTAGCCCGCGCTCGTGCCGAAGCAGGTGATGCCCGCGCGCGCCGCGAGTTCCCAGAGGGCATCTGGGTCGGGGTGGACGGGGCTGCCGTCGTAGAGCACGATCGAGGCGGGCGTGAGCAGGCAGCCGACGAGGAAGTTCCACATCATCCAGCCGGTCGTCGTGAACCAGAAGATCCGATCGCCGGCGTGAGCGTCGAGGTGCAGGTGGAGCTTCTTCAGGTGCTCGACGAGGATGCCGCCGTGGCCGTGGACGATCGCCTTCGGCAGCCCTGTCGTGCCGGAGGAGTAGAGCACCCAGAGCGAGTGGTCGAAGGGCAGCTGGACGAAGGCGAGGTCGGCGCGGTTCGCGCGCAGCCGCTCCCAGCTCACCGTCCCGTTCGCGCCGCCGCGCTCGTCGCCTTCGCCGATGCGCGAGAGCAGCACCGTGTGTCGCAACGAGGGCAGCTGCGCGCGCAGCTGCTCCACCACCTCGCGGCGATCGTGCACCCGCCCCTGGAAGCGGTAGCCGTCCACGGCGAGCAGCACCGCGGGCTCTATCTGGGCGAAGCGATCGAGCACGCCGCGCGCGCCGAAGTCGGGGGAGCAGCTCGACCAGACGGCCCCGATCGACGCGACGGCGAGGAACGCGGCGATCGCCTCGGGGATGTTGGGCATGAACGCGACCACCCGCTCGCCGGGAGCGACGCCAAGCTCGCGCAGGCCCTCGGCGATGCGCTCCGTCTCCTCGCGCAGCCTGCCCCAGCTCCACTGCTCCAGCGCGCCCCGCTCGTCCGCGAAGGAGATCGCAAGCTCGCCCTCCCCGCGATCACGGAAAGCGTGCTCGGCGTAGTTCAGCTGCGCGCCCGCGAACCATTGCGCGCCTGGCATCTCGCGGCGAGCGAGCACGCGTTCGTATGGCTGTGAGGCGCGCACCCCGAAGAAGCCCCAGATCGAGGCCCAGAACGCCTCGAGGTCGGACACCGACCAGCGCCACAGCGCCTCGTAGTCCGCGAATGAGAGGCCGTAGCGCTGATGCAACCAGCGCATGTAGGCGGTGAGGTTCGCCCGCTCGACCCGCTGAGGGGAGGGCGTCCACATCACAGGCGGAGCGGTCATCAGCGCGGCGCGATCGTCGGAGCGGCGAGGCGGGCAGCGGTCAGAGGGACAGCGGCCATCGGAGGCAAGCTAGCACAGCACATATACCGTCCGTCCAGTATAAGTTTGGGGGTGGACTTCGAGCTCTCCACCGATCATCAGCTGATCAGGCGCACGATGCGGGAGTTCGCCGAGGGTGAGATCGCCCCCGCCGCCGAGGAGCTCGACCGCGAAAAGGCGTTCCCGTACGAGATCGTGCGCAGGCTCGGCGCGCTCGGCATGATGGGCATCCCCTTCCCTCAGGAGCACGGGGGCGCAGGCGGGGACACGCTCGCCTACGTGCTCGCGGTCGAGGAGCTTGCGCGCGTCGACTCCTCGGTGGCGATCACGCTCTGCGCACACACCTCGCTCGGCACCCAGCCGATCCACCTCTTCGGCAGCGAGGCCCAGAAGCGCGAGTGGATGCCGAGGCTTTGCTCAGGCGAGATCCTCGGCGCCTTCGGCCTCACCGAGCCGGAGGCGGGCTCCGACGCGGGCAACACGCGCACGACCGCGCGCCTGCACGGCGATCAGTGGGTGATCGACGGCGCGAAGCAGTTCATCACGAACGCGGGCACGAGCATCTCCGGCCTCGTCTGCATCACCGCCGTGACCGGCGAAGACGTCGGGCGGCGCGAGATCTCGAACCTCATCGTCCCGAACGGCACGCCCGGCTACGAGCAGGGACAGCCCTACAGGAAGATGGGCTGGAACGCCTCCGACACGCGGCCGCTCACCTTCAGCGACTGCAGGGTGCCGCAGGAGAGCCTGCTCGGCCGGCGCGGAGACGGCCTGCGGCAGTTCCTCGAGGTGCTCGACATCGGCAGGATCGGCGTCGCCGCGATGGGCGTCGGCCTCGCCCAGGGCGCCTTCGACCAGGCGCTCGCCTACGCGAAGCAGCGACGCGCCTTCGGGCAGCCGATCTCGAAGTTCCAGGCGATCCAGGCGAAGCTCGCGGACATGTGCAGCGAGATCGAGGCGGCGCGGCTGCTCCTCTACAGGGCCGCGCTGCAGAAGGACGCCGGCGCGGACTTCGCGCTCGCGGCCGCCCAGGCGAAGCTGAAGAGCGGCCGGCTCGCGGTGCGCTGCGCCGAGGAGGCCGTCCAGATCCACGGCGGCTACGGCTACATCGAGGAGTACCCCGTCTGCCGCTTCTACAGGGACGCGAAGATCCTCACGATCGGCGAGGGCACCGACGAGGTGCAGCAGCTCGTGATCGCGCGAGCGCTCGGGGCGTAGGGGCGAGATGGCGGCCCCAGACACGCTCGCAGATCCGAGACAGGAGGCATAGGCATGGCGCCGCTGAACACGCACGCCCATCCCGAATCGGAGGCATAGGCGGATGGCGCCGCTCGAAACGCGGATCGATCCCGGCTCGGAGACCTTCGAGGCCAACCGGGCCGAGCACGAGCGGCTGCTCGCCGACCTGCGGCAGCGCCTGGAGCGCGCGGCGCAGGGCGGAGGCGAGCGCGCGAGGAAGCGTCACACGGATCGCGGCAAGCTGCTCCCGCGCGAGCGCGTGCGGCGCCTCTGCGACGCCGGGTCGCCCTTCCTCGAGCTCTCGCCGCTCGCGGCGGAGGGGATGTACGACGGCGACGCGCCGGGCGCCGGCATCGTCACCGGGGTGGGCGTGATCGAGTCGAGGCACGTGCTCGTGATCGCCAACGACGCGACCGTGAAGGGCGGCACCTACTACCCGATCACCGTGAAGAAGCACCTGCGCGCGCAGGAGGTCGCGCTGCAGAACCGGCTGCCCTGCGTCTACCTCGTCGACTCCGGCGGCGCGTTCCTGCCGCTACAGGACGAGGTCTTTCCCGATCGCGAGCACTTCGGGCGGATCTTCTTCAACCAGGCGCGGATGTCGGCCGCGGGAATACCGCAGATCGCGGCCGTGATGGGCTCCTGCACGGCCGGCGGCGCCTACGTGCCGGCGATGAGCGACGAGACGGTGATCGTGCGCAACCAGGGGACGATCTTCCTCGGCGGGCCGCCGCTCGTGAAGGCGGCGACCGGCGAGGTCGTGAGCGCCGAGGAGCTCGGCGGCGGCAGGCTGCACGCCCGCCGCTCGGGCGTCGTCGACCACCTCGCGAAGGACGACGACCATGCGCTCGCGATCGTGCGCGAGGCGGTCGCGACCCTGCCCGCGCCGCCGCCGACGCCGTGGCGGCGGATCGACCCGCGCGAGCCGCTTGTCGGCCTCGACACCCTCTACGGCGCGGTCCCGCCAAGCATCCGGACGCGCTACGACCCGCGCGAGATCCTCGCCCGCATCCTCGACGCGTCGGAGCTGCACGAGTTCAAGGCGCAGTATGGCGCGACGCTCGTCTGCGGCTTCGGGCACATCGACGGCCACCCGGTCGGAGTGCTCGCAAACCACGGCGTGCTCTTCAGCGAGAGCGCGCTGAAGGCCGCCCACTTCGTCGAGCTCTGCGACCAGCGGGGCGTGCCGCTGCTCTTCCTGCAGAACGTGAACGGCTTCATGGTCGGCAGTGCCGCCGAGGCGGGCGGGATCGCGAAGGACGGCGCGAAGATGGTCGCCGCCGTCGCGACCGCGCGGGTGCCGAAGCTGACCGTGATCGTCGGCGGCTCCTTCGGCGCGGGCAACTACGGCATGTGCGGCAGGGCCTACGACCCCCGCTTCCTGTGGATGTGGCCGAACGCGCGCATCTCAGTGATGGGCGGCGAGCAGGCCGCGACGGTGCTCGCCACCGTGCGCGAAGAGCAGGCGCTCGCCGCCGGAGGCGAGGCGGACGAGCGGGAGCTGGAGGCGATGCGGGAGCGGATCCTCACCCAGTACGAGCAGCAGGGCCACCCCTACCACGCGACCGCACGGCTGTGGGACGATGGAGTGATCGACCCGATCGACACGCGGCGCGTGCTCGCGCTCGCGCTCGCCGTCTGCGCGAACGCTCCGCTTGGTGAAAGGCGCGCGCCGGTCTTTCGGATGTGAGACGGAGCCGCGCTCACCAAAACATATCCTCATAAAAAAGATGAAAACATGAATGCCACCACCCGGATGCCTCTCACCGAGCAGGAGTGGCGCGCCGCCTACGGCGCCTCGACCGAGCGGGACGCCTCGTTCACGACGCTCTCGGGCGAGCCGATCGAGCCGCTCTACACCGCCGCCGACCTCCCAGAGGACCTCGACGCCGCGATCGGCCTGCCCGGCGAGTATCCGTTCACGCGCGGCGTCTACCACTCGATGTACAGGGGGCGGCTGTGGACGATGCGCCAGTTCGCCGGCTTCGGCACCGCGGAGGAGACGAACGAGCGCTTCCGCTACCTGATCGACCACGGCCAGACCGGCCTCTCGACGGCCTTCGACATGCCCTCGCTGATGGGCCACGACTCCGACCACGCCCGCAGCCTCGGCGAGGTGGGCAGGGAGGGCGTCGCGATCGACACCCTGCAGGACATGGAGACGCTGTTCGCAGGGATCGACCTCGGGCAGGCGACCGTCTCGATGACGATCAACGCGCCGGCGCCGATCATGCTCGCCTTCTACGTGATCGCGGCGCAGGAGGCCGGCGTGCCTGCAGAGCAGCTCGGCGGCACGATCCAGGCGGACATCCTGAAGGAGTACCTCGCCCAGACGGAGTGGTGCTTCCCGATCGACCCCGCGATGAGGTTCCTCGGGGACATGATCGAGTGGTGCTCGCAGCACATGCCCCGCTGGCACCCGGTCTCGATCTCCGGCTACCACATCAGGGAGGCGGGGGCGACCGCCGCCCAGGAGCTCGCCTTCACGCTGAAGGACGGCCTCACCTACGTGCAGCAGGCGATCGAGCGCGGCCTCGACGTCGACGACTTCGCCCCCCGCCTGTCCTTCTTCTTCAACGCCCAGATCGACTTCTTCGAGGAGATCGCGAAGTACAGGGCGGCGCGCCGGATCTGGGCGCGCGAGATGAGGGAGACGTTCGGCGCGAAGAGCCCCCGCAGCTGGCTGATGCGCTTCCACGCCCAGACCGCGGGCGTCTCGCTCACCGCCCAGCAGCCGCTGAACAACGTCGTGAGGACCGCGATCGAGGCGCTCGCGGGCGTGCTCGGCGGCACCCAGTCGCTGCACACGAACAGCTACGACGAGGCGCTCGCGCTGCCGACCGAGGAGGCCGTGCGGATCGCGCTTCGCACCCAGCAGATCATCGCCCACGAGACGGGCGTGGCGAACACGATCGACCCGCTCGGCGGCTCCTACTTCGTAGAGGCTTTGACGGACACGCTCGAGCAGCGCGCCTATGAGTACTTCGCGAAGATCGACGCGCTCGGCGGCATGGTCCAGGCGGTGAAGGACAGCTACCCGCAGCGCGAGATCGCGGACGCGAGCTTCAAGCTGCAGTCCGAGATCGACGCGGGCAGGCGGATCGTCGTCGGCGTGAACGCGTACACCGAGGGCGACGAGGAGCCGACGCCGATCCTGCGCATCGACCCCGCGCTCGAACGCAAGCAGGTGGGGCGCCTGCAGGCGGCGCGCGCGCAGCGCGACGCGGACGCGGTGCAGGCGAGCCTCGCGGCGCTGAGCGAGGCGGCCGGCAGGCCGGACGTGAACCTGATGCCGCCGCTGATCGACGCCGCCCGCGCCCGCGCGAGCGAGGGCGAGATCGTGCAGGCGCTGCAGCGGGTCTGGGGCTCCTATACCGAGACGCCCGTCTACTGAGCGGCGCCGCGCTTGCCTGCAAGCTGCCTCGATGCACTGAACGGTGCCATGTGCGAGCCCGGGAGCGATCGACTAGCTAGTTGCCGCTACAAACCTTCTACGCTACGGGCGATGTACCTAGCCTATATCGATGAGTCGGGAGACGATGGCGCTTCCGGGTCCAAGAGCTATGCGCTTGGATGTGTAATGGTTGATGCAACGACTTGGCCAAAGACTTTCGATGCTTTGATCTCCTTTCGGAGATTCGTACGCGCCCGGTTCGGTATCCCCGTTCGTGCAGAGCTCAAGGCGAACTATCTTCTTAGAAATGGTGGGCCACTTCGACAGACGCCACTAAGCGAGCACGCGCGCCGAGCGCTTTACCGCTCCCATATGCGGGTCCAGGCAAAGCTCGGGATGACTGCCTTTGCCGTTGTGATCGACAAGCAGAAGGCCATCGCAAAGTTCTCTCAGGGCCGTGCGACCTCCGACATCGCCTGGGAGTACCTACTGCAGCGCCTGGAGCGACGCGCCCACTACGAGAAAACCGAGATCCTCCTCATACACGACGAAGGTGATGCCTTTGCGGTTCGGGGACGGGCTCGAAAGGCCCGTCGAGCAGGGACCGCCGGAAGCGCATTTGGCACGGGAATTCTGTCGCGGCCTTTTACGCGCCTGCTGGATGATCCGGTGCCTAGGGACTCCAAGCAGTCTTACTTTCTTCAACTCGCCGATCTCGATGCCTACGCGGCTTTTCGCCGGCTCTATCCCGTACAACAGCTGCCAGCTGGCCGGACTTCAGTTGTTCCGCAAACGATGTGGGACGAGTTGGGTGGTGCGTTGTTCACCCGGGTGCGACGTGCCGTCGCAGCTCCCGCAATCGTTCCAGGCCCGTGAACAAAGAACCGCCGGCACATGGCCGGCGGTAAGGGAAGGCCGGTGGTCCCGCATAGAAGGCGGGGTCGGTCTTCGTCGATCACCCTAATGTCTTCAACGGACGGCACAGCACAAGCAAATGCCTAATGTCACAAACTATAGCCTCCGCGGTCGCACCCGCGTCGGCAGTCGCTCGTCTGCGCGCAGGCGGCCGACGTCGCTCGCGAACGGATCGAGCGCGCGTGGCACGCTGTCGAGCAGCCCAAGCGCACGAAGGATGCGCAAGACGTTCTCGAGACTCACGCCGGTGTCCGCCGCCTCGACGCGTTGAACGGTGCCGCGCGCGAGCCCGGAGCGATCGGCGAGTTGCGCCTGAGTGAGGCCCCGCAGCTTCCGCCACGTCTTGATATGGCCAGCAACCTCCCGCCCTGCACGTCTCACCGGCAACGGCGCCCCCGCTGACGGTACCCCAACCTTAGGCTTCATAATGAAGGCACTATAGCCTATAGAGCCTAAAATATAAGGTCTAATACTTTCCCGCAGCACAGTCGGCAGCGAGCGCTGCGAAGATGCACGCGCCCCCGCTCCGGAACGGCTCAGATGTTGCGGCCGCCCGAGACCTCGATCACGATGCCCGTCAGGTAGCTCGATAGGTCGCTCGCGAGGAACAGGGCGGCGTTTGCGACGTCGAGCGGCTCGCCGATCCGGCCGAGCGGGATCTCCGCCACCCGCGCTGCGAGCACGTCCGCCGGCATCGCCTCGGTCATCGCCGTTCGGATCAGGCCCGGCTGGATCGCGTTCACGCGGATGCCATAGCGCGCGAGCTCCTTCGCCCCCGCCTTCGTGAGCCCGATCAGGCCCGCCTTTGCGCTGCTGTAGTTCGTCTGGCCGGCGTTTCCGACCTTTCCCGACATCGAGGAGATGTTGACGATCGATCCGCCCGTCCCCTGTGCGCGCATCTGCTGCGCCGCGCTGCGCAGCCCGAGCCAGCCGCCGGTGAGGTGCACCTCGATCACCGCCCTGAAGTCCTCGAGGCTCATCTTGCGCAGCACCGCATCGCGCGTGATGCCCGCGTTGTTCACCATCACGTCGAGCGCCCCGAAGCGCTCCACGCAGTGCGCGACGAGGCCCTCGACCGCCACCTGCGAGGTGACGTCCGCCGGATGGGCGGAGACCTCTCCCTCGCCCGACAGCGACGCGCGCGCCTGCTCGAGCGCCTCGCCGTCGAGGTCGCTGATCACGACGTTCGCGCCCTCGGAGAGGAAGCGCTTCGCCATCGCGAGCCCGAGCCCTCGGGCCGAGCCCGTCACGACCGCGCTGCGACCCTGCAGCAGTCCCATCACGCGTAGATGCGGACGACCGTCTCGGCGACGCACACGGGCTTCTCGGAGCCCTCGCGCTCGATCGTCGTTCTCATCACGACCTGGGCGCCGCCCTGCACGTCGCTCACCTCGGCGATCTCCGCGCTTGCCCGCAGGCGCGAGCCGACGGGCACCGGCGCGGGGAAGCGCACCTTGTTCAGCCCGTAGTTGACGGCCATCTTCACGCCTCCCACGCGGTAGAGGCCCTGCAGCAGCACCGGCACGAGCGAGAGCGTGAGGAAGCCGTGCGCGATCGTCGCGCCGAACGGCCCCGCGGCCGCGCGCTCGGGGTCGACGTGGATCCACTGATGGTCGCCGGTCGCATCCGCGAAGGTGTCGATCTGGTTCTGATCGACGGTGATCCAGTCGGACGGTCCGAGCACCGTGCCCGTCGCGGCGCGCAGCTCGGCGAGATCGGCGAACGCTCTCATGTGGTCGGTCTCCTCGGTGGGTGTCGCGCCGAACGGGTCGCCGCGCAGCGCTCCGGGAACCCTACGCGAAGGGCGACTCGGCTGCTGATAACGTGCGTTATCCGATGGCAGCGTCCTCGCCAGACACGCGGGTCCCCGCGGACGACGTGCGCGTCGGCGGGATCGCAGACGTCCGGCAGTCGGCCGTCCTGCTCGACGAGATTGGGGGCGCGGACGCCGAGCAGGCGGGCGTCGAGCACGTCGACGTACTGATCGTCGGCGCGGGCCTGTCCGGGATCGGGGCGGCCTGCCATCTGCGCAGGCGCTGTCCGCAGAAGAGCTTCCTCGTGCTCGAGGCGCGCGATGCGATCGGCGGCACCTGGGATCTCTTCCGCTACCCCGGGATCCGCTCCGACTCGGACATGTTCACGCTCGGCTACGACTTCGCGCCCTGGGAGGGCGAGCGGTCGATCGCGGACGGCGAGTCGATCCTGCAGTACGTGAGGGACGCCGCCCGCGACCACGACGTCGAGCGGTCGATCCGGTTCGGGCATCGCGTCGTGAGCGCGCAGTGGTCCTCGGCGCGGGGACGCTGGACCGTCGAGGTCGAGCGAGAGGAGGCCGGCGAGAGCCTGCAGATCACCTGCGGCTTCCTCTACGCCTGCACCGGCTACTACCGCTACGACGAAGGCTACTCGCCGCGGCTGCAAGGCATCGAGCGCTTCGAGGGCGAGGTCGTGCATCCGCAGCACTGGCCGACCGACCTCGACTTCGCCGGCAAGAGGATCGTCGTGATCGGCAGCGGCGCGACTGCCGTAACGCTCGTGCCGGCGCTTGCGAGGAGCGCGTCGCACGTCACGATGCTGCAGCGCTCCCCAGGCTACGTCGTCTCGCTGCCGGGGCGCGACGCGATCGCCGCCGCGCTGCGGCGCAGGCTGCCCTCCCGGCTCGCCTATCTGGTCGTCAGGTGGAAGAACGTGCTGCTCACGATGCTGCACTTCCAGCTCTGCCGCCGCGCGCCGCGGCTGATGCGCAGGCTGATCCGCAGGACGGTTCAGAAGAAGCTGCCCGACAGCTGCGACGTCGACACGCACTTCAACCCGCGATACGACCCCTGGGACCAGCGCCTCTGCCTCGTTCCCGACGAAGACCTCTTCGAAGCGCTCCGCGAGGGCAGCGCCTCGGTCGCCACTGGGGAGATCGAGACCTTCACCGAGAACGGCGTGAGGCTCACCTCCGGGGAGGAGCTGCAGGCCGACCTCGTCGTCACCGCGACCGGACTCAACCTGCTGCTGCTCGGCGGCATCGAGCTGAGCGTCGACGGCCGCAGGATCGACCCTGGCAGCACGGTCGCCTACAAGGGGATGATGCTCAGCGGCGTGCCGAACCTCGCGCTGACGCTCGGCTACAGCAACGCCTCCTGGACGTTGAAGGCGGACCTCGTCGCCCGCTACGTCTGCCGCCTGCTCGCGCACATGGACGCGATCGGCGCGCCGATCTGCATTCCGCAGGCGCCGGACTCCGCGCTGCGCACCGACCCGATCATCGACCTGAAGTCGGGCTACGTGCTGCGCTCGATCGACGCGCTGCCGAAGCAGGGCGCGACCACGCCCTGGCGCCTGCATCAGAACTACTTCAAGGACCTGCGCCTGCTGAGGCGCGGGCCCGTCGACGACGCAATCGAGTTCTCGAGGCCGGAGAGTCGAAGATCGGCCGGCGCCGAGGAGCCGCTCGACGGCCTGCCGCCCGGCCCGCGACTGCCGGTCGCGATCCAGACGTTTGCGTTGAAGGCCCGTCAGCGCCCCTATCTCGAGCGCGCGCGGCGCCGCTACGGGTCGATGTTCACCGTGAAGGCGATCAGCCTCGGCGACACCGTGGTCGTCTCCGATCCGGCGCTGATCAAGCAGGTCTTCCGCGCCGACCCGACGGTGCTGCACGCCGGCTCGCAGAGCCCGCTGCGGACGATGCTCGGCGAGAGCTCGCTGCTCGGCATCGACGAGGACGAGCACATGGCGCAGCGCAAGCTGCTGCTGCCGCCCTTCAAAGGCGAGCGCATGAGGAGCTACGAATCGCTGATCGCCGAAGTCGCCGCGGAGGAGATCGACGGCTGGCCGGAGCGCGTCGAGTTCGAGACCGCTCGCCCGATGCAGCGCATCACCCTGCGCGCGATCCTGCGGGCGGTGTTCGGCGCGCGGGGGGAGCGGCTGCGCGCGCTCGAAGAGCTGCTGCCACCCTGGACGGACCTCGGCAGGCAGCTCGTGCTCGCGCCCTGGCTCTGGCGTGACTTCGGCCGCTTCTCGCCCTGGCGCAGGTTCCACGACCTGCGGGCGAGGATCGACGCGATCCTGCGCGAGCTGATCGCCGAGGCGAAGGCCGACCCGCTGCTCGCCGAGCGCGCCGACGTGCTCGCGCTGCTCGCCCAGGCCCGCCACGAGGATGGCAGCCCGATGGCCGACGCCGAGATCTGCGACCAGCTCGTCACGACGCTCGTCGCCGGCCACGAGACGACCGCGACGACGCTGAGCTGGGCGGTCGAGCGGCTGCGGCGCCATCCCAAGCTCGTGCGCCGCCTCACGGAGGAGGTCGACGAGGGCGGCAAGGCGCTGCGGGAGGCGACGATCAGGGAGGTCCAGCGCACGCGCCCGGTGATCGCGTTCGCCGGCCGCTTCGTGCGCAAGCCCTACGAGCTCGGCGGCTACCGCCTGCCCGTCGGCACGCGGATGGCGCTCGCCGCCTGCCTCACCCACTACGACCCCGACCTCTTCCCCCACCCCGACCGCTTCGACCCCGACCGCTTCCTCGACACGGCGCCTGACACCTACTCCTGGATTCCGTTCGGCGGCGGCATCCGCCGCTGCATCGGCGCGGCCTTCGCCCACATGGAGATGGACGTCGTGCTGCGCGTGCTGCTGGAGCGCGTGAAGCTGCTGCCGACCGAGGAGCCCGACGAGCCGTGGGCGTTTCGGGGCATCGTGTGGGCGGCGGGGAAGGGCGGCAGGGCGGCGGTCGTGCGTCGCGGCGGCTCACGCGTGCAATCCGCGCCGACTGCCGCGCTCAGCGCCTGATCGGTCCCACCGTCGCGGCCATCGCGCGGGACGGCAGCCCGAGCGGCAGCCTGTCTGCGCAGCCGTGCTCAGTGCCTGATCAGACCTCAGCCGCCTGCTCACGCAGCAGCGCCCGCCGCACCTTGCCGCTCGCGGTCTTCGGCAGCTCGCC
>JBAIYK010000072.1:0-55341 GCA_037915935.1 Solirubrobacterales bacterium | reverse complement strand
ACGCGAACCACGCCGCCCATCAGTCCCTGATGAAGATCCTGAACGGGGGTGGAAACGTCGTCTCCACCGAAAAGGGGGTGGTGACGCTCAACCTGCACGAGCTCGTCACCGAACTCGCCGCGCAGCTCGGTCTCAGCAGCCAGCTCGCCGCGGCGCGCTCGAAGCTGAGCGGCAGCTCGCGCGGCGCCGCGCGCAGCGCCGCAGAACAGAAGCTCGGCATATCGCTGCCGCCGAGCAGCGGCGAGATCGTGATCATGCGCTCGCGCCAGCTGAGCGCGGCCCAGGACATCGCGAAAGCGATCCGCGGGCTCGCGATCCTGCTGCCGCTGATCGCGATTGCCCTGTTCGCGCTCGCCGTCTGGCTCGCGCGAGGATGGCGCCGGCTCGCGCTGCGCTCCGTCGGCTGGTGCTTCTTCGGCATCGGCGTCGCTCTGCTGCTCGCGCGCCGCGCCGCGGGCGACGGGGTGGTGAAATCGCTCGTCGCGAACTCTGCGAACCTCGAAGCGGCCAACGCGGTGTGGTCGATCGGCACCTCGCTGCTCTACGACATCGCGATCGCGATGGTCGCCTACGGCGTCGTGCTCGTGCTCGCCGCGTGGCTCGGCGGGGCGACGCGGCCGGCCACGTTCCTGCGGCACGCGGGCGCGCCGTGGCTGCGGGAGCACGCGGTCGAGTCCTACGTGCTCGCGGGCGTGATCCTGATGCTGATCGTGCTGTGGGGGCCGACGCCCGCGACCCGCCAGATCCTGCCCGTGCTCGTCTTCGCGGCGCTCGCCGCGATCGGCGTGACGGCGCTGCGCCGGCGGACCGCGATCGAGTTCCCAAACGCCGCCTCAGGCGAGGCGCTTGCGGAGCTGAGGCAGTCCTGGGACTCTCGCCGCGCCCGCAGACAGCAGCTTCCGACGGCCTCGACCCCGGCCGAGGGCGCTCGCTTCGGCCCGGCAGACACGCATCCGGCGCCTTCAGAGGCCCACCCGACGCCCGCGGGGACCGGGGCGCGCTCGGCCGGATCGGACGGCGGCTCGGCCGGATCGGACGGCGGCGAGGACGCCACGCGAGACGCCTAGCGGAGCTGGCCGCGCTCCGCGGCCGCTCGTTGCCCGGGCTCGTCGGCGAGGAACAGCAGGGCGGCCTTCACCCGGCGGCTGACGCTCGTCGAGTCGAGCAGGCCGAGCTTCGCGAAGATCGAGTTGACGTGCTTCTCCACCGCCCCCTTCGTGAGCACGAGCGAGTCGGCGATCGCGGCGTTGCTCTTGCCCTCCGCGATCTGCGCGAGGATCTCGAGCTCGCGGGGGGTGAGGTCCTGCAGCGGCGAGCGCTTTTCGCGCGTCCGTGCTGCGATCAGGGCGTCGACGACGAGGGGGTCGATCTCGGAGCCGCCCTCGCTGACGGCGCGCACGACGCGCGCGAGCTCCGCGGCGTCGCCGAGCCTGTCCTTGAGGATGTAGGCCCTGCCGCTCGCGCCCGAGCTCATCAGGTCGATCGCGTACTCCGGCTCGACGTGCTGGCTGAGGACGACGACGCCGAGCTGCGGCTGGCTCTCACGCAGCTTCGACGCGACGCGGATTCCCTCCCGCTCGCCGGAGGGAGGCATGCGGATGTCGGTGACGACCGCGTCCGGCCGCTCGCGCGCGACGGTCCGCTCGAGCTCCGCCCCGTCCTCGCACACGCCGACGAGGCGAAGGCCCGGCTGCTCGGCGAGCATCGCGACGAGGCCCTCTCTGATCACGACGGAGTCGTCGGCGACGACGACGCGCACTCCCTCGAACTTGTCCGACCGTCGATCGATGTCTCGATTATGTGACGCCGAGGTCAGGTTCCGTCACTGCCATGTCCGTATTGAGCCGTAGACCTGATGAGCGGCGGATTCGTCGATTGGCGGTGCGGCCCGTCGGCCGGCGCTTGGCCGGCGGGCGCGCGACGCAGCTAGCGGCGATGCGGTCCGCCCAGCGGCACCGTGCCCGCGACCGTAGTCCCGCGCCGAGGCTTCGAGCTGATCGTGAGCGTGCCCCCGAGCGCCTCGATCCGATCGCGCATGTTGAGCAGGCCCCTGCCCGTCTCGGCGACAGGCTGCTCGATGCCGACCCCGGAGTCGACGACGGCGAAGCGCAGGCGATCGCCTTCCTGCCAGAGCTTCACGCGCACGTCGGCGTGATCGCCCGCATGCTTTTCCGCGTTCTGGATCGCCTCCGCGCAGGTGAAGTACACCGCGCCCTCGACGTCGCGCGCGTAGCGCCGCAGCCCGTCGGTGTGCAGCGCGACCGGCCTAGAGGCCCGCTGGCAGACGACCTTGAGGGAGCCCTCGAGCCCGTACTGGGTGAGCACCGGAGGGTAGACGCCGTTGGCGAGCGCGCGAACTTCCTGGAGCGCGCTTTCGAGTTCCGACTGCAGACCGCGAAGCAGCCATTCGGTGCGTCGCCTGTCCCTGCGGAGAGAGCTCTGGGCCAGCCCGAGCTTCACGCGCATGCCGACGAGTTGCTGCTGAGCGCTGTCGTGCAGGTCGCGCTGCAGCCGCTGCCGCTCCGATACGGCCGCGTCGAGCAGCCGCCGGCGGGAGACCTGCAGCTCCTGCGTGGACGTCGCGAGCTCCGCCGCGAGGCGGTCGTGCGACAGGCGCTCCTCGCGCAGCCGCCGGCGGACGAAGATCGCGAGACCGCCGAGCGTGATCGTCAGCCAAGTCGCGGCGATCGTCGCCCTCAGCAGGCCGACGACGTGCGGCGGCAAGCCGAGGTCCTGCGCGATGAGGAAGCCGACTCCCGCTGCGGCGAGAGTCGCGAGGCCCGCGAGCGGCGCGGCGGCCCGAAGCCGATCCGAAGAGGCGCCGGAGCGGTCTCTCTTCGCTCGGCGAGCGGCGTGATCGCTCTCCGCTCGCCGGCCAGCGGGCGCTGCCGTCCAGGATCGCCACCGCGCCCGCGGACGCAGAAGCGCTGAGCTCGCTCCTTCGAGTTGCATCGTCACGCCTGCCGTGATTGCCGCCACACGCCGTCCTCCGATCCTCGAGGGCACCCTAGGACGCGCGGGACGGCGTGTTATCGGGGGGCGCTACCCAATCCCGCCGCGGGATCTACTGAGAGCGCCTCGCGGACAGGCGCTCAGACCACGACCGCCTCGAGCAGGCCGACCCTCAGACCACGACCGCCTCGAGCAGGCCGACCCTCAAACCACGACCGCGTCGACGAGGCCGAGCGCCGAGGCGTGCGCGACGGCCTCCGTGCGCGAGGCGGCGTCGAGCTTCGCGTAGATCGAGTGCACCTGGCTCTTCACCGTGTTGCTCGAGACGTTGAGGCGCGCTCCGATCTCCCGGAAGGAGAGATGGGTGGGCAGGAAGCGCAGCACCCGCAGCTCGGCCATCGTGAGCGCGCCCGGCCCGCTCAGCGCCTGGACGCTGCACTCGTCCACCTCCCCCCAGGCCTCGTCGAGCCATTCGAGCAGGCGCGGCGCCGCTTCGATCCTGCGCGCACAGCGGGAGGCCTGCGCGAGCAGCGCACGCGCGCCCGCGACGTCTGCGAGCCGGGCGCTCGCGCGCGCCGCGAGGATCCTCGCCTGCACGTCGAGCCAAGGCAGCGGTTCGCCGCGCAGGCGGATCAGACGCGTCGCGCAGATCAGCTCGCGCTTCGCGTCGTCCGCGAGGCCCTGGCGGCTCCTCACGAGCGCCGACGCGGCGTGCGCGAGCGCGGCGACGGGGCGGCCGTCCAACCGATGCTCGACAAGGCATCGATCGGCGCCGCGAAGTCGCTCCTGCGCCTGCTCCCAGTCCCGCTCCTCGATCTCTACGAGGGCGAGCTGGGTGAGGCTGATCGCCTGCAGCAGCGGCATCGCGCGCGCACACTCCGCGGTCGCCTGCGAAAGGCGACGCCGCGCTGCCTCGCGTCGACCGAGCAGGTGCAGGGCGAGGCCGTGCAGCATGCAGCAGAGGGGCCGCATCGCGCCGTCCCCCTCGAGCAGCCCGCACAGACGCTCGGCGCGCGCGGCGATCCGCTCGACGCCGCCACAGCCGCAGGCCATCTCGACCAGCTCGGCGGCAGCGAGCAGCCGCGCGGACGACGATCTCCCGACGCCTGCGCGTTGGAGCGCCTGCGTCGCGGCGCGTGCCCAGTGCCGCGCGAGCAGCAGGTCTTCGAGCGCGAGGTGGCTGTGGGCGGCCGCGAGCGCGAGCTCGGGCGTGCGCGCGATCTCGTCGCGAGGGACCGCGGCGAGCCAACGTTGGACCTGCTCGTCGTCTCCGTAGAGGAACTGCGAGGCGTGCTCCCACAGCAGCCGTCCCCCGCGCTCGGCCTCGCCGGCGGCGAAGGCGTGCTCGATCGCCGGCTGCAGCTGCCCTGCGCTCGCGAACCACTCGCTTGCGCGCCCGTGCAGGAGCGGAATCTGCGCCGGCGACTCGCTCGCGAGCTCAGCGCGCAGGACCTGCTCGACGATCGGATGGAAGCTGAACCACGTGCCCGTCGCGTCCGCCGGCCTCAGCAGCGCGCCCGCGGCCGCGAGCTCGCGCAGCTGCACGCCGGTCCCATCGCGGTGAAGCGCCGCGTCGCACAGCGCCCCGGAGAGCCGTCCGAGCGCGGCGGCGCTCGTAAAGAGGGCGCGCGCGTCCGGATCGAGCGAGGCGAGCACCTCCTCCCGCACGTACTTCGCGAGCTCGCGCTCCCGAGCGCCCGTCGCGCCGAGGTCGTCCTCGCCCTCCGCCTCCGCGCGGTCGCGCGATGCGAGCAGCCGGATCGCCGCCGGCCAGCCCTCGGCGCGGCGCGTCAGCTCCGCGACCGCCTCGAGCTCGAGCGATGCGCCCGCGGCAAGCAGCATGCGCGCCGCCTCCTCGGCGCTCATCGCGAGGTCCGCCGGCCCAAGCTGCAGCAGGCGCTGCGCGGCATGCAGCCGACAGAGCGCGAGCGGCGGATCGCTGCGCGAGGCGAGCAGCAGCTTCAGCGTGCTCGGCAGGCCGCGCACGAACGCGGCGAGCAGCGCGAGCGACTCCTGCGAGCCCACCTGATCGAGATCGTCGAGCACGAGCGCCGCCTCGCCGTCGCGTCCCGCGCGCTCGCGCAGATGCTCGAGCGCGTCCGCGAGCGAGCGCGCGAGCATCGCCCGATCGTCGCAGGAGCGGTCGAGCTGGAGCCACGCGAGCGGCCGCCGCTCACACCGAGCCCACTGCGAGAGCAGGGTCGACTTGCCGTACCCTGCGGGCGCGATCAGCGCGACGACCGTGCCCTGAGGCGACCGCTGCATCGGCTGCAGCAGGCGGGGACGGTCGATGCTGAACGGTGCGGGGTCCGGCGCAGCATAGGGGGCGGATCCGGTTGCGTTCATAGCGTTCACCCGCTTTCTCCTAGTTGCGGTGAACGCAGGGTGACTCCGCGCGGGCGCTCCCACAAGCCGGCGCGCTGGCGTCTGGCCGTGGTGCCTGCACCCCGAGGCGCGGTGGTGTGCGTCTCCCCTACTGCAGGTAGCGCCGCTTCTGCTGCTCGAACTCCTCGTCCGTTAGGACGCCCTGCTTGTGCAGGCGGCCGAGCTCCCGCAGCTGGTCGATCGCCTCGGAGGAGAGCCCCTGCTCCGGCGATCCGGCGATCGCCGAGCCGGCCCCGCCTTCAGGCGGCGCGACCTCGCTCGCGGCTTCGCTGCCGCTGCGCTGGCCGGCACGGTAGAGAGCGCCGCCGACCGCGGCCGCTCCAGCCGCCCTCAGCACCGGACGGCGTCTTCTCAGCAGCGGCATCATGCACCTCTTTCGACCTCGTCAGGGAGCGTGAGGCCGAGCGCGAGCATGATCTCGCACGCGGCCGCGATCACGCGCGGGCCGCCGACCTGCGGCGCGACCGCGATCAGCACGCCGACGATCTCCTCGGGCTCGACCCCTTCGTCGAGCGCGTTCGCGATCTGCCAGGCGTAGGAGGCGGGCGCCGCGTCGAGCGCGATCAGCGCGGCGATCTTGACGCAGGCGAACGTGCGCCTGTCGAGACCCGTGCGCTCGAAGTGCGCTTCCCGCAGGCCGAGGCTTGCGGCGAGCACGTCCATGTCGGCGGTCGCGATCCCTGCGAGGGTCTGCTTCGTGTGCTCCTCGACAGCGGGCATGTCGTGATCCTTTCCTCTCGAGATTCAGCCCTTCGCGAGCGACCGTAGGCGCGGCGGAGGTCTCGCGCATCACCCGAACCGCATGACTGCGCGCGTCGCGATCGACGGACCCTCGTTGCCGGCGCCTGCGCTCGGCGGACGATCGCGAGGCGGCTGCGCTCAGCGGATGGCGAGCGAGGGATCGCGCACTGGACGCGGCGGCCGCGCTCAGCGAACCGTCGCGGTCAAGATCGCGTCCTGGACGTGCCCGCTCCGGTCGCGGCCGCCGGCGAGCGCGATCTCCTCGCCGAGCGCGACTGCCGCGAGGTCGGAGAGAGGCTTCGGAAGCTCGCCGACCGATTGGACCGCGCCGCTGCCGGAGATCGCGAGGATCTGCGCAGTCTGGCTGCCCTGAGCGGCGCCGCGGCCGCCGAACACGAGCATCGCGCCGTCGAGAGGCGCAGCGGCGGCGTGGGTGAGCGGCGCCGGCAGCGAAGCGATCGTCGCGATCGCCCCCGTGCGCGGGTCGAAGCGGTAGACCTCGCGGCTCGCCGCTTCGCCGCTCGTGCCGCCGGCGATCAGCAGCTGCCCGTCGACGCCCGCGACCGCGGCGTAGCGCAGCGGCTGCGGCAGCGTGCCGACGAGGCGCGCGGGGCCGCCGGGGCGCCAGGCGAGGATGCTGCGCAGCGGCGTCGTGCCGGTGTAGCCGCCGACGACGTAGACGGCGCCGTCGAGTACGGCGCTCGCGACGTCCGACGCCGCGGTCGGCAGCTGCCCGACCGTCTGCGCGCTCGGGGCGCCGCCGCTCACCTGGACGCGCGTGATCGTGGAGAACGAGCTGATCACGCCGCCGCCGAAGAGATAGGTCGCGCCGTCGAGGTAGCTCGCGGTCGCGTCGTGCAGCGCGACCGGCAACGTCCCGATCTGGGTCGCCTGCGCAGGGCTCGCGCTCACGATGCTCGCCTGCGATTCTTCGGCTTCGTCCAGGCCGCCGAGCAGCAGCAGCCGCTGTGGGCCGATCGCCGCGGCGGCCGCGTCCTGGACGGCCGCCGGCAGCGCTCCGGTCTGGCGCACGGAGACGTGCGAAGGAGCCTGCGCGACCGCCTTCCTGCGCTGCGCCGCAGCCGAGCCGGAATGCGCTTTGCCCGCGTTCGAGCCGCCGCCGACCGCGGCGACGACCACGATCAGGATCACGACGCCAAGCAGCGCGCCGAGCGCGGCGGTACGCCGCCGGCGGATCTGACGCTGCCGGGCGAGGCGGCGCTCAGAGCGGGCTGGCCCCGGCGCGCTCACGGGTGCACGACCGCGGCGTAGTCGGGCAGGCCGTGGGGACCGGCGGGCACGAAGTCCATCCCGTCGGGAGTGTTGAGATAGCCGGGGGCTCTGCCCGGAGTGTCGAGGTGCCCGTACTGCCAGACGATCCGCTTCGTGCGCGGGTCGATCACGACCACCCGATCCCTGTAGTCGTCGTTGACGGCGATGTCGCCGTTCGGCAGCGCCATCGCAAGCGAGGGATGGTCGAGCGCGCCCGGGCCCTGCGCGGGGCCGTAGCGCCAGAGCACCCTGCCGCGGTGGTCGATGATGATCACGTGGCCAGGGTTCGCGTAGTCGGCGAGCAGGATCTTGCCGCCGGGCAGCGGCTGCGGGTCCGACGGGTAGCTGACGGGCGCCGCGACCGAGAAGACGAGCCGCCCCGCGGAGTCGATCTGATCGATCCAGCTGCCGTTCACCTCGCTGACCAGCACGCCTCCCCCAGGCAGCGGGGTGTCGCCGTTCACCGCGCCGAGAAAGCGCGGCGGGTCGTGGCGGCAGACGCGGGCGCGCCCGATTTCGCGCACGATCCTGTGAGCGCGGATGAAGAGGATGCGGCAGTTGTAGGCGTCGGCGACGGTGAAGGAGCCGTCGGGCAGCATGTAGGCGTCGTCGGGGGTGTAGAGGTGGCTGCCGTCGGAGCCGGTTTCGCCGGGGTGCCCGAACAGCGTCTTCATGCCGTGGTCGGCGAGGTCGATCTGGACGACGTCCTCGTTGTCCTCCTCGTTGGTGATGAACGCCGCGCCGCCCGGCTCGACGAACGTGTCGTCGTCGAAGACGAGCTTCCGGCCGGCGGCGAGGTCAGCGCTCGTCGGGTAGCGGAAGACGATCCTGCGCTGCGGGTCGACGATGATGATGCGGTCGTTGCCGCGATCGGCGATCAGCAGGTAGCCGGGCATCCCTGGCCGGGTGGAGGCGGCCTGATAGGCGGCGGCCGTGCCAGGCTGCTCGCCGACGACGTTCTGCGGCGCCCACAGCGCCTGCAGGCCGCCGACCGACAGCGGCGCGAGCGGGCCGCCGTCGCGCGGCGCGACGTGGACGGCCGCGGCGCCACCCTGCTTCTGGCGGCCCTTCGTGCCCGATCGTCCTCCGGAGCCGGCGAAGAGGGCGATCAGCGCGGCGAGGCCGACCGCGCCGGCGGCGAGCGAGGCGAGCTGGCGCTGGCGACGCAGGCGGCGACGGCTCGCGCTGCGGCGCTGCTCGCGTGCGCTCTGGGTGAGCTCGGCGTCGCCGGTGGGGCTCTGGGCGTCGGTCATCGGGGCAGCAGTCTTACGCAACCGCCCGACGCGCGCGCCGGCGCGCAGCCGTCAGGGAAGCTCGTCGGCGAGCGCGCTGTGGGCGTGCGCGCCGTGCGTGCCGGGCGGCTGCCCGAGGCAGGCGCCGACGCGCTGCAGGAGCTGAAGCAGCTGCTCGCGGTCGGAGTCCTCGAGCTCGGCGCAGAGGTCGCGCTCGAGGCCGATCGCGGCCTTCACCGCGCGCCCGAGCAGCTTGCGCCCGGCGGCGGTGAGGTGCAGCGCGCGCTCGCGCCGGTCCTGGGGGTTGATCCGCCGTTCGAGCAGCCCGCGCTCCTGCAGCGCGTCGACGAACGCGACCATCCTGCTCGCGGGTATGAGCAGACGCTCGCCGAGCGCCTGCTGCGACTGCCCCTCCGCGGCCGCGACCGCGCGCAGCAGCGCGAACTCGCGCGGCTCGAGGTCGAGCGGCGCGAGCGTCGCACGGAAGCGGCGCGAGACGGCGTAGCCGAGGCTCGAGAGCGTGAAGCCGACGGTCCTGAAGGGCGGGCTCTCCTCGATCGAGGCCGCGACGACCGATGAGCTCTGCGCCCACGCCTCGTCTGCAGAGGAGACGGCCTTGGCAGCGGGGCTCGAGCGCGACGGAGCGGGAGAGCTCGAGTGAGTCGTCACAAAAAGATCATATCCAAATAAAAAGATTTTTGATATAAACCATTCCGCACGGCACGATTCGCGGACGAACTCGAGAAGGAGGCAGGTCTCATGGTCGAGCAGACGGACGACAGATCCATTCCCACCGGAGCGATCGCGCGCCTCGCGCGGCTCGTGCTCGCCCACCGCCGCATCGTGATCGTGCTGTGGGCGGTGATCTTCCTCGCCGGCGCCGCCGGCGCGGGACAGGTCTCCAAACGGCTCTCCTTCGACTTCTCGCTGCCCGGGCAGCCCGGCTATGAGGCCGCGCAGAAGATCGCCCGCCTCTACGGCAACGGCAGCAAGGCGCCCTCTTCGCTCGTCGTCGTGACCGCGCCCCGCGGGCAGACCGTGAGCGGCGAGCGCGCCCAGATCGCGGCCGCCTTCGCGCGTGCGCGCGCGGCCGTGCCGCGGGCGCGGATCGTCGACTACGCCGCGACCTCCGACCCCCGCTTCGTCACGAACGACGGCCGCACGACGTATGCGTTCGTCTTCAGCCCGCTGGAAAAGAGCTTCGGCGCGCCGAAGGTCCCCGCCGCGGTCGCGCGCACGGTCGCCGCGGCCCTGCCCGGCGCGCAGGTGCGTCTGACCGGTCTCTCCCAGCTCGCGAACGGCGGCAGCAGCAAAGGCCCGGGCGTGTTCGTCGAGACGCTGATCGGCGGCGCCGGCGCGCTCGCGGTGCTCGCGTTCGTGTTCGCCTCGCTGCTCGCGCTGCTGCCGCTGCTGATCGCGGCGGTCTCGATCCTGACGACGCTCTTGATCGTGCTCGCCCTCACCTACGTCGCGAACGTCTCGTTCATCGTCGAGTTCCTCGTCTCGCTCGTCGGCCTCGGCGTCGCGATCGACTACTCGCTGCTGATCGTGACGCGCTGGCGTGAGGAGCGCGAGCACGGACACGAGAACGGCGAGGCGGTGCTGAGGGCGATGGCGACCGCGGGGCGCGCGGTGCTGCTCTCCGGGATCACCGTAGCGATCGGCCTGATCGCGCTGATCGTGCTGCCCGTGCCGGGGCTGCGCAGCGTCGGCTACGGCGGCATGCTGATCCCGCTCGCCTCGACCGCGGTCGCGCTCACGCTGCTGCCGGCGATGCTCGGCGGGATCGGCCCCCGCGTCGACTGGCCGCGCGTGCGCCACGAGTCGCAGGCAAGCCGCGCCTGGACGGCCTGGACGCGCGGCGTCGTCGGCCACCGCGCGCTCGCCGCAGGCGTCGCGGCGCTCGCGCTCGTGCTGCTGATCGTGCCCGTGTTCGGCCTGACGACGGGCCAGACGAGCGCGAGCGCGCTCGCGAAGAGCGGCAGCGCCCACGACGCCTACGCGCGCCTGACCTCGGGCGGCGCGCCGCGCGGCGTGCTGACGCCGATCGAAGCGCTGACGCGCTCCTCCGACGCG
The DNA here is from genome assembly GCA_037915935.1 of Solirubrobacterales bacterium. Classification (GTDB taxonomy): domain Bacteria; phylum Actinomycetota; class Thermoleophilia; order Solirubrobacterales; family Solirubrobacteraceae; genus Palsa-744. The sequence goes on along the minus strand of JBAIYK010000072.1, from coordinate 44,683 downwards.
GCGAGCGTGCAGGCGAGGCTCGCGGCGGTGCCGGGGATCGCGACGGTCGCGCGCTCGAGCGCTCCCGACAGCTCGCGCGCCGGCACTACGGTCCTGCTCGCGATCCCAGGCGAAGAGACGGTGAACGACGCCTCGCTCGCGCCGGTGCGCGCGGCGCGCAGCGCTTTGAAGGGCGTGCCCGGCGCGATCGGCCTGACGGGCGAGGGCGCGATCGAGCTCGACTACGAGCACGCCGTGTTCGGCAACTTCCCGCTGATGTTCGGAGTGATCGCGCTGCTGACGATCGCGCTCTTGACGCGCGCCTTCCGCTCGCTCGTCTTGGCGGTGAAGGCGGTGCTGCTAAACATCGTCTCGATGGCCGCCGCCTTCGGATTCATCACCTGGTTCTGGCAGGACGGCCACGGCTCGAACGCGGTCTTCGGCATCCCCGCGACTGGCGCGGTCACCTTCTGGATCCCGCTGATGGTGTTCGCGTTCCTGTTCGGGCTCTCGATGGACTACGAGGTCTTCATCCTCGCGCGCGTGCGCGAGGAGTACGAGCGCAGCGGCTCGACGGACGCCGCCGTGATCGAAGGGCTCGGCCGCACCGGCCGGCTCGTGACGAGCGCCGCGCTGATCCTGGTCCTCGCCTTCGCCTCGCTCGCCTCCGCGCCGAACACCGAAATCAAGGTGCTCGCGACCGGGCTCGGCGTCGGCATCCTGCTCGACGCGACGGTGATCAGGGCGCTGCTGCTGCCCGCCGTCGTCTCGCTGCTCGGCCGCTTCAACTGGTGGCTGCCGCACCCGGTCGCGCGCGTGCTGCGAGTGCCGCCGGCCCCCGCGCCCCCGCGGCCGTCGATCCAAGGAGCGCGCTCGTGAGCGGCGACGCGCAGCGCGACGGCCAGGCGCCGACCGTGGGCGATGGCGCTGGACGGGCGTCAGCAGGCACCGAGCAGGGCATCGAGGTGCAGGGCCTGATCCGCGACTTCAAGGGCGGCGTGCGCGCGGTCGCAGGCATCGACCTGCGCGTCTCCCCCGGCGAGATCTACGGCTTCCTCGGGCCGAACGGCGCCGGCAAGTCGACGACGGTCCTTATCCTGACGACGCTGCTGCCGCCGACCGCCGGCCGGGCGAGCGTCGCCGGCTTCGACGTCGTACATCACGGCGCCCAGGTGCGCCGCGCGATCGGCGCCTCGCTGCAGGAATCGGCGCTCGACCCGTTCCTCACCGGCAGAGAGCACATGCGCCTGCAGAGCTCCCTGCACGGCCTGCGCAAGGGGGAGCGCGAGCGGCGCGGCGCGGAGCTGCTAGAGCGCGTCGGCCTGACCGACGCCGCCGACCGCAAGGTGGGCGGCTACTCCGGCGGCATGAAGCGCAGGCTCGACCTCGCGCTCGCGCTCGTGCACCGCCCGCGGATCCTGTTCCTCGACGAGCCGACGACCGGCCTCGACGTGCAGAGCCGCACGGCGCTCTGGGACGAGGTGAGGCGGCTCGCCGACGACGGCGTCACCGTCTTCCTGACGACTCAGTACCTCGAGGAGGCGGACGCGCTCGCCGACCGGCTCGGGATCATCGACCGCGGCAAGCTCGTCGCGCAGGGCACGCCCGCGGAGCTGAAGGCGACGATCGGGCGCCCGAGCGTCGAAGTCGTCCCCCAGGAGGAGGCCGAACGCGAGCGGCTCGCCTCCGTGCTCGCGCGCTTCGGCGAGCAGACGGCGGCCGCGAGCGGCGCCATCGCCGCACGCCTGCAGGAGGGCGTGAGCGACCTCGCCGAGATCGTGCGCAGCCTCGACGCCGAGGGCCTGCAGATCGCCGACCTGCGCCTGCACGCGCCGACGCTCGACGACGTCTTCCTCGCGAAGACCGGCCGCTCGCTCGAGGGCGCGGGCGAGGAGGACGACGCCGGGGAGCAGGACGAACAGCCAAGCGCGGCGCCGGTGGCCTCGTGAGCGTCGCGCTCGCACGCGCGCCACACCTCGACGGCGGGTCGGCGCACGCGCACGGCGCGCTGCTCACCCAGGTGCGGACGCTCGCGCGCCGCTCGATGCTGAAGACGCTGCGCCAGCCCTTCCAGATGTTCCCGATCATCTTCTTTCCGGCGATGCTGCTCGCGGTGAACGCGAGCGGCCTGAGCGCCGCGACGCACCTGCCCGGCTTCCCGACACACTCCTACATCACGTTCGCGATCGCGGTCGCGTTCATCCAGGGCGGGATGTTCTCGCTCGTCAACACCGGCACGAACCTCGCCGAAGACATAGAGACCGGCTTCTTCAACCGGCTCGCGCTCACGCCGATGCGACGCGTCTCCCTGATCGCCGGCCTGCTCGTCGGCGTCGCGGCGCTCGGCGCGATGCAGTCCACGGTCTACATCCTGATCGGCCTGATCGCCGGCGCCCACCTCGCGGCCGGCTTCGCGGGCGCGCTGGTCGTGATCGCGCTCGGCGCGCTCGCGGCGATCGGCTTCGGCGCGCTCGGCTGCGTCGCGGCGCTGCGCACGGGCTCGGGCGAGGCGGTCCAGGGGCTCTTCCCGCTCTTCTTCGTATTCATCTTCCTCTCCTCGAGCAACCTGCCGCGGGCGCTGCTGAAGACGGGCTGGTTCCACACGGTCGCGACCTGGAACCCGATCTCCTACCTGATCGAGGGCTTCCGCAGCCTGTTCGTCTTCGGCTGGGATGGGACGGCGCTGTGGCGCGGCTTCGCGGTCGCGGCGGCGCTCACGATCGTCGGCCTGATCGGCGTCTTCTTCGCGCTGAGAGCGAGGCTGCAGCGCACATGAGCGAGCCGAGCCACGGCGGGATCTGGCGGGTCGCGCTCACGATCGCCTGGCGCAGCCTGCACACATACGTGCGCCGGCCGGACCTCGTCGTGCCCTCGCTCGTGTTCCCGCTGATCTTCCTCGCGAGCTTCGCGGGCGGGCTCTCCGCGCTGCACGACATCCCCGGCTTCCACTTCCCCGCCGGCTACACGGCCTTCCAGTTCGTGTTCGTGCTCTGCCAGTCCTCGATGTTCAGCGGCCTGTTCACCGGCTTCTCGCTCGCCTTCGACTTCGAGAGCGGGTTCGCGCGCCGGCTGATGCTCGCGGCCGAGAACCGGCGCGGGATCGCCCTCGGCTACGCGCTCGTCGCGCTCAGCCGCGCGGCGATATCGCTCACGGTCGTGACGAGCGTCGCGCTGATCGCGGGCATGAGGATCACCGGAGACGGCGTCGACCTGTTCGGCCTCTACGGCCTCGCGGCGCTGCTCGTGCTCGTCGGCTACGGCTGGGCGGCGGGCGTCGCGTTCCGCTTCCGCTCGATCCAGGCGGGGCCGTTGATGCAGACCCCCGTGTTCCTGATCCTCTTCCTCGCGCCGGTGTACGTGCCGCTCGCGCTGCTGAAAGGCTGGATCCACGCGGTAGCGAGCGTCAACCCCGCGACCGCCTTCCTCGACGCCGGCCGCGGCCTGATCTCCGGGGTGGAGAGCCACACGCTGCTCGCGTTCGCCTGCGCGCTCGGCCTGATCGGCCTGTTCATGGTCTGGGCGCTGAGCGGCCTGCGGCGGGCGGAATCCTCGGCGTAGAGCTGGATCGAGGCGGCCATCCTGCGCGGGATTGCGATCGAGGGCGGCCGGCGTGCGCCTGAGATTGACGCCCTCGGCGTGCGGGTAGTGGCAAAGGATGAGACGGGTCCACTTGGCGGCGCAAGGGCGGCGGCGAACGCCGCCATTCGAGGAGAGAGACGCGATGCCGACAGCCGATTCGAGGGCGCTTTCCGAGTCGCGGGCCGCCGTGAACGGGTACGGGGACCCGCCGCGTGCGAAGGTGCTCGAGGCCGAGCCGGGGCTGTGCGACGGAATTGAGCGGGGCACGCTGCCGGCCGCCACACGCGCGTTGACCGCGGCGACGTGCTGCCTCGAACGCGGACGCTGGCCGAGCGAACCTTGGACGATCGACCGGCGCGGCAGCCTCGGCCTGCTCGTGCTCGACGGGATGCTCGCGAGGCAGGTGCTGATCAACGAAAAGGAGTCGGTCGAGCTCGTCGGGCCCGGGGACGTGCTGCGACCGTGGGCCGAGGTCGATCGCGAGATCTCCGAGCAGATCGGCGAGTGCTGGATCGTCCCCCGCAACGTGCGGCTTGCGCTGCTCGATCGCGAGTTCGCGGTCTCGGTCGCCCCCTGGCCGGAGATCTCCGGAAACATCGCCGACCGCGTCGCGATGCGGGTCGGGCGGATGGCGCTGATCGCCGCGTTCCAGGGCATAAGGCGCGTCGACCTGCGACTGCTCGCGATCCTCTGGACCTACGCCGACCGCTGGGGGCGCGTCACCCCGCGCGGGGTCGCGCTCAACCTAGAGCTCACACACCGGCTGATCGGCGGTATCGTCGGCGCCCGTCGCCCCTCGGTGACGACCGCTCTCAACCTGCTGATCAAGAAAGGCGCGCTGTCGAGGCGCCCAGACGGCAGCTGGCTGCTGCACGGCAAACGACCGGCGATCCTCGAGACGCTCGAGCCGCCGCGGCCGAAGGGGCGGCGCGCGGCGCGCCCGCGGCGGCGAGCCCGACGGGGGCCGGCGGAACGCGGCACCCCCCTGCAGCTCGCTGGCTGAAGCCGGCGCAGCCGCGGAGCCGACGGGCTAAGCGCGAGCCGCGAGCCGGATCGCTCACGCCTGCGGCTGCCTCGGAGCGCCCATCGCGTGGTAGCCGCCGTCGACGTGCAGCACCTCGCCCGTGATCGCCCGCGCAAGCGGCGAGAGCAGGAAGCAGCAGGCGTCGGCGACGGGGCTCGGGTCGCCTGCATCCCACGCGAGCGGAGCGGTCTGCGACCAGGCGCTCGCGAGCTCGGCGAAGCCGGGGATGCCGCCGGCGGCGAGCGTCTCGATCGGTCCCGCGGAGACGAGGTTGACGCGGATCGCGCGCGTGCCGAGGTCGCGCGCGAGGTAGCGCGCGACCGCCTCGAGCGCCGCCTTCGCGACCCCCATCCAGTCGTACGCCGGCCAGGCGACGCGCGCGTCGAAGTCGAGCCCGACGACGCCCGCGCCGGCGGGCGCCGCCTGCAGCAGCGGCAGCAGCGCGCTCGCAAGCGCCTTCAGCGAGTAGGCGCTCGTCTCGTAGGCGGACAGCGCGCTCTGCCGCGGCGTCTGCAGGAAGGCGCCGCCAAGCGCGTCGGGCGGCGCATGGGCGATCGCGTGCAGCACGCCGTCGAGGCGGTCGAAGCGCTGCCTCACCTGCTCGGGCAGGCGCGCAAGGTCCTGCTCGCTGTTCACGTCGAGCTCGAGCACCTCCGCGTGTCGCGGCAGCTGGGCGGCGGCGCGCTCGGTCATGCGCCGCGTGCGCCCGAAGCCGCTCAGCAGCACCTCGGCGCCGAGCTCCTGCGCACGGGCCGCGGTCGCGAAGGCGATCGAATGGCGGCTGAGGACGCCTGTGATCAGCAGCCGCCTGCCGCTCAGCATCGCGCGCGCACGGCCTAGAGCGGGATGTTGCGGATCGCGCTTGGGGCGGGAGGCACGTCGGCGAGCATCTCGAGCGTCGCTGCGACGCGCTCGCGCGTCTGCCGTGGGGCGATCACTTCGTCGATGAACCCCTCCGCGCCCGCGCTCTCGACGTGCAGGTGCTCGGCGGCGTAGGCGTCGGCGAGCCGCCGGCGCTCGGCCGGTCCGTCGGCGGCGGCCGCGATCTCACGGCGGTTGAGGATGCCGACCGCCTGCCCCGCGCCCATCACGCCCAGCTCGGCGCCGTGCCAGGCGAAGACGTGGTCGGCCCCGAGCGCCTTCGAGTTCATCGCGATGAACGCGCCCCCGAACGCCTTGCGCAGCACCACCGTCACGCGTGGGACGCTGCACTCCGCGAAGGCGTGCACGAGCTTCGCGCCGTGCCTGATCACGCCCTCGCGCTCCTGGCCGGAGCCGGGCAGGAACCCGGGCGTGTCGACGAGCACGAGCAGCGGCAGCCCGAAGGCGTTGCACGTGCGCACGAAGCGGGCCGCCTTCTGCGCCGCGGCGACGTCGAGCACGCCGCCGAGGTGGCGCGGCTGGTTGGCGAGCACGCCGACGGAGCGGCCCTCGATCCGCGCGAGCGCGCAGACGACGTTGCGGGCGAAGCGCGGCGAGATCTCGAGCATCCGCCCGGAGTCGACGACCGCGCTCACGACGTCGCGCACGTCGTAGACCTTGCGGCGCTCGGTCGGCACCGTCCAGTCCGGCAGGCGCCCAGGGGCGTCCTGCGCCGGCCACAGCGGCGCGGGGCGCTCGTGGTGCTGGGGCAGGTGGCCGAGCAGCTCGCGCGCGAGCGCCGCCGCCGCGCGCGCGCTCGGCGCGGTCAGGTGGCAGACGCCGTTGCGCTCGTGCACGCGCTGGCCGCCGAGCGAGAAGGTGTCGACCTGCTCGCCGGTGACCTCGGAGACGACCGCGGGGCCGGTGAGGAACATCGCCGCCTGCGCGGTCATGATCACGAAGTCCGTGAGCGCGGGGCCGTAGCAGGCGCCGCCGGCGGAGGGACCGCAGAGGATCGAGATCTGGGGCACCCGCCCCGAGAGCATCACGTGCTCGCGGAAGATGCGCCCGTAGCCGGACAGCGCCGCGAGCCCCTCCTGCATGCGCGCGCCCGCGGACTCGATGAAGCCGATCACCGGCACGCGCGCGCGCCCCGCGAGCCGCAGCACCTCGACGATCGACTCCGCGTGCGCCTCCCCGAGCGAGCCGCCCGCGAAGGAGCCGTCCTGGGCGTAGCAGTAGACGGGGCGGCCGTCGATGCGGCCGTGGGCGGTGAGCACGCCGTCTCCCGCGCGCGCCTTCTCTCCCATCCGCCGCGAGCGCACGCGCGCGCGCAGCGGCTGCAGCGAGCCCTCGTCGAGCAGCGCCCGCAGACGCTCCTGCGGGCTGAGCCGCTCCTCTTCGGTCATGGTCGTCGCAGGCGGGGCGGTTGCGGTCGCTACGCTCATCATCCCTCCAGGCAGAGCACGGCGTTGTGGCCGCCGAACCCGAACGAGTTCGAGAGCGCGATCGCGGGGCGCTCCCCTTCCACCTCCAGCGGACGCGCGGCTGCGGGCACGTAGTCGAGGTCGAGGTCCGGCTCTCGCTGCTCGAATCCGAGCGTCGGCGGGGCGACCCTCGCGCGCAGCGCGAGCAGCGTCGCGACCGCCTCGACCGCGCCGGCGGCGCCGAGCAGGTGGCCGATCGCCGACTTCGTCGAGGACACCGGCACCGCCGTCGCGCGGGCGCCCAGCGCGCGCTTGATCGCAGCCGTCTCGGCGCGGTCGTTGAGCGGGGTCGAGGTGCCGTGAGCGTTCACGTAGTCGATCTGCTGCGGCTGCACGCCCGCGTCGGCCATCGCGTTCAGCATCGCCTGCGCCTGGCCCTCGCCGTCCTCCTGCGGCGCGGTGATGTGGTGCGCGTCGGAGCTCGCCCCGTATCCGAGCACCGCGCCGAGGACCTCCGCGCCGCGGGCGCGCGCCTCGCGCTCGCGCTCGAGCACGAGCACCGCCGCGCCCTCTCCCATCACGAAGCCGTCCCTGCGCGCGTCGAAGGGGCGCGAGATCCCGCTCCTCGAGAGCGCGTCGAGCGCGCCGAAGGCGGCCCTCGCAAGCGGCGTCAGCCCAGCCTCCGAGCCGCCGGCGATCGCCGCGTCCGCTTCGCCCGCCTGCAGCATCCGCACCGCCGCGCCGATCGCATGCGCGCCCGAGGCGCAGGCGGTGCTGACCGCGAAGGAGGGCCCGCGCAGCCCGTGGCGCAGCGAGAGCGCCGCCGCGCCTGCGTTGCTCATCATCAGCGGCACCGACAGCGGCGGCACCCGCTCGGGGCCGCGCTCGCGCAGCATGTCCTGGCCCTCGACGAGCGTCGATATGCCGCCGATCCCGGTGCCGAGCACGCAGCCGACCCGGCGCGAATCGTAGGGGAGGCCGTCCTGCCCCGGCTCCCAGCCGGCGGCCGTCAGCGCCTCCTCGCAGGCGACGATCGCAAGCTGGGTGAAGCGGTCGGCGCGGCGCGCCTGCTTCGCGGAGAGCACCTGCAGGGGGTCGAAGTCCGCGCACGGTGCCTCGCCGCCCGCGATCCCGCACTCGCCTGCGCTCCAACGCTCGTGCAGCGTGCGCGCGCCGACGCCGAGCGGGCTCACGGCGCCCACGCCGGTGACGACGATCCGCTCGCGCGGCGCGGCGTCGCGCGCGCCGGCGCCAGCCTCGTGCTCGGCCTGGGCGCCCGCCTCTATCCGCCCTCGCTCAAGGCTCACGGCCTCAGGAGATCCTCTCCGCGATCAGCGTGATCGCGTCGCCGACGGTCTTCACGCTCGCGACGTCGGAGCCGCGCAGCTCGACGCCGAAGCGCTCTTCGACGATCTGGGCGAGCTCGGCGAGGTCGAGCGAGTCGACGTCGAGCCCCTCGAAGGTCGCCTCGCGATCGATCTGCGCGCCCTCGGCGCCGAAGCTCCTCAGCGCCTCGACCACCACCTGCTCGACCTGCTCCTCTGTTGCGGTTGTGCTCATACAGCTCCTTTTTCGTTTGGTGCTCGAGCCGGCATCCAGCCGGCTCTATGACCTGACGGGAGCCCTCCAGGCTCCCCTGACCGCGCCGCTGCGCGCGCTCACGCGCCGAGGCCCCCGTCGACGTACAGCACGCTGCCGGTGACGTAGCCCGCCTCCTGCGAGGCGAGGAAGCGTGCGCAGGCCGCGACCTCCTCCGGCGTGCCGGCACGGCGCGCGGGCACCGCCGAGAGGAGGCTGCCGTCGAGGTCCGCGGTCATGTCGGTCGCGATCAGGCCGGGGGCGATCGCGTTCACCGTCACGCCGCGGCGGGCGACCTCCGCCGCGACCGTCTTCGTCATCCCGATCAGGCCCGCCTTCGCGGCGGCGTAGTTGCTCTGGCCGGCGTTCGCGCGCGGGCCGACGACCGAGGCGAGGTTGATCACGCGCCCGAAGCGCGCCCTGATCATCGCCTTCAGCGCCCGCCGCGTCAGCCGGAACGCGGCAGTCAGGTTCGTGTCGAGCACGCGCGCCCACTCGCCGTCGCCCATCGTGAGCGCGAGGTCGTCCGCGCGCACGCCCGCATTGTTCACGAGCACGAGCACGGGACCGAGCGCGCCTTCGAGGCGGTCGAAGGCGTCGTCGATCTGATCGCGATCGGTCACGTCCGCCTGCAGCGCGAGCGCCCTGCCGCCGGCGCGATCGATCCTCGCGACCGTCTCGGCCGCGGCCTCGTGCCCGCTGCGGTAGTTGACCGCGACCGGCCAGCCCTCGAGCGCGAGCGCGAGCGCGATCGCCGCGCCGATGCCGCGCGAGGCGCCCGTCACGAGCGCGCAGCCCTCGCGAGCGCTCGCGCCGGAGCCGTTGCCCGCCGTCGCCGCATCGACGCCGGCGCTCGCAGTCCCGCCGCCGCTCATTGCCCCCACTCCAGGACCGCCGCGCCCCACGTGAGGCCCGCGCCGACGGCGCCGAGCACGACCTTCGCGCCGGGCCGCAGCAGCCCCTGCTCGCGCGCGCTCACGAGCGCGAGCGGCACGCTCGCGGCGCTCGTGTTGCCGGTGCCTGAGATGCAGTCGAAGACGCGGCCGCGATCGAGGCCGAGGCGGTCGGCGACCGCTGCGAGGATGCGCGCGTTCGCCTGGTGGTAGACGAAGAGGTCGACGTCGCGCAGCCGCAGCGCGGCGCGTTCGACCACCTGTCGCGTCGTCGTCTGCAGCCGCTCGACGGCGCGCAGGAAGGTCTCGTGGCCTTCCATCTCGAGCAGGCCCGTCTCGCGCGGGGCGCGGATCATCTCCGCCGCGCCGCCGTCGCTGCCGAGCAGCACCGGGCCGACTCCGCCGGCGGCCTTCGCGCTCAGCACGATCGCGCCGGCGCCGTCGCCGAACAGCGGCGCGGTGCGACGGTCCTCGACGTTCACGAACCGCGACATGATCTCCGCGCCGACGATCAGCACGTTCTTCGCGCGACCGCTCTCGATCCAGGCGGTGCCGAGCGCGAGCGCGGCGAGCGTGCCCGTGCAGGCCGCGCCGACGTCGATCGCGCCGGCCTGGGCCGTGCGCAGCCGATGCGCGACGATCGGGGCCGCGGAGGGGGTGATCTCGTCCGCGGCGAGCGTCGCGACGAGCACGAGGTCGATCTGCGCCGGGTCGAGTCCTGCGTCGCGCAGCGCCGCTCGACCCGCGCGCGTCGCGAGGTCGCTCACGCGCTCGCCGGCAGCGGCGCGGCGGCGCTCGTGGATGCCCGTGCGCCGCTCGATCCAGCCCTCTGCGAGCCCGAGGCGGGCGGCGATCTCAGCGTTGCCCACCCGCTGCGAGGGCAGCGCGGCGCCGAGGCCGACGACTCCGGCCGTGCGAGCAGGGCGGTCGAGCCGCGCGAGCGCGAGCGCGGCGACCTCATCGACGGCCGCCCCATTGCCGCCGAGTACCTGCGTCTCAGGCCGCAACGCCGACTCCCCTCGCCGCGCCGAGCAAAGTCGCCGCCTCGATCCCATGCGCCTGCGGCACGTTGCGCCTCACGAGGCCCGCGAGCACCTTGCCCGGACCGAGGTCGACGAACTCGCTCGCCCCCCGCTGCCGCAGCGAGAGCATCGTCCGCCGCCAGCGCACCGGCTTCACGATCGCCTGCGCGAGCTCGGCGCGCACGTCTGTCATCTGCTCGCCGCTCGCACAGGAGATCACCGGCGTGCGAAGCGGGCGGATCTCGACGCGATCGAGCGCGGCCCGAAACGGCTCCACCGCGTCTGCCATCGCCCGCGAGTGAAACGCGCCCGCGACGTCGAGCGCGATCGCGCGCAGCCCGAGCTCGCGCGCCGCCGCGACGAGATCGCGCAGGCGGGATCGCGAGCCGGCGAGCACGAGCTGGCCGGGGGCGTTGTCGTTTGCGAGGCTCACGCCATGCGCGCTCGCAAGCTCCTCGCACTGAGCCTCGCTCGAGCCCAGCAGCGCGACCAGTCCGCCGTCGCCGCCGCGCTCGCCCGCGTCGGCCATCAGCTCGCCCCGGCGCACCGCGAGCTCGAGCCCTGCCTCCGCATCGATCGCCTCGGCCGCGACGAGCGCCGCGAGCTCGCCGAGGGAGTGCCCGGCGAGGATCGACGGGCGCCAGCGATCGTCGAGCTCCCCGGCGTCGAGCGCGGCCTGCAGGCGCCTCCAGGATGCGACGCTCGCGCAGAAGATCGCCGGCTGCGCGTAGCGGGTGCTCTCGGCGACGCGCTCGAACGGGTCCTCACCGACGAGCTCTGCGCATCGCGACAGCAGCCTAGGCGCCGCCTCCGCGACCCCCTTGCGCATGCCCGCCGTCTGGCTGCCCTGGCCAGGGAACAGGCCGGCAACCGGACCGCCAGGCGCCAGCCCGCCTGCCGCCGGCAGCTCTGTCGAGAGGGCGGTGGCCATGAGGCCACGATGCTGAGATTCGCGCGCGAGGACAAGCGAATGCGGGCGATCGCCCCCCGAACGGGGGGTGATCAGGTGCGATCGGGGGAGCGCGCCCGCGGAGAGGCAGGGGATCGGCGCCGCACCGCGTCGACGGTCTGGCGGAGGTTCTTTAAACAGGTGGTGGGGCTCTCCGAAGATCGCCCCACCACCCCGAGGAGGAGAGACCGGGGGGTCTCTCTCTGACGGTCCGGGTCCAGGACCGACAGAGCCTTGTACATCCGCCGCGGCAGGCTTCGCAGAGCGCCGCGTCCGCTTCGCAGCCGCCGTCGCGTCATGACGTGGCGCCGCAAACGCGGAGATCGGATGTCAAATCCTTGTGGGCCGCAGCTTCGGGGATCGCGGCACCGCCGACAAGCGCAGGAGGCCAAAACCCCCCCAAATGGGGGGTGATCCCGTGCGATCGGGGGTCGGCTGCAGATGGGGTCAGCTGGGCAGCCAGAGCCGCTCCGGGGGGGGGTGTCGGCTGCGGATGGGGTCAGCTGGGCAGCCAGAGCCGCTCAGGGTCGGCTGCGGATCGGGGGTTAGCTGCGCAGCCCGAGCCGCTGGCTGCGCTGCACCGCCTCGGCCCTGTTGCGGACCCCGAGCTTGCGGTACAGCGCGCTCGTGTGCTCCTTCACGGTGTGCGGGGAGAGGAACAGGGCGGTGGCGATCTCACGGTTCGTCGCGCCCGCCGCGATCATCGAGAGGATCTCGCTCTCGCGCTCGGTGAGGACCGGCCCGTCCGAGTCGGCGGTCTCCGAGAACACGGTCTTGCCCGCGCCGACGAGCCGTACGAGCCGCGCGATCTCGCTCGCCGAGGAGTCCTTCGAGATGAAGCCGGCCGCCCCGGCCGCCCGCGCGGCGCGCGGGGAGATCCGGCCCGCGCCCGAGAGCAGCAGCACCCGCGGCGCAGGCGCCTCGGCGCGCAACCGCTCGCACACCTCCGGCCCTGACTCGCCGCCGAGGAACAGGTCGACGAGCGCGACATGCGGCTCGTAGCGGCGGCAGATCTCGATCGCCTCGCTGCCGGTGTGGGCGCTGAGGCAGCGCTCCACCCACGGCTGCTGGCCGAGCATCAGCCTGAAGCCCCAGTGCACGACGTCGTGGTCGTCGACGACGAGCACCCGCAGCTTGCGGGCGCCGAGGATCTCGTCTTCCACCTGGGCTCCGACCATGCCTCCGCCGTCCTGCGCTCCGATCATGCCTGCGCCGTCGAGGCGAGTCGCTTCGCGGCGCCTGCGCGCTCGACCTCGCTCGGAGCGACGAGCCGGACCTGCCAGACGCCCCGCTCGCACTCGCCGAACTCGAGCACCCCCCCGTGCTGGAGGGCCTCGAGCGTCGCGAGCCGCAAGCCGATGCCGCTGCGAGCGCTCGCCGCGGTCGTCGCGCCGTCGTTGCGGATGTCGAGCGTGAACGCGCCGTCGGCGCTTGCGATGCGGACGTCGATCCGACGCGCCGCCGCGTGCTTCACCGCGTTTCGCACCGCCTCGACGAGGATCGACTGGGAGAGCGCCTGCAGTTGCGGGGGCACCTGCTGCGGCTGCCCCTCGAGCCTCAGCTCGATCTCGGGGTGCAGCCCGCGCAGGCGGTGCAGCTCCTCCTCGAAGGTGAGCGACGTCGGCGGCGAGGAGCGTCCCAGCGGGCGCTGCAGGGCGGCACGCAGCTCGCCGAGCGCCGCGTGCACCTCCTCCGCGCAGCGCCGCTGGGCGTCATCGTCGAGCCGCTCCTCCGCCGAGAGCACGAGCGAGACCCCGAACAGCCGTTGCACGACGCCCTCGTGGATCTCGCGCGCGAGGTCGATCCGGTGCTGGAGCTGGCGGTTGCGCTCGCCGTAGGCGGTCGCGCTGCGGGCGACCGAGGCCATCGCGATCGCCTTGCCGAGGGTCCAAAGCAGATGGCGCTCCTCGTCGCTGATCTGCGGGCGGGCGGGATCGCGCTCGCTGAAGACGACGCCGACGTGGCGGCCCGCCGCCGCCATCGGCGTGCAGACGATCAGCGCCCCTGCGAGCAGCTCGCGCAGCGAGGCGGGGATGTCGAAGTCCTCGGCGCCGACGACTTCGAGCACGCGGTCCTCCGCGAGCGCCTGGCGCGCGATCGGCACCGAGTCGACGGTCACGAACAGATCGCTGAAGCGGTCGAGGTCGAGGTTGTGCGCTCCGACCGCGCGCACGCGGCGACGCACGCTGTCGTAGCGGAACAGGATTGCTCGCCGCATCGAGGCGAGGCGGCAGATCGCCTCGCAGAGGCTGCTGAAGAAGGCGTCCGGCGGCGAGCCCTCGCCGATCCCGAGCAGCAGGTCCGAGATCACCTCGAGCGCCTGCACCTGGCTGTGGCGATCGCGGCTGTGGCGTTCGTCGCGATCGCGCTCCTCGCCGTGCCGGTCGGCGGCCGCGCCGATCCGCTTCGCCGACGCCGCCGGCGGCCAGCGCGTGCTCTCTCGCAGATCGATCCCGGCGTGGTCCATGCGGCGCCCCCGTGCAAGCCGAGACTTCAGCGGGCTCCTGGGCCCGGCGCCTCATCGAGGCGGATCTCGACCAGTTGACAATACACCGCGCTTCAACCTCCTGGTGTCAGGCCAGTCGCAGCCGCGGCGAGCCGACCGCCGCCTTCGCAGGGCAGACGCCGACCGCCGGAATCGCGCAGAGCGCGCTCGCGCCGCGGCCTGCGGTCGCCGATCGAGCTCAGAGCAGCTGCTCGGCGAGCAGGAACGCGTTCAGCGCCACGATCAGGCCGCCGAACGCGAACGCCGCAATGCTCGTCAGCCTGCCGTTCACGTGGACCCCCATCACCTCGCGGCTGCTCGTCAGCAGCACGAGCGGGATCAGCGCGAAGGGGATCCCGAACGAGAGCACGACCTGGCTCAGCACGAGCGCGCTCGTCGGGTCGACGCCGATCCCGAGCACGAGGATCGCGGGCGCCATCGTCAGCGTGCGGCGCACCAGCAGCGGTATGCGCGCGCCGATGAACCCGGACATCACGACCTGGCCCGCATATGTGCCGACGCTCGCGGAGGACGCGCCCGAGGCGAGCAGCGCGACCGCGAACGCGAGCGCGGCGCCGCCGCCGACGAGGCTGCCGAAGGCGGTGTGCGCCTGCGCGATCGAGCTCACGGCGCCGTGCCCGTGCAGCATCTTCGCCGCGACCGCGAGCATCGCGAGGTTCACGAGCCCCGCGAGGCCGAGCGCGAGCACCACGTCGATCCGCTCGAAGCGCAGCACCCGCCGCCGCTCCTCGTCGTCGCGGCAGGGCATGCGCCCGTTCGTCAGCGCAGAGTGCAGGTAGATCACGTGCGGCATCACCGTCGCGCCGACGATCCCGATCGCGATGTAGACGGCGCCGCCGGCGAGCGAGGGCACGATCCCTTCCGCGGCGCCGCGCGCGGAGGGCCCGATCTTCAGCGCCTCGTAGAGGAAGCCGAGGAAGATCAAACCGAGCAGCGCGACGATCGCGAGCTCGAAGCGGCGCACGCCTTTGCGCTGGAGGCCGAGCAGCGCGAACACGACGGCGCCCGCGATCAGGCCGGCCGGCAGCAGCGGCACGCCGAAGAGCAGGTTGAGGCCGAGCGCGGCGCCGAGGAACTCCGCGACGTCGGTCGCCATCGCGATCACCTCCGCCTGCGCCCACAACGCGAAGCTCACGGGCCTGCGATAGCGCTCGCGGCAGAGCTCTGGCAGGTTGCGGTCGGTCACGATGCCGAGCTTCGCCGAGAGGTACTGGATCAGCATCGCGATCAGGTTCGCGGCGAGCACGACCCAGATCAGCGCGTAGCCGAAGCGGGCGCCGCCTGCGACGTTCGTCGCGAAGTTGCCCGGGTCGACGTAGGCGACCGCGGCGACGAACGCGGGTCCGAGCATCGCGAGCGTCGCGCGCAGCCTGCCGCGCCGCAGCAGCGCATCGAGCCTGCTTTCGCCGAGCGCCTCCACCGGCGCCCCACCCACCCCGGTGCCGAGCCCACCCACCGAGGCGCCAAGCCCACCCGTCGAGGCGCGCAGCCCGCCGGCCGCGACGCCGCCGAGCGCCGCCCGCGGCAGCGCGACCGCCTCGGCGCCTGCGCCGTTGCTCGGAGGCGGCGGGCTCATCGAAGCTCGACCCTCATCGCGCGCGCGAGCAGGCCGCCGATCGCCTGCTGCCTGCCTTCGAAGCTCACGAGCAGCGGACCGCCGAAGGGCTGGCGCTCGAGCACCTTCAGGCGGCCGCCCGGCGAGATCCCGTGCGCGGAGAGGTAGCGCAGCATCTCCGGGTCCGCGTCGGACACGCGCACGAAGACGCCCTCGTCGCCGTCGCTCAGGCTGTCGAGCGAGCGCGTGCTCGTCTCCGCGAGCTCGAGCGTCGCGGTCGGGATCGGATCGCCGTGGGGGTCGCGCGTCGGATCGCCGAGCTTGCTCGCGATCAGCTGCTCGAGCTCCTCGGAGAGCACGTGCTCGAGCACCTCCGCCTCGTCGTGAACCCTGTCCCAGGGCATGTTCAGCGTCGTCGCGAGGAACAGCTCGATCAGCCGGTGGTGCCTGATCACCTCGAGCGCGACGGCCCTGCCGCGCTCGCTCAGCTGCACGCCCTTGTAGGGGACGTGCTCGGTCAGTCCGAGCTCTCCGAGCCGCCGCACCATCGCCGAGACCGAGCCGGGCGTGATCTCGAGGCGCTCGGCGAGCGCGTTCGTCGAGACCGGCGCCCCCGTGCGCGACTGCAATGTGAAGATCGCCTTGCAGTAGTCCTCGACGGCCGGCGAGCGGGCAATGTCTGTGGCGGCCATGAACTGATGTTATGGCAAGCCAAAAACTATTTCAAGCTGCTCATGCAACTCCGCTTGCGACGCATCCTGGGACACTGCATGGAAGCGATGGAGCGAGCGTACGAGCTGCAGACCCACCGAGCAGAGGACCGCCACTGGTGGTACAGGGGCCGACGGCGCGTGCTCGATCGGCTGCTCGCGCGACTGCACCTGCCACAGGACGCGAGCATCCTCGACGGCGGCTGCGGCAGCGGTCGCAACCTCATCGAGCTCGCTCGCTACGGCGAGGTGACCGGCGTCGAGATCTCGGAGGCGAGCGCGGAGATCGCCCGCCGGCGTGAGGTCGGCGAGGTCCACGCATGCTCGCTGCTCGACCTGCCGTTCGCCGATCACAGCTTCGATCTCGCGACCTGCCTCGACGTCATCGAGCACCTCGACGACGACGTCGCCGCGCTCGCGGAGCTGCGCAGGGTCGTCAAGCCGGGCGGCAGCCTGATCGTCATGGTGCCCGCCTACGGCTGGCTCTGGAGCCGCCACGACACGCTCAACCATCACCGCCGCCGCTACAGCGCCAAGACGCTGCGGCGCGCAGCGCGGGCCGCCGGCTGGCGTCACAGGCAGCTCTCCCACATGAACTCGCTGCTGCTGCCGGTCGCGATCCTGCTGCGGGCGGCGGAGCGCGCCACCCCCAGAGCGACCGAGTCGAGTCTCGACCTCTGGGTGCCGCCGAAGCCGCTCAACTGGCTGCTGCAGCAGCCGATGAACGCCGAGGCGGCGCTGATCGCACGTCGGGTCTCGGTGCCGGTCGGGCTCTCGCTCGTCGGGGTGTTCGACTAGCGCGCGCTACCGCGGTTGCCGCGCGACGGCCGCCGCGCTCGCGCAGGGGGGAAGCGAGCGCTGCTCCGAGAGGTGCATCCTGAAGGTCCAGGTCCTGTTCGCGAAGAAGGTCGCGACCACGACGACGAGGATCGCGAGCGCCTGGCCGAAGAGCTTCGGCAGGCTCAGGCCGTCCACGAGCAGATAGATGATGCCGACGTCGGCAAGCAGGCCGGCTCCCTGCACGACCGCCCAGCGCAGGGCCGCGGTCGATCCCCCGCTGTGACCGCGGAACGTCCAGCTGCGATTCAGCAAAAAGCCGTTGCAGGCGCCCACTGCGAACCCGATCGCGGAGGCGGCGACGTACCAGACGCCGACCGCCTTCACGAGCAGCGTGAAGACGAGGAACGTCAGCAACGTGTTGCTCACTCCGACTGCGCCAAACTTCAAGAACTGCTCGACTACGGGCATCCGCAGCGCGGCGGGGGCGATGTCCCCTAGTCTTCGCATCGTTCCCCAACTTAGAGCTTCGAGGTCTCGCATGTCGCATGCACCAGCACATCGTGTTCCGAGCCTGCTCAGCGTCGTCGCGCCCGTCTACAACGAGCAGGAGCTGATCGAGGCCTTCGTGCAGCGCGCGACCGCGGCGATCGCAGACTACGACTTCGAGCTAGTGCTCGTGAACGACGGCAGCTCCGACTCGACGCCGCAGCGGCTCGACCGGATCGCCGAGCGCGACCCGCGCGTGCGGGTCGTCCACCTCTCGCGCAACTTCGGCCACCAGGCGGCGCTCACCGCCGGCCTCGAGCACGCGGTCGGGGACGTCGTCGCGATGATCGACGCGGACCTCCAGGACCCGCCTGAGGTCATCCCCGAGATGGTCGAGCGTTGGAGTCAGGGCGCCGACGTCGTCTACGCGGTGCGCCGCGAGCGCGAGGGAGAGACAGTCTTCAAGCTCGCGACCGCGTCGCTGTTCTACAAGCTGTTCCGCAAGCTCGCCCAGGTCGACCTCGAGCCCAACTCCGGCGACTTCAGGCTGCTCGACCGCAAGGCGCTCGACGCGCTGCTCTCGATGACCGAGCGCTCCCGCTTCCTGCGCGGCATGACCGTCTGGGTCGGCTTCTCCCAGACGGCGGTCTCCTACGAGCGCGACGCGAGGGCAGCCGGAGAGACGAAGTACACGCTGCGCCGGATGCTGCGCTTCTCGCTCGACGCGATCGCGTCCTTCTCCCACCTGCCGCTACAGATAGCGACCTACGTCGGGATCTTCTCCGCCGGCGTCGCGTTCGTCGCGATCCCCGTCGTCGTCGCACTGCGGATCGCCGGCTCCTACCTGCCTGGCTTCGGCACGATCACGATCGCGATGCTCCTCATCGGGGGCATCCAGCTGATCGCGCTCGGCGTGATAGGCGAGTACGTCGGCCGCATCTACGACGAGGTGAAGCACCGCCCGCTCTACATCGTGCGCGAGGAGCGCAACCGCCCGACGATCGGCGCCCGCGGGCGCGGGCCACTCGTGAAGGCAGGGCTCGCGCTGCAGGCGGGCCCTCTCGACGGCTCCGAGCAGCACCGTCCCCAGCCCGCCGAGCGCGTCGGCTAGGCATATGCAGAGCACGCCTCCAGATCCACAGCCGACCGGCGGACAGGCCGCCGCCTCTCCCGCGGCGTCGCAGCCTGCCCCATCGGCCGAGCAAGCATCGTCCGCGGGGCTTCGATCCTCGGCGGAGGCGGGATCGCCCGCCGCGCCGGCGCCCGACTCGCCTGGCCAGGAGGGGTCGCGATCGATCGACCACCGCCGCGAACGGATCAGGGTCGAGACGGTCACGCACCGGATCGAGGGCAACGTCACGCTCGCGCGGGACGGCTTCAGGAGCCGCGTCTCAGACATGCTCAACGCCTCTGAGCGGGACTTCCTCACGCTCACCGATGCGACGATCGCGCCGCTTCGCGGCGGCCCCCCTGAGAGCCACCGCTTCCTCGCCGTCGCCCGCAGGCACATCGTCTTCGCCGTACTCGCGGACGCGCCCGAGTAGCGGCGACGAGCAGCGATTCGTCCAGCGGCATCAGGTCGCATGCCGTCGTCACTTCGCGGCGATGCGTCAAAGCACCCGTCCGGTGATGAAAGTCCGCTTGCAGACATTTCCGAAATGTTCCGATTGGGAACGCTGTACGCATGCGCGTACGAAAGATCGTGATCCCACTTGCGGCCCTCGGCCTGCTCAGCGTCCCTGCGACCGCCGGCGCGGCGTTCGTCCACGTCGTCGCCCCTGGCGAGTCGCTGTCCTCGATCGCGGCGGCTGACGGCCTCACGGTGCAACGGCTCGCCGCGGCGAACGGCCTGCCGCCTACCGCGGAGCTGACCGCCGGCTCGCAGCTCGTCATCCCGCCCCAGAGCGGCGGCGAATCCGAAGGCGAAGCCGCCGCGCCCGAAGGCGAAGTTGCCACGCCCGAAGGTGAAGCCGCCACGCCCGCCGCGGAAGGAGATCACGACCACGACGGCGACGACGGGGGCTCCGAAGGCGAAGCGGCCGCGCCCGTCGCGCAATCGGGCGACGGCGACGAAGACGGCGACGACGGGGCCGCCGGCGCCGTATCGACGTCCTCCGCGGCGTCCGCAGCGGAGGGGGAAGGCAGCACCTCTGCGGCGACCTCGCAACCGGTCGGCGCCGCCGCCGAAGGCTCGCCTGGTAGCCCTCCCTTCCCGACGGCGCAGACGGTCAGCCCGGAACAGGTCGCCTCGATCGCGGCCGCGAACGGCGTGCCGCCCTCGCTCGCGAACGCGATCGCCGACATGGAGAGCGGGTTCAACAACGAACTCGTATCGAGCGCAGACGCGCGCGGCGTCATGCAGATCACGCCTGGAACCTGGGAATGGATCGATCGGGAACTCGCGGGCGCCGCACCGCTCGCGCCCGCGTCGGCGCTCGAGAACGTGCGCGGCGGCGTGCTGCTGCTGCGCTCGTTGCTGCAAGCGACGGGCGGCAACCAGTCGCTCGCCGCCGCCGGCTACTACCAGGGCCTGCCGTCGGTGCTGCAGAACGGCATGTACCCCTCGACCCGGCAGTACGTCAGCGACGTCGAAGCGCTCGAGCAGCGGTTCGGGGGCGGGTAGGGTGCGCATGGCCGCCGCGCTCATCATCAGACCCGCTGTCGCTCATCCACTAGCCTTCGAGCCAGCCCCCTGGTGGAGGGGTGGCAGAGCGGTTGAATGCACTGGTCTTGAAAACCAGCAGGCGGGCAACCCCCGCCTCGAGGGTTCGAATCCCTCCCCCTCCGTCTCCGGACTTGGCGGGCCGTTTTTGGCTTGGCGGAGCCTGGAACGAGCGACCGATGGGACACGGCTGTTTAGCGCTTGTGCGAACCAGAGCAGCTCCCGCCGAGGTCCGTCACGCAAGCACATCGACCGCGATGTTGGTGCGCCGCGTCAGACCGACGAGAAGCTCGATGTCGTCGCGGTCGCCGGTGACGATCGTCACTGCGCACCTGTAGCTGCGTTCCTCGGCCATCGCGACGATCTGGGCGTCGGTCGTTGAGATCGTGCGATGGGAGCGCCGCGCCGCCTGGACGCGCAGAACTCCCGCCCGTGCGGCGGCTTGTGGAGTCAGTGGCGCGTAGACGTCTTGCTCAGCCCCGATCGCCTTGATCAACCGGTCAAGCAGAGTGTCTGAGCGCCGCTGACCGGAGCGCACCTCGGTGAGCACCGGCACGGGGATCAGCAGTGCACCCTCGAACCGCGCTCCAGCAGCTCCAGATAGGCGACGAGCAGTCCTGGGGCGGCGGCTAGTGCGGTAACGCCACCGCTGTCGAGCAGGAAGTCCCGGCGATGTCGGCGGGTCACTCAGGCCAGGTGTCTGCGCGGGCCTGAAGCTTGGCGAGGTGCTCGGAGCCGTCGGCGCCCTCAGCTACAAGCTCATCGCGCAGTGTTCGCAGCCGGTTGCGCTGGGCTTCACGGAGGTTGGGATCATCCGCGGGCTGTTGCTGATCCTGTGCGGCGAGGGCAGAACTCATGCGGTCATTCTACCTGGCCCTCAGGTCGACCGCCCAAAATGCGCGAGAGATGAGAACAAGGCTGCGTGGTGCGAACCCTTCCCCGGCCGAGGTATAACGTCTCCAGGGGCTGATAGCACTAGTAGCGGTTGCTAGCATTCTATGAAGCTAGATGGGATCGGAGGAGTAGAGATGCATTTGGAGATTCCCGATGACTCGCTGACCGCGGCCGTACGGCGGATCGTCCGCGAGGAGCTCGCGGCATTCTTCGAGCCAAGGATCGCCGAGCTGAGAGGCGAGCCACAGGCGGGAGCTGCGACATCACCGCCTGAGACAGAGCCAATGCCCACCGCACTTAGGGGCGTGTCGCCGTACGACATGGTGCGGTTCGCGGAGTACGTCCTGGAAGAGGAAGGCGGTGGTCCGCTACACGTTCGTGTGATCGCGGAGCGCATGTACCGGCTCGGATTCAAGCATCGGCGTCGGCCAAAGTACCCTGAACAGATCCTGTCCAGCCTGAACTCGCTGGCCTCACCGAGTCGGCTCCCCGATCGGTTTAGGCGTAACGGTCCTCGGATCCTGGAGCTCGTCCGGTGAGCGTCACGGCAGCCGCTCGGGACCATCAGCGGCTGCTGCCAGGAGAATGAGCATGGCGAAGAAGACCGACGGACGAACAGCCAGCGGAACGCCTATCACCGACGATCTGGTCGACAAGCTGGCCGCGAAGGCAGAAGTCGGGGTACGACGCGACCGCGACAGTCGCAGTGCCGAGCTGCGCCACCAGCTCGTGGAGCAACTGCGCACCGGCGATGGCCTCGATGCCGACGCCGCCTACGAGGCTCGCGAGCACGGCTGGAGCCATTGAACGGGTACGGGCAGCCACTGCTGCTCGACAACTCGGCTTGGGCGAGAGCGTTGGACCACCGGCTCTCTGGCGATCCTCGCAATAGGTTCGATGCCGCACTTGCCGCAGGCGAGCTTTGGACGTGCCCGCCGACGCTCCTCGAGATGCGCTACGTCGCACGTGACGAGCAGGCATTCGAGACCCTCGCCGAGCGTCTCGACGCACTCGCGCATGCGCCTTTGACTGCCGAGGCGGCGGCTCAAGCGCTTGCCGCTCAGAAGGAGCTGGCTGCAGCCAAGGGCATCTCCCACCGCGTCAAGCCGGTCGATCTGCTCATCGCCGCCGTCGCAACGGCGGCGGGCATAGGCGTGCTTCATTACGACCGCGACTACGACACCGTCGCCGCTCACACTTCGCTCGCGTTCGACAGCGTGTGGGTCGCGCCGCGCGGCAGCATCGACTGATCCACCGCGTCGTACCGGCGCCGCCTTGCGATATCGCCTCCACACAAGGATTGAAAGATTTTTGGCTCTGAGAGTGTCTGTGTATGCAGTGCCGACGGAGCGAAATTGATTCCGGCGCCGGAAGGCAAGCCAGGATCTCTCGATCAGCTGTGATTCGAGCGGGCCGCGCAATTGGACCGCTCTGCCTGGGCGTCACGGTCGCGCTCGCCGTGAGCGGCTGCGGCGGCAGCGGCAGCGGCAAGAGCGCCTCGGCCGCGACACACGCGACGACGCGGACGAGCAGCACCCAAGCGCCGATCAGCGTCCCGATGCCGCGCCTGTCGATCCTCTCGCCCAGACGAGGTGCGCATACCGGCGCGACGCTCACCGTGCGGGTCGCGGTTCGGAATGCGCCCAAGAGCGGCGCACGGCGCTTCCGGTACGTGCTCGACCGCCGCCTCACGCGCTTCGGCTCCTCTCGGCTCACCTTCCACGACCTCGCGCCAGGACGACACCATCTGCTCGTGCTCATGACGAACAATGCGGCTCATGCGCGCACCACGTTCACCGTCCGCGCCCCTGCGCCGGCCGTGGTCCAAGCGCCGCCGTCCGAAGCGCAGAGCACGACCTCGACGTCGACGCCGGCCGAGCCTGCGCCGGTCGCCCCGCAGCCCGCGAAAGCAGCGCCACCGCCGGCCGAACCGACGCCGCCGCCCGCGACGAGCACCCCCTCGCCCCAGGGCGGTGGCATACCTCAGGGCCCGAACGCGGGCGATGGAGACGGCGACAACCACGGTGCCCCCAGCGACGGCGACGGCAACGTCTAGCCGCGTAGCTGCTTACGGCGGTCCGATCGGCGAACTTTCGCCCCGTTACGCATCAGGGCTAAACTGGCCCATCGATCTCCTCGGGAGAGGTGGCCGAGTGGCTGAAGGCACTCGCCTGCTAAGCGAGTATGGGGTTCACGCTCCATCGCGGGTTCGAATCCCGCCCTCTCCGTTTTCGCCTACTGCGTGGGCGTGACTCGAAATCTCCGCGCCTGCCTGATCGGCACCGCGAAGTATCATCGGACTCGTTATGACCGCGAAGGAGCAGCTTCTGCAAGAAGCACCCGGCTGGAGCGAGCACGACGCCGAGATCGCGTTGAGGGCCGTCCAGCGCGAGCACGGGGGCGAGGGCACCGACGAGTGGGGCGACGTCTCCAGGCTGCACGATGTCGCCTTCGGAGAGACGATGCAAAGACTGGCCAAGGAGGAGCGCGCGGCTGGACACAAGCCGTGGTGAGCCGCGGCGAGGTCTGGTGGGCGGAGCATCCCGAATGGGGCCGCCGGCCCGCGCTTGTGATGACACGGGAGCAGGCGATCAACAACCTCAACGAGGTGTTCGTCGTGCTCGCCACCACGCGCATCCGCGGCATCCCGACCGAGGTTGAGTTGGGACATGAGGACGGCATGCCCCGCGACTGCGTCTTGAACGCCGATCACACGGACACGATCGCCAAGGGCTACCTGGTCGAGCGAATCACCGCACTCTCGCCAGAAAAGGTCGCTGCCGTATGCAGCGCACTGAGCACCGCGACAGGCTGCGCTCAGGAAGTGCCGGCCGCCGGAGCTTGAGGCGCCCCGCGCCCAAACCGCTCCTCGTAGAGCTCCCGAATCAAAGGCCACGGAGATTTCGAGGACTTTCTCGCGATCCCCGTTTTTTCGCCAGGTTGTGGAGGTTGTTCGAACTCCAGCGGTGGCCGTCGAGCGGAGCCGTCCCAAGCGCTGCTCATGATGGTGCCGTGCCCCGGATCAGCATCTTCTACGGCATCGTTATCACGATGTACTTCTATGATCACGAACCGCCCCATTTCCATGCTCAATACGCTGAGCATCATGCGGTGATCGCGATCGAGACCGGCGCGGTGCTCGTTGGAGGGCTGCCGAGTCGTGCGCTCAAGCTCGTGAGCGAGTGGGCGGCACTGCATCGCCCGGAGCTGGAGGCGAACTGGGGCCGGGCGAAGGCGGGCGGTGCTCCTGAGCCGATCGACCCGCTGCCGTAAGATGAGAGTCGTGGATTTCGTGAGGGTCACGTCCGTCGAGGTTCTCGGGCACTATCGACTGCGGCTCGGCTTCAGCGATGGCAGCTCCCGCGATGTCGATCTCGCAGGGGAGCTACGCGGTCCTGTGTTCGAACCCCTTACCGATCCAGAGTTCTTCGCGCAAGTTCGTGTTGACGATGAGCTTGGAACGGTCGTATGGCCCAACGGCGCCGACCTCGACCCGCTTGTCTTGCACGGCGACTTCGAGCCGGTCTCACGCTTCGCGCATCACTAGCCGCGCGGCGCGTGCATGGCGAGGAGGCCGCGAGCGCTCCAAATCCCATCCCGTCGAGGGGTATGGAAGCGTTTTGGAAGCGATCCCCCAATTACGTGGTGAACGCAGAGATCGCGCGCTGCAACACGGGCGATCGCGAAGTCCAAGACTGCGGCGTGGCGGGAGCAAGCCACGCGAACGAGACGCCGCTCTGCCGTGCGCGTTCGCCCGCGGGAGCGCTCGAGGGCGCGGATCGGGTTCGCGCCGGGACGCCTGTCCCGCAGCCTGCCGACGCCCAGTGCCAAGAGACCAAGGCCGGCAGCGAGGGCCCTACCGGTTGCCGTCCCCATCGCTGGGGCCGCCGTTGTTGACCCAGACGGTTCCTTTGTCTGCGATCTCACCGCAGTTCGAGCACCATCAGAAGCGCGTCGTCCACGGCCTGCAACTCCTCGTGCGCGAGATGGCCGATGCGGCCTCCCAATGCGCGGGCGTCCACAGCTCCGACCATCTCGCAGAGGACCTGCGTCGGCCGGTCGAGAACCGTGATCTCGGGATGAAAGCTCACGGGAAAGGCGGAGCGAGACGTGGGGCACACCACGACGGTCGAGAGCGTGAGGAGGTCGTCCGCCTGGACGATCACCGCATAGCGGCGACCGTGCTGGACGTGACCGCGCCTTCCTGGGAGCTCGATCTCGTGGACGTCACCACGGACCACGCAGCGTCTCCATCAGCTCGGCGACCTCCTGCGCTTCCTGCACGTAGCGCTCGTCCTGCATGAGGCGCCTCGCCTCGTCGGCCAGTCCGCCGCGCCGGCGCTCGCGCTCGGCCGTCTCGGCGATCGCCTGCCGAGCAGCCTCCGAGCGGCTGATGCCTCGACGCCTCGCGATCTGGTCCAGGGCGCTGAAGCCCTCTCGTCCCAAGCGAAGCGAGAGCGGATGAGGAGCCGATGCCACCGACCGATCGTAGCGCGTTATGCACTACGGAAAGGCGCCAAGAAGCAGCGTCCAGCTATGCTGCGATACCATAGCGTACGCAGTTAAAATCGAAGCATCCACCAACATGCCTGGCCGAGTCGATTCCGCCCGTGTCGGGCACACGAATCGACCGAAGGAGAGCGATCTATGGCGGAGAGCAACAAGCAGCGCGAGGAGCGCAGGCGCAAAGAAGTCGACAAGACGAAGGGGCTCAGCCTCGATCCGGACAGGTTCCTCGAGCAGGAAGCGAGAAGGGACAAGATCCTGAAGATGCAGGACGCGATCCGCCCGGGCCGCACGACGCCGGTCGCGATCCGCTTCGACCAGTTCACGCTGAAGCGCCTGAAGACACTCGCGGCGCTCCACAACAAGGGCTACCAGACGCTGCTGAAGGAGTTCGTGATCGAGCGGCTCTACGAAGAGGAGAAGCGGGCCGGCATCCTCGACGGGCTGCCGAAGGAGGCGAGCGGCTAACGGCAGCGGATCGGCATCGCCGGCTCTACTATCGCAATCCGTGCCTGTACAGCAACGGACGGACCGCTGGCGCGAGATCGTCGCGGAGGGACGCGCCGACGGCCGGCTCGTCGGCGAGGCGCGTAACGGGCAGGGGGAGCCGCGCCTCGTCGAGCTGCCCTGCGAGCTTCACCCAGACCTGCTCGGGGCGTTGCGAGGGCTTCAGATCGAGCGCCTCTACTCCCACCAGGCGCAGGCGCTGCATGCCGCCTTCGAGCGCGAGGTGATCGTCACGACGGGCACCGCCTCAGGCAAGTCGCTGTGCTTCAACCTGCCGACGATCGAGGTGCTCTGCCGCGACGCGCGGGCAAGGGCGCTCTACCTCTACCCGACGAAGGCGCTCGCCCAGGACCAGGCGCGAGCGCTCGCGTCGTTCGGCCTGCCGAAGCGGATCCGGGCGGCGATCTACGACGGCGACACGCCAAGGGAGGCGCGCGCGCAGATCAGGCGCAGCGCGAACGTCGTCATCAGCAACCCGGACATGCTCCACGTCGGCATCCTGCCGAACCACGAAGCCTGGGCGGAGCTGTTCGGCAACCTCGCGATCGTCGTCGTCGACGAGGCCCACGTCTACAGGGGCGTGTTCGGCTCGCACGTCGCGAACGTGCTGCGGCGCCTGCGCCGGATCGCGAACGCCTACGGCACCTCGCCGCGCTTCCTGCTCGCCTCCGCGACGATCGCGAACCCGGTCGAGCTCGCTCAGCGCCTCACCGGCCTCGAGGACTTCGCGCTGATCGACGACGACGGCTCACCGACCCCGTCCCGGCAGATCGCGATCTGGAACCCGCCGCTCACCGACGAGCGGCTCGGCTCGAGGACGCCCGCGACCGCGGAGGCGGCGGAGCTGCTCGTCAAGCTCGTGCGAGCCGGCGCGCGGGCGATCTGCTTCGTGCGTTCGCGCCGCGGGGTCGAGCTGCTCAGCCGGGCGGCGAGGCAGCGACTGCAGGTCGATGACCCTGGGCTCGCCGATCTCGTCGTCCCCTACCGAGCCGGCTACACCGCCCAGCAGCGGCGCGAGCTCGAGGGCCGGCTGGTCAGGGGGGAGGTGAGGGCGGTGGTCACGACGGACGCGCTCGAGCTTGGCATCGACATCGGGCAGCTCGACGCCGCGCTCGTCGTCACCTTCCCGGGCACCGTCGCATCGCTGCGGCAGATGTGGGGCAGAGCGGGGCGCCGTGGCAGCGGCCTCGCCGTGTTCGTCGCCGGCGAGGACGCGCTCGACCAGTTCTTCTGCCGGCACCCCGACGACTTCTTGGAGCGCACCGTCGAGGCGGCGATCCTCGATCACGAGAGCCTCCAGATCCACCTCTTGCACCTGCTCTGCGCCGCCTACGAGGGGCCGCTGTCCGCGGCCGACGCGCAGACGCTCGGCCCCCGCTGGGAGGCGTACGCGGAGATGCTCGTCGGCGCCGGCAGGCTGCGACGTCGTGAGGCGCAGATCTCGGCCACGGGCCGCGCGCGGCTGCAGGCCCCCTCCTACGTGCCAAGGCGCGCGGGCGCCTACCCCGCGGCGGAGATCTCGCTGCGCTCCGCCTCAGCGGAGAGCTTTGCGATCGTCGACGTCGACTCCGGCGAGCTGCTCGGCAGCACCGAGGCCGCGAGAGCGCACTCGACCGTCCACGAAGGCGCGATCTACCTGCACCTCGGCAGCGCCTACGAGGTGCTGCAGCTCGATCTCGAACGCAGGCGAGCGCTCGTCAGGCCCTTCGAAGGCGACTGGTACACCCAGCCGAAGACCGAGACGGACACGACGATCGAGCGGCTGCTGGACCGCAGGCAGGCGCTCGGTGTCACGGTCTCGCTCGGCGAGGTGAGCGTCACCGAGACCGTAGTCGCCTACCAGCGCAAGCGCCTCTCGGACCACGCCCAGGTCGACCTGATTGCGCTCGACCTGCCGCAGACGAGCTTCCAGACGCAGGCGCTGTGGTTCGAGCCGCAGCCGGAGGCGATCCCGCTCGAAGCGCTGCTCGGCGCCTTGCACGCGACCGAGCACGCCCAGATCGCGGTGCTGCCCCTCATCGCGATGTGCGACCGCTGGGACATCGGCGGGCTCTCGACGAACCTACATCCCCAGACGGGGGGCGCGACGATCTTCGTCTACGACGGCCACCCGGGCGGCGTCGGCATCGCGCGCACCGCCTTCGCGCGCTTCGAGGAGCTCTGTCAGGACGCCCACCGCCTGATCGCCGGCTGCCGCTGCGAGCGGGGCTGCCCCTCCTGCGTGCAGTCGCCGAAGTGCGGCAACCTGAACGAGCCGCTCTCGAAGGTGGGCGCGCGGATGTTGCTCGCGCGGATGCTGTCCTAATCGGCGTTTCCGGCGGCGATCTTGCGCAGGTCGATCGTCTCGTCGTAGAGCTTCGCGTCGACGCCCTCTTCGAGCGCGACCTCGCGCAGCGGGCGCCCGGAGGCGGTCGCCTTCTTCACGATCGTGCTCGCCCTGTCGTAGCCGATCGCGCCGTTCAGGGCGGTCGCGACGGCGAGCGTCGCGCCCGCGGAGGCTTCGCAGCCGGCCCTGTTCGCCTTCACGCCGTCGACGCACTTCTGCGCGAAGACGGTGCAGGCGGAGCTCAGCAGCGCGATCGACTGCAGCAGGTTGCGGGCGATCAGGGGGATTCGCACGTTCAGCTCGAACTGGCCCTGCATGCCGCCGACCGTGATCGCGGCGTCGTTGCCGATCACCTGGGCGCAGACCTGCAGCACGACCTCCGGGATCACCGGGTTCACCTTGCCGGGCATGATCGATGAGCCCTTCTGCAGCTCCGGCAGGAACAGCTCGCCGATGCCCGCCCGCGGGCCTGAGCCCATCAGGGCGAGATCGTTCGCGATCTTCGTCAGCGAGACCGCGATCACCTTCAGCGCGCCGGAGAGCTCGACGAGCGCGTCTCTTGCCGCCTGCGCCTCGAAGCGGTCGACAGGCGCGGCGATCTGCCTGAGCCCGGACTCCTTCTTCAGGCGCTGGCGCACCTTCTGCGCGAACTTCGGGTGCGTGTTCAGGCCGGTGCCCGTCGCTGTGCCGCCGAGCGGGATCTGGCCGACGTGGACGAGCGCCGCCGCCACCCGCTCCTGACCGAGCGCGACCTGAGCCGCGTAGCCGCCGAGCTCCTGGCCGAGGGTGACGGGCACCGCGTCCATCAGGTGCGTCCTGCCCGCCTTCACGACGTTTTGCAAGCTCTTCGCCTTGCGCCCCAGAGAGCGCTCGAGCGTCCGCAGGGCAGGCAGCAGCTCGTTGCTCGTGAGGTCGAGCGCCGCGAGGTGCACCGCGGAGGGGAAGACATCGTTCGAGGACTGGCCAAGGTTCACGTGGTCGTTCGGGTGCACGGGGTGGGTGGGACTTCCATTTGTCGCGAGGCTCGCGATCACCTCGTTCACGTTCATGTTGCTCGACGTGCCAGACCCCGTCTGGAAGACGTCGATCGGGAACTGGTCGTCGTGCCTGCCGGCGACGATCTCCTTCGCCGCCCGCTCGATCCTGGCCGCCCTGCGCTTGTCCAGCTGCCGCAGCTCGGCGTTCACGGCCGCGGCGGCGCCCTTGATGCGCGCGAGCCAGTGAACGACCGCGATCGGCACCCTCTCGCCCGAGATCGGGAAGTTCTCCACCGCCTTGCTCGTCTCTGCGCCCCACAGCTGCCTGTCCGTCATCGAGTCTCCTTGTCTTGTGAACGCCCCGCCTTCCCCTGACGACCCGCGCCGGGCGCGGGCCTGCCGTTCCACCGCGACGGCGCCGCCTCGCGCGCCCCTGGACGTTATCCGCAGAAGGCGGAGATCTCCCTCGCGACGCCGACGGGGTCGTCGTAGGCGATCAGGAATCCCGTCCCCTGCAGCACCCGCAGCTGGGCGTTGGGAATCAACTCGAGCGCCTCTTCGGCGATCTGCAGCGGGTGCAGCCTGTCGCGGTCCGCCCACAGCAGCAGCACCGGCATGCTGAGGCGCGGGTAGAGCTTCGCCACCCGCTGATGGTCGCCGGCGGACCAGCGACGGGCGCACCTCGACCAGGAGCGCCCGAGGTTCGCGTTGCCGCCGACGTCCGCGAACGCCTGCCTCATCAGGTCCCGCACGGCGGGGTTCGCGCGCGCCGAGTAGCGCATCCCCCGCCGCGGCGTGAAGAGCGCCTTCGCCGCGTAAGTGAGCGCCCTGTCGAGCCCTGGCACCGCGCCGCTCGCGGCGGCGAGCCGCGCGGCGCGCAGCCGCCGCGGCCGCGCCGGCGGGAAGTGCATCCTGCTCGGCATCAGCACGAGCCTGCTCGGCCGCAGGCGACCGGTGTCGATCGCGCGCAGGAGGATGCTCGCGCCGGCGTCGTGGCCCCCGATCAGCGGCCGTGGGCCGAGCACGTCGGCGGCGAAGCCCGCGATCACCTCGGCGAACCAGTCGAGCGTGTAGGGGTGGCTCGGGCGGTCCTCGGAGTCGCCGTGCAGCGGCAGGTCAGGCAGCACGACCCGGAAGCGCTGCGCGAGCGTTTCGGCGATCGGCGAGAGCTCCCGATGAGAGAGCATCGCGGAGTGCAGCAGCGCGAGCGGCGGGCCTGAGCCGAGCTCGCGGTAGGCGATCCTCGCGCCGTCCGGGTGGTGGTAGAGGCGCAACCTCACTGCACGGATTCTTGCGGGATGCAGAGGCCCTTGCAGAGGTTGCCGAGAACCTCGTCAAACCTCAGCATTCCGCCGATGAACGCGATGTCCATGCGCCCTGACCTTCCCATCCCTCACGACTCCCCGACGATCGAGACGGGCCGGTCGCCGCGATGAGCACGATCAGGACGAACGCCGCCGCCTCGATGCTCGGCGTCAGCGCGAACACGCTGCGCGGCTGGGAGCGCCGCTACGGCCATCCGCTGCCGCGCAGGACGGACGGCGGCCACAGGATCTTCGAGCTCGCCGAGATCGAGGCGCTGCGCGAGGCCCTCTCCCAGACCGGCGACGCGGGCGCCGCGATCGCGATCGCGCGCGAGCGCGGCGAGGGGCCGTCGAGCCCCGAGCGCCTGCGGCTCGCGTTCGCGGCATTCAACGAGCAGCGGGCGGACCGGCTGCTCGAGGAGAGCCTGCTCGTGCGCTCGCTCGAGCGCACCGTCGAGGGCGTCCTGCTGCCCGCGGTCGAGATGCTGAGCGAGGGCGCGCCGGAGCGCTGCTTCGCCTTTCGCCATGCGACCGGCTGGCTCGCGGCGGCGAAGCGCGTCGCCCCCGAAGCCGTGCTTCAGCAGGGCGTGCTCGTCTTCGACGCGAGCGCGAAGGGCTCGCTCGACGCGCTCCACGTGCAGGCGCTCGAGCTGCTGCTGCGCCGCGTCGGGCTGCGAACGCTCTGCCTGCCGATCGAGCTGCGCCGCGAGCGTGTCGGCGCCGCGCTGCGCGCGCTCGCCCCGAGCGCGCTCGTGCTCGCGGGCGCCGGGGGCGACCTGTGCTCGATCGGCGGGCTCGTCTATGCGACGCGCGAGGTCTGCGGCGGGATCGACGTCTACGACTTCAGAGGGGCGATCCCGGATACCGGCGCAGGCACCGTGCAGCGACTGGGGACGAGCCCGATCGCAGCGGCGCAGACGCTGCGATCGCGCCTCAGCTCCGGCTCGCACGCTCGCAGCTCCGGTTCGCGCGCGCCCAACTCGGCGTCGGGCGCGATCAGCTCCGGCTCGCGCGCCGCAGGCTGATCGAGAGCGGCAGGCCGTCGATCGTCGCGCTCGCCCGCTGCGCAGGGCCGTTCGGCTGCTGCGCGCCCTCGGCGAGCAGGTGAAGCTCGACCGCGAGCGTCTCCCCCGCGAGGTAGTCGCGGTGGGCCTCCGCGGCCGCGAGCAGCTGGGACGGGCCTGAGAGAACGAGCGCGATCCTGTCCTCGACCTCCAGGCCCGCGTCGCGGCGCGCGTTCTGGACCGCGTGGACGATCTCGCGCGCCTGGCCCTCGCGCCGCAGGTCGTCGTCTATCTTCAGCTCGAGCGCGACCGCGTGGGCTCCTTCGCGCTCGACCGAGTAGCCGTCGGGCGCCGACATCGTCAGGATCAGGTCCTCGGCGGCTAGGGTGTGCTCGCGGCCGCCGACGGAGATGCCGAGCGCGCCGCCGTCCTGCCCCGAGAGCACGACCGCGGCGACGTGCTGGGGGTCGAGCGCCGCGATCGCCTCCGCCGCGAGCGGCATGTCCTTGCCGAAGATCGGACCGAGGCGGCGGTAGTTCGCCTTCACCTCGTAGCGCCCGAGCTGGTCGGCGCCATCGACGAAGCGCACCTCGCGCACGTTCAGCTCCTCCCTCACGATCTCCGACAGACGCTCGATCGCGGCGCGCTCGCGGCCGTCGGCGACGACGACCGCCTCCGCGAGCGGCTGGCGCACCTTCGCCTTCGCCTTCGCCCGCGCGCCGAGCCCGAGCTTCACCGTCTGCCTCGCGGTCGCCATCGCCTGCTCGAGCTCGGGGTCCCTGCCAGCCAGCGCCTCGCCGGTCGGGAAGTCGCAGAGGTGGACGCTCGGCAACGTGCCGTCGAGGTTGTCGTAGATCTCGTCGGCGATGAACGGGCAGAACGGCGCGAGCAGCTTCGAGACCGTCACCAGGCAGCTGCGCAGCGCGGCGAAGGCCGCCGGCTCGCCGTCCCAGAAGCGCCGCCGCGAGCGCCTCACGTACCAGTTCGAGAGATCGTCGACGAGCTCGGCGATCGCCCTGCCGGCGCTCGTCGCGTCGTAGGCGTCGAGCCGCTCGGCGACGAGCTGCGCGGTCGCGGCGGTGCGCGAGAGCGCCCAGCGGTCGAGGTCGTCGGCGCCCGTCTCCGCCTCGACGGCGCTCGCGGCCAGCCGGTCGGCGTTGGCGTGCGCGTAGAGCACGTAGAAGAAGTAGGTCGACCACAGCTGCTTCAGGAACAGGCGCACCCCCTCGCCGATCGCCTCCTGCGAGAAGCGGTATCCGTCCCAGGGCTGCTTCGAGGTGAAGAAGTACCAGCGGAAGGCGTCCGCGCCGTGCGCGTCGATCACCTGCCACGGCTCGACCGTGTTGCCCTTGCTCTTGCTCATCTTCTGGCCCTCGGCGTCGAGGATCAGGCCGAGGCAGACGACGTTGCGATAGGGGGCCTCGTCGAACAGCAGCGTCGAGACGGCCAGCAGCGAGTAGAACCAGCCGCGCGTCTGGTCGAGCGCCTCGCAGATGAAGTCGGCGGGGAAGCGCTGCTCGAACGCCTGCTCGCGCTCGAAGGGCGCGTGGTGCTGTGCGAAGGGCATCGCGCCGGAGTCGAACCAGACGTCGATCACCTCCGGCACCCGCCGCATCGGCGCTCCGCACGCCTCACCGTCTTCCTCGCCGTGCGGGCACGGGAGCTCGACTTCGTCCACGAACGGCCGGTGGTGATCGGAGAGCTCGCGTCCGGAGCGGTCCTGCAGCTCGGCGAACGAGCCGATCACCTTCGCGTGGCCGTCAGGGCAGCGCCACACCGGCAGCGGCGTGCCCCAGTAGCGCTCGCGCGAGAGCGCCCAGTCGACGTTGCCCTTCAGCCACTCGCCGAAGCGCCCGTGCTTGATGTGCGGCGGGTGCCAGGCGACCGTCTCGTTCGCGGCGAGCATCCGTTCTCTCACCGCGGTCGTTCTGATGTACCAGGAGGCCGTCGCGTAGTAGATCAGCGGGGTGCTGCAGCGCCAGCAGTGCGGATATGAGTGCTCGTAGTCGGAGCGCCTGAAGAGCAGGCCGCGCGAGTCGAGGTCGGCGATCAGGTCCTCCGTCAGCTGGGGGTCCTTCACGAGGCGGCCCTCGTAGGAGCCGCCACCGTGACTGCGCACGCGCCGATCGTACGTGCCGTCCGGCCTCACCGGGTTGAAGACGGTGTGAGGGTTGTTCGGGTCGATCGCCCCGACTTTCGCTGCGACCGCCGCCCGGTAGTCGTCCTCGCCGAACGCCGGCGCTATGTGGACCAGACCCGTCCCGTCCTCTGTCGTCACGAAGTCGCCGGCGATGATCGGAAACCCGCCGCGAAACCCGGTGGCAAAGATCGGTCCCTCGTAGTGCCTGCCGATCAGGTGCGCGCCGGGAAGCCGCTCGATCACCTCGGCGCCGTCGCCGAGCACGCGCTCGACGAGCGCGTCCGCGAGCACGAGGGTCTCCTCCCCGCAGCGGACCTTCGCGTAGAGGATGTCCGGCCCAACCGCGACCGCGACGTTGCCTGGCAGCGTCCACGGAGTCGTCGTCCAGATCAGCAGGCTCTCGTCGCCGTCGAGGAGCGGCAGCTTGACGTAGACGCTCGGATCGACGACGTCCTGGTAGCCGAGCGCGACCTCGTGCGAGGAGAGCGCAGTGCCGCAGCGGTAGCAGTAGGGCACGACCTTGTGCCCCTCGTAGAGCAGCCCCTGCCGATCTATCTCCGCGAGCGCCCACCAGACCGACTCGATGTAGCTCTCGTCGAGCGTCCTGTAGGCGTCGTCGAGGTCGATCCAGAACCCGATCCGCTCCGTCAGGCGGTCCCACTCCTGCAGGTACTCGAACACCGAGCGGCGGCACTCCTCGTTGAAGCGCTCGATCCCGATGCCGCGCTCGGGGTTCTCGATCTCGGCCTTGCTCGTGATCCCGAGCTTCTGTTCGACCGCGATCTCGACCGGCAGCCCGTGGCAGTCCCAGCCGCCCTTGCGGTCGACCCTGTAGCCGCGCATCGTCTTGTAGCGCGGGTAGATGTCCTTGAAGACCCGCGAGAGCACGTGGTGGGAGCCGGGCCTGCCGTTCGCGGTCGGCGGCCCCTCGTAGAAGACCCACGGCTCGGCCCCCTCCCGCGCCTGCAACGACTTCGCGAACACCTCGCGCTCGCGCCAGCGTTCGAGCACCTGCAGCTCCAGCGCAGGCAGCTCCTGGCGCGCGTCCACCGCGCGCGGCGGGATCAGAGGATGGACTCTGGAGGCGCTCACAGGGCGGCCAATTCTAGGCGCGCCCAGCGATGCGGTCGATCAGACTGCGAGGACGCCCTCAGCCGCCTCGAGGCGCGCTCAGGCGAGCGCTGGCTCGAGCTCGGCCTCCAGCCGCTTCTTCGGGTAGGCGCCGACGACCGTCTTCACCGGCTGTCCGCCCTTGAAGAGGATCATCGTCGGGATCGAGAGCACCTGGTAGGCGGCGGCGGTCTGCTGGTTCTCGTCGACGTTCAGCTTCACGATCCGCATCTCGGGCCGCTCGCCCGCTATCTCCTCCAGCACGGGGGCGACGACTCGGCAGGGCCCGCACCACGGCGCCCAGAAGTCGACGAGCACCGGCTTCTCGGACTCGATCACCTCTGCCTGGAAGTTGACGTCTGTGACTTCAGTGAGGCTGCCTGCCATGGGGTCTCCTGTCGTGCGCGTGGGCTTCTCTGATCTCTGCCGATCTCTGATTTATTATCTATCACTATACAAAATGAAGCATCGGCGGCCAAGGCGAGCCGAGGCAGAGAGGTGAGGAAGGCACTCGAAGTGGCGCTCACCAAGGCGCGCCCTCGCGGCCCTAGCGCGCCCTGTCCTCGACGACGAAGGCGCCGACGTGGCGCACGACCGGCGAGTGGATGCCGGTCAGAGCCGTGAACAGGCGCGGCGAGACGTAGACCTCGATCAGCGCGGCGATCAGCAGCAGCGGCACGGCGATCGCGACCGTGATCAACGTCGCCGCGAGCAGGTCCTGCCACTCCCCCCTGCGGCTCGCGATGATCCAGGCCGCCAGCGGCAGGAACAGCGCGACCAGCTCCGGGACGGCGTGGGGAAGCACGCCGAGCAGCAGCAGCGCGGGCGAGACCTGCAGGAAGCGCGCGACCCCCGCGAGCGTGTGCCCGAGCACGTAGGCCTGGATCGAGAGCGAGAAGGCGGTCGCGAGCGCGACGAACCCGATCGCGATCGGGCCGCCGTGGCGGTGCACCCAGCGCGAGAGCCCGCTGCGCGAGGAGGCCTGCAGCGGCAGCGCGCTGCCGGCGATGAAGCCTGCGACGCAGGCGAGCGCGTGCAGCGTCAGCACGAGCAGGTTGCTGAGAAGCACGCCGCCGACGGCGCCCCAGTCGCCGAGCGCGAACGGCGGCTGCAGCGTCACGATCTCGACGTAGCCGCCGGAGAGCGACGCGACGGCGAGCACCGCGAGCAGCAGCCCCGCGGCGGCGAGGCTCGCGCCCGCGAGCCAGCGCCCGACGACCGTCAGCGGCTGCCCGCTCCAGCGCCGCAGCGCCGCGCGCGTGTGCGCGATGCCGTGGTAGAAGGCGTACGCCGATGCGTCCACGAGGCTGTGATCGGCGACCGCCGCCGCGCACGTGAGCGCCGTCGGCGGGCCGGCACCGGCCATGCGTCGCCATCGGCGCACGCTGCGCCAGCATCGGCGCACGCTGCGCCGGCACCGGCGCATCGCCCCGACGAGGGGCCTGGGCTACCGCAACGCGGGCGCGCGCGGCTTCGAGCCGGCGACGGCCCTGCGCGCGCGGCGGCCGAAGCGCAGCCTCGGCACGAGCCACATCGCCTCCGCCGCGATCCGCCAGGACATCTTGCTCACGCCCTGCTCGCGGTCCTTGAAGACGATCGGCACCTCCTTCACCCTGAAGCCGGCTCTCACCGCCCTGTACGTCAGCTCGACCTGGAAGGCGTAGCCGTGCGAGCGCACGCCGCCGAGGTCGATCGCCTCGAGCACCTCGCGCCGGAAGCACTTGAAGCCGCCGGTCAGATCGCGCACCCGCAGGCCCAGCACGATCCGCGCGTAGGTCGAGCCGCCGTAGCTCACGAACTTGCGCAGCAGCCCCCAGTCAGTCACGCCGCCGCCGGCGACGTAGCGCGAGCCGAGCGCGAGGTCGGCGGCGTCCGCCGCGCCGCGGTCGGCCGCCGCGAGCAGGCGCGCGAGGTCCGCGGGGTCGTGGGAGAAGTCGCAGTCCATCTCGAGCACGTAGTCCGCCCCGCCCGCGAGCGCCTGCTCGAAGCCCGCGATGTAGGCGGGGCCGATGCCTTCCTTGCTGGTCCTGTGCAGCACCTTCAGCCACTCGTGCTGCGCGGCGAGGCGGTCGGCGATCGCGCCGGTGCCGTCAGGCGAGCCGTCGTCGACGACGAGCACGACGAAGCCGTCTGGGGCCGCGCCGCGCAGCACGTCGCTCGCGGCCGTAAGCATCGCCTCTATGTTCTCGGCCTCGTTGTAGGTGGGCAGCACGAGCCACGGCACGCCTGTCATCGCGGACGTACCCTAGAGCAGATGGCAGTCACCGACCTGCAGAACTCGGTGATCGCCGACGCGCTCGAAGAGCTCGCCGACCTCTACGAGCTCGACGGCGCGATCGTGCACCGGGTGCTCGCCTACCGCAGCGCCGCGCGCAGCGTCCGCGAAGCGCCAAGCTCAGTCGCCGCGCTCGCGCGCGCGGGGCGGGCGACCGAGCTGCCTCGCATCGGCCCGACGATCCAGGAGAAGGTGCGCGCGCTGCAGGAGACCGGGGCGATACCGGCCGCGGTCAGGCTGCGCGAGCGCTATCCCGCCGGCCTGCGCGCCGTCATGCGTCTGCGGGGGATCGGCGCCAAGCGCGCGCGCCTGCTCCACAGCGAGCTTCGGATCGACTCCCCTCAGGCGCTGCGGGAGGCCGCGCTCGCCCAGCGCGTCCGGAGCGTCAGGGGCCTTGGGCCGAAGTTCGAGCAGGCCGTGCTCGCCGCGCTGCAGGAGGGCGAGCAGGAACTGCCCTCCATCGAAGCGGCCGACGACGAGGCGGAGGCGCTCGCCGCCGCCGCCGGCCTCACGCTCATAGCCGAGCAGGACATCAGGGGCGACCTGCACTGCCACACGACCGCATCGGACGGGCACGCGAGCATCGAGGAGATGGCGACGGCGGCGATCGCGCGCGGCTATCGCTACCTCGCGATCACTGACCACTCCGCCTCGCACGGCTTCGGCAACGACGTCTCGCCTGAGGAGCTGCGCCGCCAGATCGAGCGGGTGCGGGAGCTCAACGCGAGCATCGAGGGCATCGAGCTGCTCGCGGGCAGCGAGGTCAACGTGCTGCCAGACGGGTCGCTCGACTATCAGGACGATCTGCTCGCCCAGCTCGACTGGGTCGTCGCGAGCGTCCACACCTCCTTCGGCATCAGCAGGGAGGCGATGACGAAGCGGATGGTCGCCGCGATCGAGCATCCGCTCGTGGACGCGATCGGGCACCCGACCGGCAGGCTGATCGAACGGCGAGCGCCCTACGCGCTCGACCTGCAGGCGGTGTTCGAGGCGGCCGCGGCCAACGGCACGCTGCTCGAGATCAACGGCAACCCGGACAGGCGCGACCTCTCCGCGGAGAACGCGCGCGCCGCGGCGACGGCGGGCGTCAGGCTCGTCATCGACTCCGACGCGCACCGCGTCAGGACGCTCGCGAACATGCGCTGGGGAGTCGCGACCGCGCGCCGCGCCCTGCTCACCAAGGACGACGTCGCGAACACGCTCGAGTGGCCGGAGCTGCGGGCGTCGCGAAAACGGACGCGAACGCGATAGCCGCTCGCGTGCCCTCCCTTTCTTCTTTGGGAGGCAAGCCCGCGATCCCCCGCTCGGAGGTCCGCGGGACCGGCCAGCGGGCGCGCGCGCCGGGTCGAGGCGCCTCACCGCCGTCCGAGCAGTCTCGGCAGCACGCAATCTGAGACGAGCGCGTCGACGGCCGCGCGCCGCCAGGGCGCCAGCGCTTCCCGCGCGCGTCGGGCGTAGTCCGGGCGCGGGCTGCGCAGAGCGGCTCGCAGCGACGCGGCGAGGTCCTCGCTCACGAGCCGCTCGTCCAGCCGCCTCGCGAGCGGCAGCGCGGCATAGGGCCCGGGAGCGGGCGTCGTCACGAGCATGCAGCCGTCCGCGAGCGCCTCCAGCTGCGCGATGCCGTAGTCCTCGAAGCGGGGCGCGCAGACGAACGCGCGCGCGCGCCGCAGCAGGCCCCTGTACTCGGCGCCGGAGAGCATGCCGGTGAGGGTCGTGCCATCGAGCGGCAGCTCGATCCCCGCCTTGCGCAGCTCGCGCTCGGACGTGCCCGCGACGAGCAGCTGCTCGCCGGGCTCGCGCACGAGCGCCCAGGCGGCGAGCACGCGGTCGAGCCCCTTCTTCATCGGGTTGGCCGCGTAGGTGATCGCCGCGACATCCCGCTGAGCCTCAGCAATCCCAGCCGCGCCCTCCAGGTCCGCTCCACCGCCCTCGCGCGCTCCGGCCGCCCCGCCCGCGGACGGCTCCACCGGAATCGGCAGCACGATCTCCTTGCCTTCCCGCCGCACAGCGACCGGCAGTCCGTCGAGGCTGCCCTCCGCGCAGGGCAGCAGCAGCGGAGCCGCGGCGAGCCGGGAGCGCTCGAGCGGGCGCTGCCAGAGCCCGTGCCTGCCCTGCCTGTTGCTTGCGGCGAGCGCGTCGAACCGGATCGCGCCCGCCCTCGGCCACAGCAGCGCGGCGGTCACGCTCGAATAGACGATCGCCCGCGGCCGGTGGATCGCGATCGCCCTCTGCGCCGCCCTGCGGGCCGAGAGCGCCCAGACGAGGTCTGTCAGCGCGAGCGTCCGCACCTCGCGCGGCGCTCGCGCGGTCGCGAGCGCGACCTCGGCGCCCGCCCGGCGCAGCGACTCGCACAGCTCCGCGTCGGCCGCGCGCAGGCCCCCCGTAGAGCCGAGCGAGACGACGAGCACGTCCACTGCGGGAGCCGCTGCGGCCGTGTTCACGACCTCCCGTCCCTCACGCCGCGACGCGCTCCGGCCGCAGCGCCTTGAAGCCGGGCGTGCGCAGCAGCTCCATCGGCCTCACCGGAGAGTTGCGCTTCACGTAGAAGCGCACGCCGTCGCGCTCCTCGATCGCGGCGACCGCGGCGTGCTGGCGCCGCCATGCGAGCGTCCAGACGATCGCGAAGCCGGCGCCGATGCCGGGGATCTGCGGGGCGAGAAAGCCGAGGCCGCCGGCGAGCAGCGCGAACAGCAGCAGCGGCCAGAGCCTGTTCAGGAGCGTGCGGGCGGGCGCGTCCGACGGCAGCGCGGTGCTCGCCCTCGCGTTCGCGAGCAGATGGGCGATCGGCGGGCTCACAGCCGCGCGGCGGCCGAGCCAGAGCCCGAGCGCCGTCGCGAGCGCCCACCACCCGACCATCGCGCCAACGAGCGCGCTCCGTCCCGCGATCGCGCCGGAGAGGACCGTGATCGCCGCAAGCGCCGATGCCGCGCCCGCGCTCAGCAGGACTGTCGTCTTCAGGAACTCGACGAAGCGCACGCGCGCAGGCTAGAGCAGCGCCTCGAGCAGGCCCCGCACGCCGCCCTGCCCCTCGACGACGACGTCCGCCTGCGCGGCGAGCTCGACGGGCGCCTCCTCGGAGGAGACCGCGACGCAGACGGCCGTCTGCAGGTCCCCATCCTCCGCCATCGCGTGCAGACCGCGAAAGGCGTCGAGGTCCGTGACGTCGTCGCCGACGTAAACCGCAGCGAGGATCGGCTCGTCCGCGAGCTTCGCGTCGCGCAGCAGATGCTCGACGCCGACGCCCTTGTCGAAGCCGACCGGCGGCCGCACCTCGAGCACCTTGCGGCCCCAGTGGACCGTCAGCCCCTGCTGCTCGGCGGCGCGCGCGACCTCGGCGACGGCCTGCGACGCGGCGGCCTCGTCCGGCACGCCGCGCCAGTGCAGCGCGACGATCGCCCCCTTGTCCTCGATTCTGACGCGCAGCCGCCTGCGCTCCGGGGTGTAGGCGGCGGCGGCGAACTGCTGCACCCGCTCGGTCCAGGCGGCGAGCTTCTGGTCGACCGCGACCTGGGTCGCGCCCGGGCCCAGCACCTCGCCGCCGTGGTTGCCGACGTAGGCGATGCTGCCGATCGCGACGATCTGGCGGGCGGTGCTCGCGCGGCGGCCGCTGATGCAGGCGACGAGCCCGTAGCGCTTCGCGATCTCGATCAGCAGCGTCCGCGTCGCCTCCGGCACGTGCGCGTCCTCGGCATGCCTCACGATCGGCGCGAGCGTGCCGTCGATGTCGAGCAGGACCGCGGAGTGCGGCGGGTCCGATCGCAGCGGCTGCAGCGCCTCGAGGAGCGTGAGGGCTGGGGACACGCCCTTAGTATGCCGACGTTTCGTATGCGCAGCGCCCTTGCGCATCGCCGCTTGCAGGGGTGCGGCGCGACGCGAAGATGCCGCCGCATGCGAGGACCAACCGCACGCCTCTGCGCGGTCCGGCAAACCTCTACGAAGGATCGGCCCCTTACCATCCCCGACGATGACGGCGACCCGGTCCCTCAGGCTGATCGCGATCGGGACGGCGGCGGGACTGTTCAGCGGCCTGTTCGGCGTCGGCGGCGGCTCCATCATCGTGCCGCTGCTGCTGCTGTGGCTCTCCTACGAGGAGCGCGAGGCGACGGGCACCTCGCTTGCCGCGATCGGCTTCGTCGCCGCTTTCGCCGCGGCGTTCGCGGCCGCCTACGGCAAGGTCCGCGTCGACGACGCGCTGCTGCTCGGCATACCGGCCGTCGGCGGCGCGCTGCTCGGCACCTGGCTGCAGCAGCGGCTCGCCTCCCGCGCGATCGCGCTGCTGTTCGCGGCGCTGCTCGTCGCGAGCGCGGTGGAGCTGATCCTCGAATGAGCGCCGCCGATCTGCTCGCGCTCGTCGGCGTCGGCCTGCTCGGGGGCGTGATCGCCGGTCTGCTCGGCGTCGGCGGCGGCGTCGTCTTCGTCCCCGGGCTCGTGATCGTGCTCGGGGTCAGCCAGCAGGTCGCCGAGGGCACCTCGCTGCTCGCGATCCTGCCGGTCGTGATCGCAGGCGCGATCAGCCAGCGCCGCTATGGGAACGTGCGTGGCCGCGACGCCGTCTACATCGGCCTCTTCTCGGTCGGCGGCGCGGCCGGCGGCGTCGCGATCGCGAACGCGCTGTCAGGCGGGGCCCTGCGAATCGCCTTCGCGGCGCTGATGCTGCTCGTCGCCGCGCAACTGGTGCGGCGCTCGCTGTCGAGCCGCTAGCATGCGAGTCGATGGGACTTGACAACCCGCTCCACATCCTCATCCTGCTTGCGATCGTGCTGCTCGTGTTCGGCGCGCGACGGCTGCCGGAGATCGGCCGTTCGCTCGGGACCGGCCTGCGCGAGTTCAAGCGCTCGGTCACGGGCGAGGACGAGAAGCCCGCGCTGACCGCCGCTGCGCCGCAGGTGCAGCAGCCGCAGCAGCAGCCCCAGCAGGCGCCCGCGCAGCCGGCCCCAGCGCAGCAGGCGCCGCCGCCGCAGGCAAGCTGACGCGCCTCCAGGACCCGCCCCGACAGGCCCGGCCCGCTGGCCGAGGCGTGGCTCGTCCGCGGCACGCGCCTTTAGAGCACGCTCGCCGTCACGCGCTCGACCTCGGCGATCGAGGTGATCCCTTCGCGCACCTTCGCGAGGCCGTCGGTGTGCATCCGCCACATGCCCTGCCGCTCGGCGACGATCACGATCTCGTTCACACGCGCCCGTTCGAGCACCATCGCCTTCAGCTCCTCGCCCATCGCCATGATCTCGTACACCCCGACACGGCCGCGATAGCCCGTGTTCGCGCAGCGCTGGCAGCCGACCGCCTCGAAGACCTCGGCGTCCTGCAAGCCGTAGCGCTCCGCGGTCGCGGGCGACAGGCTCATCGGCTGCTTGCAGTGCTCGCAGAGCACCCTGATCAGGCGCTGCGCGACGACGCAGTCGATCGCGGCCGAGATCAGGAATGGCTCGACGCCCATCTCGAGCAGGCGGCTGAGCGCGCTCGGCGCGTCGCGCGTGTGCAGGGTCGAGAGCACTAGATGGCCGGTGAGCGCCGCCTCGATCGCGATCTGAGCCGTCTCGGCGTCCCTGATCTCGCCGACCATGATCACGTCGGGGTCGGCCCTCAGCATCGTGCGCAGGCCCGTCGCGAAGGTGACGCCCGCCTTCGGGGCGACCTGGATCTGCTTCACGCCCTCGAGCCGCGACTCGACCGGGTCCTCGATCGTCAGCACGCTGCG
The DNA here is from genome assembly GCA_037915935.1 of Solirubrobacterales bacterium. Lineage (GTDB taxonomy): Bacteria > Actinomycetota > Thermoleophilia > Solirubrobacterales > Solirubrobacteraceae > Palsa-744. The sequence continues at coordinate 1,934 of JBAIYK010000072.1, read as the reverse complement.
CTGGCCGCCGGCGAGCGCTCCGAGCGCCGCGTAGAGCGTCGTCGACTTGCCGGACCCGGTCGGCCCCGTCACCAAGATCGCGCCGTGGGGTCGCTTGATCGCGGCCTGCAGCTTCTGCAGCTCGCGCGGCTCGATCCCGAGCGTGGAGAGGTCGCGCACGACCGCGCCGCGGTCGAGGATCCTCAGCACGGCGCCCTCGCCGTAGACGAGCGGCAGCGTGACGACGCGGATGTCGACGCGCGAGGAGTCGACCGTCAGCGCGAGCCGGCCGTCTTGGGGGACGCGCCGCTCGGAGATGTCGAGGTCCGCCATGATCTTGATCCGCGAGATGACGCCCGGGGTCATCCGCCGCCTGATCGTCGCCGCGCGATGCAGCACGCCGTCGACGCGCAGCTCGACCTCAGTGTCGCCTTCCTGCGGAGTTATGTGGACGTCGGAGGCGCCCTGGGCGACCGCCTGGGCGATCAGCGCGTGCACGAGCTTGATGATCGGCGCGTCCTTGTCCGCGGCCTCCGCGAGGGTCTGGGTCTCCTCTTCCTCCTCGTGCTCCTCGCTCGTGATGTCGGCGATCGAGCCGGAGAGGCCGTCGAGCTTCGTCGCGATCTGGAGCAGGTCCTCGACGGAGGCGGCGAGCACGCGCACGCGCCGGCCGGTGATCATCGCGACGTCGTCGGCGATCAGCACGTTCGCGGGGTCGGCCATCGCGAGCATCAGGGCGCCGTCCTCGGCGATGCCGACCGGGATCGCCTGATAGCGCCTGATCGCCTCCGGGCTGAGCAGCGTCGCGACGCCCATGTCGAGCTCGTGCGCGGAGAGGTCGATGTAGTCGACGCCAAAGCGGTGCGCGAGCGCCTGCGCGAGCTGGTCGTGGCGCAGCACCTTGCGCTCGACGAGCACCTGGCCGGTCGGTATGCCGCGCTCGCGCGCAGCCGTGACCGCGTTCTCGACGTCCTCGCGCTCGGCCAGTCCGAGGTCGACGACGATGTCGCCGAGCAGCCGCCCGGGCCGCCGCGGCATCGTCGCGGCGCCGGTCCATGTCGATGTCTGCTCCATCGATTTCCTGATCGGCAGACGGCGGGGGCGGCTTGACACCGGACGCCGATCCGGCGCGGACTATCGCGTCCCCCCGCCCGCCCCTGCGCCCCGCTCGAGCATGCCCTTCACGTGCGCGTCGAGCGCGTTGACCCGATACAGCGCCGCAGCCTCGGCCGAGGCGAACCGCAGCTCGGCGCCGGACTCCGCGCCGTGGTGCAGCGCGACGCAGTGCTCGAGCGAGAGCCTGCGTCCCTGCTGCAGGCCGCGCGGCGCGTGGCGGGCGATCAGCCGCAGCCCGAGCTCTATGTGCCCGAGCATCCTGCCCGCCTCGGTGCGCTCGATCTCGGCGCCGTAGCGGAACTCCTCGGTCCTGCCGAGGTCGTGGACGACGGCGGCGCAGAGCAGCAGATCGCGGTCGAGACGTTGGTGGACCGTGCAGAGCTCGAGCGCGAGGCTCGCGACCGCGACCGTGTGCTCGAGCAGGCCGCCGAGATAGGCGTGGTGCCGGCCGCTGCGCGCCTGCGCCTCGTAAGGCAGCGCACACGGCGCGCGGCGCAGCTCGGCGCGCAGGCTCGCGTCGTTCAGCAGCGCGTCGCAGAGCCCTCGCAGCCCAGGGTCGTAGATCTCGCGCACGAGGTGCTCGAGGAAGCCTTCGAGCTCGTCGAGGTCGCGCTTCGAGCTCGGAAGCAACTGCGCGAGCTCGCCCTCGGGCAGCTCGGCGCGTTCGATCCGCTGCAGCTCGAGCTGGGGCTCGTCCCTGAAGCTGCCCACCCTGCCCTTCACGCGCACGACGTCGCCGCGGTCGAAGCGGCCCGCGAGCAGGTCCGCGTCGTTGAAGGCGCGCGCGAGCATCGCCCCGGTCGCGTCGCGCAGCTCGACCGTCAGATACGGCGTGCCCG
>JBAIYK010000115.1:0-2458 GCA_037915935.1 Solirubrobacterales bacterium | reverse complement strand
GGCAACACGACCGCGTCGAGCGGGCAGCCCGCGAGCGCGGCGAGGTCCTCCTCCGCGCCCTCGCCGAGCGCGTTGACGCGCACGCACACCGCGCTTCGCCCCGCGAGCCGCACGTCGCGCAGCAGCTCCGCGAGCCGCTCCCTCGCCGCCGCCTTCGCCTCCACCGCGACCGCGTCCTCGAGGTCGATCAGCAGCGCGTCGGCGCCGAGGCGCTGCGCCTTCGCGAGCATCTCCGGGCGGTCGGCGGGCACGAACAGCACCGTCTGCCACTCGCGCGGATCGCGCCGCATCGGTGTGCGCTCAGGCATCGGCCGCCTCCGCCGCCGCGACCGGACGTTCGGCGCCGTAGCGGCGGCGGATCGACACGGCCTGCGGCGCGAGCGTCACGCAGCGCCCGCAGAGGATGCACTCGTCCTCGCGCTCCGGGACCGAGACGAGCGCGCCGGAGGCGTCGAGCGCGAAGATGTCGACGGGGCAGGCACGCGCGACCGCGGCCGCCGCCTCGCGATCGAGGGAGCCGGCGATCGTCACCTCGACGAAGCGGCCCATCAGCTCGCCCCTGTGCCGGCCGTGTCGCGCACATCGCCGTTCGCGCTCGCGGCCTCGCGTTCCGCCCGTGCACGGCCGTGCAGGCCAGCGCCCTCGTGGCCGTCAGGCTCCGCCCTGTCGGGGCTCGTGAGCGCCGCGGCGACCGCCGCAGGCAGGTCGTCCAGCCGCGAGAGCACCTGCGCGCCCGCCGCGCGCAGCCGCTCGATCTTCGCCGCCGCGGTCGAGCCGCCCGCCTGCACCATCGTGCCCGCGTGCCCGAAGCGCACGCCGGGCATGTCGTCGACGAAGCGGCCCGCGACGAAGCTCAGCAGCGGCTTTGCGGCGCCGTTCTGCGCTTCGAGGAAGTCCGCCAGCTCGTGCTCCTGGGCGCCACCCGGCTCGGAGAACGTGACGACCGCATCCGTGTCCGGGTCTTCGAGGAAGAGCCCGTAGGCGTCGAGCAGCGTCGTGCCGATCAGGGCGTCGCCGCCCGCGCTGATGCAGGTCGACTGTCCGATGCCCGCCTGCGTCAGCATGCTCGCGATCTCGGTCGTCATCCCGCCGCTGCGCGATACGACCCCGACGCGGCCGGGCGAGTAGGCGCGCCTCACGTCCTGCGCCGGCCCGCCGATGCTGCCGAGCTTGCAGGCGCCGGGCGCGATGATCCCGAGCGAGTTCGGCCCGATCACCCGCACGCCGGCCTGCACGGCGGCCGCGAGCAGCACCGCGACGTCGCGCCTTGGCACGCGCTCGGTGATGATCACGATCAGCGGAACGCCGGCGGCGATCGTCTCGAGCACGGCGTCGAGCACGAGCAGCGGCGGCACCGAGACGAGCGCCGCGTCGGCTCTCGTCTGCGCGACGGCTTCTGCGACCGTGTCGAGCACCGGCACGCCGTAGACCTGCTCGCCGCCCTTGCCTGGCGTCACGCCTGCGACCACCTGCGTGCCGTAGTCGAGGCACTCGCGCGTGAAGTTCGCGGCCTCGCGGCCGGTGATGCCCTGCACGAGCAGCCGCGTGTCGGGGCCGATCAGAACGCTCATGTCCCCGTGGCGATCCGCGCCGCCTCGTCGATCCCGACCTCGCGGCCGAGCGCCTTCACGCCATAGTGGTCGAGCAGCTCGCGGCTCTCCTGCTCCCAGGCGCCTGGCACCCTGAAGACCGCGATCGTGTCCGCCGGCTCGCGCCCGGCGTCGATGCAGCCCGCGATCACGCCGCGCGCGATCAGATCGGCGCGCGTGTTGCTGACGACGTTCATCACGACCGCAACGCGGCTCGGGCGCAGGCGCTCGAGCAGCAGCTTCGTGAACGCGGCGACCTTCTGGAAGCTCGGGTTGCCGCCCACCTCGCAGTAGTTCGCGGGCCTGCCGCCCGCGTCCCTGATCGCGTCGAGCACGGTCAGACTCGCGCCGCCGCCGCCGATGATCAGCGCGATGTCGCCGTCCAGCTCGACGAGCCGCCCCGCGACACCGCGGTGGTCGAGCGCGTCGATCTCCGCCGCCGCGCGCTCGGTCGGGGTCGGCCGCCGCGCGCCGTCGGCGCGCTCGCCGAGGCCGAAGCGCTCGAAGAGCTCGGGGTGGCGCGTCAGCGCGTCGCCGTCGAGCTCGACGTGCGCGTCGAGCGCGACCCAGCCGCGGCCCTGCACCTCGGCGAGCGGGTTGATCTCCACGAGCGTCGCGTCGCACTCCAGGAACGTCCGCACGACGGCCGCGGCGACGCTCGTCAGCGCGCGCAGGTCGCGGCCGGTCACGCCGCTCTGCCGCAGCGCTCCGCGCAGCTCGAAGTCGGCCAGGCCGGTCCGCGCGTCGAACGGAACGCGCACGATCGCCCGCTCGTCCTCGCCCTCGACGTCGATCCCGCCGAGAGGGGTGTAGAGCAGCACGGGGCCGCGGCGCCGGGGGTCGTAGAGCGCGGCGATGAAGCGCTCCTG
>JBAIYK010000045.1:0-5904 GCA_037915935.1 Solirubrobacterales bacterium | reverse complement strand
ATCAGCGTCTCGCGGGTCTGCAGGAAGGGGCCGGCGACCTCCGCCGTGCGCCAGCCGCCTGCGCGCTCGCGCGGCTGCTCGCTCATGCCCACTCGCGGATGTCGACGAAGCGCCCCTCGATCGCCGCGGCCGCCGCCATCTGCGGCGAGACGAGGTGCGTGCGCCCGCCCCGGCCCTGTCGGCCCTCGAAGTTGCGGTTGGACGTGGAGGCACAGCGCTCGCCGGGCTGGAGGATGTCGGGGTTCATCCCCAGGCACATCGAGCAGCCCGCCTCGCGCCATTCGAAGCCAGCGGCGCGGAAGACCTCGTCGAGGCCCTCGGCCTCGGCCGTCGCCTTCACCTGCTGGGAGCCGGGCACGACCATCGCCCGCACGCCGTCTGCGACCCTGCGGCCGGCGACGACCTCCGCCGCGGCGCGCAGGTCGCCGATGCGCGAGTTCGTGCAGGAGCCAATGAAGACGCGGTCGATCGCGATCTCCTGCATCGGCGTGCCCGCTGTAAGGCCCATGTAGTGGAGCGCGCGCTGCGCCGACTCGCGCTCGGCCTCGGTCTCGAAGTCCTCCGGCGATGGCACCTTCGAGGTGACCGGCACGACCATGCCAGGCGTCGTGCCCCACGTCACCTGCGGCGTGAGCGCGGCGGCGTCGACGACGACCTCGCGATCGAAGCTCGCGCCCTCGTCGCTGCGCAGCTCGCTCCAGCGCTCGAACGCGCGCTGCAGCTCGGCGCCCTCAGGCGCGCCTGGCCGGTCCTGCTGAGTGAACCAGACGAACGTCGTCTCGTCGGGCGCGATCATGCCCGCTCTGCCGCCGCCCTCGATCGTCATGTTGCAGATCGTGAGGCGGCCTTCCATCGAGAGCGCCTCGATCGCAGGCCCCGCGTACTCGACGACGTGCCCGGTCGCGCCGCCGACGCCGATCTGGCCGATCGTGCCGAGGATCAGGTCCTTCGCCGTCACGCCGAACCCAAGCTCGCCCTCGTAGCGGATCCGCATCGACCTCGGCTTGTGCTGGAGCAGGCACTGCGTCGCGAGCACGTGCTCGACCTCGCTCGTGCCGATCCCGAACGCGAGCGCGCCGAAGGCGCCGTGGGTCGCGGTGTGGGAGTCGCCGCAGACGATCGTCATGCCCGGTTGGGTGACGCCGAGCTCGGGGCCGATCACGTGTACGATCCCCTGCCGCTGCGAGCCGAGCGAGTAGACGGGGACGCCGAACTGCGCGCAGTTGCGCTCGAGCGTTTCGACCTGCACGCGCGAGAGCTGGTCGGCGATCAGGCGCGCCGCCATCGTCCCGTCCGTCGGCGTGTTGTGGTCGGCGGTCGCAAGCGTCCGGTCAGGACGGCGCACCGCGCGCCCCGCAAGCCGCAGCCCGTCGAAGGCCTGCGGGCTCGTCACCTCGTGGACGAGGTGCAGGTCGATGTAGATGAGACCGGAGCCGGCGCCGCCGACCTCGTGTGCCTCCCAGATCTTGTCGAACATGGACTTTGCCATCGTCGTCTCCTGACTGCGGATCTTCCAGACTGCTCCGGTATTCCTGTTTCTGTCGGCCGAGCTAGCTGCGCCTGAGGCCGGCACTCACGATCGCGAGGAAGGTCGCCTCCTCGTCGGTTGGGTTCTCGAAATGGTGCGGCAAGTCGGCGTCGAAGGTGACGCAGTCGCCGGCGTGGAGCTCGTGGCGCTCGCCGTCGCAGACGAGGATCGCCGAGCCGCGCTCTATCAGCGCCACCTCGCGGCTGCCCGGCTCGTGCAACGGACCTCCGCCCTCCTCATCGCCTGCGCCCGTTGCGCCGCCGGGTGTGAGCGTGTGCCGCGAGAGCTCCGCCCTCTGCCCCGGCTGCTGGGCGGTCATCACCTCGAAGGAGTGCCCGCGCTTGACGTTGCCGCCACGGCGACGTTCCCCCGCGCGCACGACCGTCACCGCGCCGTCCTCGTCGAGTCGCAGCAGCTGCGAGAGCCGCAGGTCGAGGCCCGCCGCGATCTTCGCCGCGACGACGAGCGTCGGGCTCGTCTCGCCCCGCTCGACCTGCGAGAGCATCGGCGCGCTCACGCCGCAGCGCAGCGCGAGCTCGCGCAGCGAGAGTGAAGACGCCTCGCGCAGCGCCTTCACGCGCGCGCCGATCACCGCCGGGTCGAGCGCCTCGAACGTCGCGCGGTCCTGCTGCCGCCGGCTTGGTCGTCGCTGTGGAGCAATCGCCATACGTTCGTATGTTATCACGGACGATGAGCCCGGAACGCGACGCCGGAACGATTGGAACGAGAGCCCGCGGCCGAGCGACGGCCGCCGACACATAGCGCAACACTTTCTGTTGCGCTATCCTCAGCCCATGGCTGTCGACATCGCCGAGAAGGTCACGGCGCTCACCGCGGACTTCCATTCGCAACGTCGGCTCGCGGAGCTGCTCGGCGTCAGTCCCGCGCAGGTGACGCGCTGGCGGCGTGGGCGGGGCATAGACGAGCTCAATGCTCAGCGCGTCGACCTGCTCGAGCTCGTGATGTCGAGCCTGCTGAGGCTCTACTCCGCCGAGACGGCCGAGCGCTGGCTCGACGGCGTGAACCCGCACCTCGGCGGACGCAGGCCGATCGATCTAGTCCGCGCAGGACGGGCACGCGAGCTGCTCGACGCGATCGCGCAGGAGCGTGCGGGCAGCTTCGCGTGATCGTCTGGCGGGTGCTGCCGTGGCGGCGTGAGGCGAGACCCACCGAGCCCGGCGGCGCGCTGTGGCTCCCACGCGAGCTGCAAGGCGCAGGTCGCCATGACAACCCCGATCTCTACGGGTGCCTCTATGTCGGCGAACGCCCGGCCTCGCCGATCGCCGAGGCGCTCGCGCCGTTTCGGGGCACGGGCGGGCTGAGCGCCGGGATGCTTCTCCGCACCGGGGTCCCGCTCGCCCTCGCTGAGCTCTCGCTCTCGGACGACGCCGAAGTGCTCGACCTCGACGATCCGGCGGTGCTGCTCGATGCCGGGCTTCGCCCCTCCGAGGTCGCGACGGCCGACCGAGTGTCCACCCAGGCACATGCTGCGAGGCTGCACGCCCACCGCCCGCCGCCGGCGGCGCTGCGCTGGTGGTCGACGATCGAGGCGTCGCTCATCAACCTCACGATCTTCGACCGCGCGCTGCGATCGCTCGAGCTGGTCGACGTGGTCGAGATCACGCCCGCCGATGCCGCCGTCCGCGAGGCGGCCGAGCTGCTCGGGCTGATCGTTTGACCGGGCTTCGGCGAGGGGTTGCGTGGCGCGCCGGTGCGTCGACCGCCGCGATGAGCCTCAGCCGCCGTCCTATCGTTGACGCCCTCATCGAAAGGAGACGAAGACGATGCCGAAGATCACCCCCTTCCTGTGGTTCGACGACCAGGCTGAGCAGGCCGCCGAGTTCTACGTCTCGGTGTTCCCGAGCTCGAAGATCGAGCAGGTGACCCGCTACGGCGAGGCCGGTCCCGGGACGGCCGGCTCGGTGATGACCGTCCGCTTCGTGCTCGACGGCAACGAGTTCGTCGCGCTGAACGGCGGGCCGGAGCACTACGGCTTCGACGAGTCGATCTCCTTCGTCGTCAACGTCGCGACCGAGGAGGAGCTCGACCACTACTGGTCGGCGCTGACCGAGGGCGGCGAGGAGATCGCATGCGGCTGGCTGAAGGACCGCTACGGACTGCGCTGGCAGATCGTGCCGCAGGGCCTGTTCGAGCTGCTCGGCGACCCCGACCCCGAGCGTGTGCAGCGTGCGCTGCAGGCGATGTACGCCATGAAGAAGCTCGACCTGCAGGCGATGCGCGCGGCGGCGGAGGGCGGCGCCGTTCGGTAGGCGCCACCTCGCCGCTCAGTCCGCAAGCTGCCGCCTGCCCGAGCGGCTGCGCGCCGGCCTCCGCGCGCTCGACCCTGACGAGCGGCTCCGGATCTCGCGGCAGGCGCCTTGCCGCGCCGCCCCGTTGCGGGCGCGGCGCGGTGCGGGATGATGTGCCGATGGGTGGAATTGCGATCGTGGTCTTCAGCGATCTCGTAGACTCGACCGCACTGCTCGCACGTCTCGGGGACGATCGCATGGAGCGGCTGCGCCGCGCACACGTGCAGGACGTGACCGACGCGGTCTGCAGCGCCGGCGGGCGGCTGATAAAGACACTCGGTGACGGAGCGATGGCGAGCTTCGGCAGCGCCCTCGGCGCGCTGCGCGCAGCGGCCGGGATCCAGGCGTCGGTCGAGCGCCTCGACGCGGCTCATGGCGGGGTCGGGATCGCGGCGCGGGTAGGAGTTGGGGCCGGGGAGCCGATCCGAGACGGCGAGGATCTGCACGGAATGGCGGTCGTGATTTCCAGCCGCCTCTGCGCCGCGGCGGCCGGCGGCGAGGTGCTCGTGCAGGACCTCGTCGGCGCGCTCGTCGCCTCGCGCGACGGCGTGCCGCTCGACGAGGTCCGTGGCTACGAGCTGAAGGGCGTGCCCGCGCCCGTGCAGGCGTCGAGGTTGCGCTGGCGCGAGCTGGCGGCACAGAGCGAATCGCCGACCACGATCTCCGCGCAGCACGGCGCGACCTCTGCGCCTCGCGACGAGCCGCGCCCGCCCGGGGGCATTCCGCTGCCGCGGATGCTCGCCGCCTACGCGGAGCAGCCTCTGATCGGCCGCGACCGCGAGATCGAGCAGCTGCGAGAGGCAAGTGCAGCGCGAGCCGGCGGCAAGGCGGTGTTGCTGCTCGGCGAACCGGGGATCGGCAAGACCCGCCACGCGGCCGCGGCGGCGGCCGATGCGCACGCGCAGGGCGCCGTCGTCGCGCTCGCGCGCTGTCCGGCCGAGCCGAGCATCGCGTTCGAGCCGTGGGTGCGCGCGATCGGGGAGCTCGCGCGAGCCGGAGACGACGCCTGGCGCAGCGCGCTCGCCGGGGTTGGCGGCGGCGAGCTCTCTGCGCTCGTGCCGGAGCTGAGCGCGTACTCGACGGCGGCATCGGCAGGCGTGAGCGCGAACGAGATGGTCGCGGCCGAGGGCGCCCGCTACAGGCTGCTGTGCGGCATCGGCGCCGCGCTCGGGCACGCGACGGGCGGCGCGCCGCTGTACGTCGTGCTCGACGACGCGCACTGGTGCGACGCCGCCTCCGCGCAGGCGCTCGGGCACCTGCTCGAAAGCGCGTCGATCGGGCGGCTCGTGCTCCTCGTCACGGCGCGCGAGCGCGAGCTCGGGCGGGGACACCCCGTCTCGCGCGTACTCGCGGAACTGCGCCGTACCCGCGACCTGTTCGAGCAGCGCCTCACGGGGCTCGACGCGAGCGGTCTCGCAGCGCTCGTCGCGGCCAGCGTCGGGCGCGCGATCACTCCGCGCCTCGCGGCACGGCTGCGAGCCCGCACGGCGGGCAACCCGTTCTTCGCGGCGGAGCTCGCACGCGACCTCGACGAGCTCGGCGCCCTGCGCGAGGGCGAGGAGCTCGACGCGGCGCCCGCACCCGACGCCGTCACGGATCTCGTGCAGGAGCGTCTGGCGCGGCTGCATCCGCTCACCGAGCGGCTGCTCGTCGCGATCGCGGCGATCGGGCCCTCGGCACCGGTCGCGCTCGCCGCGAGCGCGGCGGGAATCGGCGAGCACGACGCCGCGCGCGCGGTGGAGCAGGCGCTCTCGGAGCGGCTCGTGGACAAGGTGCCCGCCGCGCAGCCGACGATCGCGTTTCCGCACGCGCTGATCCGCGAAGCGCTCGCGGCGAGCACAGACGAGGCGACTCGCTCGGAGCTCCATCTCGCGATCGCGCGGGCGCTGGAGCGGGACGACGACGCCGAGCCAGCGGAGCTCGCGCGCCACTACGGCCTTGCGGTCGCGATCGCCGGCCCGGAGCGCGCGATCGCGGCGTAGGAAAGGGCGGCCCGCGCCGCCGCCGAGGCTCACGACCACGAGCAGGCGGCCGCCCATCTGCGCCGCGCGCTCGCGCTGCGCTCCG
>JBAIYK010000013.1:0-16313 GCA_037915935.1 Solirubrobacterales bacterium | reverse complement strand
GACCTCAGCCACATCCTGAAGCACGTCGAGCCTGGCGATCCGGATTCAACAACATCAAGATCATCATCATCATCATCATCATCACCGCCGCGCCGCCGCGTCGAACCGCCGCCGGCGGTGCTGAAGGACGCGCTCGACTGGGAGCTCGTGCGGCAGGCGCAGTCCGCGATCGAGCGCGGCGAGCCGGTGCGGATGCAGACGCCGATCCGCAACCGCAACCGCTGCGTCGGCGGCATTCTCTCCAGCCACGTAGCCCGCGCCCACGGGGCGCAGGGGCTGCCACCGGACACGATCGCGGTCGACTTCGAGGGCTCGGCGGGACAGAGCTTCGGCGGCTGGCTCGCCCCCGGGATCACCTTCGCGCTGCGGGGTGACGCGAACGACTACGCCGGCAAGGGCCTCTCCGGCGGCGTGATGTCGATCCGCCCGCGAGAGGGCATGGCGGCCGACTTCCTCGCCGAGCGGAACGTGATCGTCGGCAACACCGTGCTCTACGGCGCGACGGGCGGACGCGCGTTCTTCCGTGGGCTCGCGGGCGAGCGCTTCGCGGTGCGCAACTCCGGCGCCTGCGCGGTCGTCGAGGGCGTCGGCGACCACGGCTGCGAGTACATGACCGGCGGGCGCGTCGTCGTGCTCGGCCCGACCGGGCGCAACTTCGCCGCGGGCATGAGCGGCGGGATCGCCTACGTGCTCGACGAGCAGGGGACGTTCGAGGACCGCTGCAACATGGGCATGGTCGGCTTCGAAGCGCTCTCGCAGAGCGACGCGGACGAGCTGCGCGCGCTGATCGAGGAGCACCGCGAGCGCACCGGCTCCCCGGTCGCCGAGCGCGTGCTCGCGCGCTGGCAGGAGCTGATAGCCGCCGAGGCGTTCGTGAAGGTGATGCCCCACGACTACAAGCGCGTGCTCGCCGAACGCGAGCAGCGCGAGCGCACTCCGCTCGCCCAGGCCGCCGCGCATGCCGCCGGCAACGGCGGCGCGCCGGCGGAGTCCCTCGGCGGGATCGGCAGCGGCCCCGTGCCGATCGGCGAGGTCGAGGAGGAGAGCCGCTGATGGGAAAGCTCGGCGGCTTCCTGCAGATCGAGCGCCACGGCGCCCACTACCGCGACCCGGCGCAGCGCGTGCACGACTATCGCGAGTTCGTGCAGCTGCCGGCCGACGAGGAGCTGAAAGCGCAGGGCGCGCGCTGCATGGAATGCGGGGTGCCCTTCTGCCACAACGGCTGCCCGCTCGGCAACCTCATCCCCGACTGGAACGACCTCGTCTACCGCGATCGCTGGCAGGAGGCGATCGAGCAGCTACACGCGACGAACAACTTCCCCGACTTCACCGGCAGGCTCTGCCCCGCGCCCTGCGAAGCGGCCTGCGTGCTCGAGATCCGCGAGGGCGAGTCGGTCACGATCAAGCAGATCGAGCAGGCGATCGTCGACCGCGCCTTCCAGGAAGGGTGGGTGAAGCCGCGCCCGCCGCGGCGGCAGAGCGGCCGCAGCGTCGCGGTGATCGGCTCCGGGCCGGCGGGGATGGCCGCCGCCCAGCAGCTGCGCCGTGCGGGCCACGCGGTCACGCTGTTCGAGCGCGACGAGGCCGCCGGCGGGCTCGTGCGCTTCGGCGTGCCCGACTTCAAGATCGAGAAGTGGATCGTGCAGCGGCGGGTCCAGCAGCTCATCGACGAGGGCGTCGAGCTGCGCTGTGGCGTCGACGTCGGCGTAGACGTGGACGCGCAGGAGCTGGCGCAGCGCTTCGACGCGCTCGTGATCGCGACCGGCGCGCGCGCGCCGCGCGACCTGCCCGTGGAGGGGCGCGAGCTGCCTGGCGTGCACTTCGCGATGGACTACCTCTACCAGCGCAACCGCTTCGTCGCGCGCCAGCTCAGCCCCCATCCGGCGATCCAGCCGCTGCTTGCGCCGCCGAGCGCGGCGGAGGAGATCAGCGCCGCCGGCAGGCACGTCGTCGTGATCGGCGGCGGCGACACCGGCGCCGACTGCGTCGGCAACGCGATCCGCGAGGGCGCGGCGTCGATCGTGCAGCTCGAGCTGCTGCCGATGCCCCCTGAGCGCCGTCCCGACGACCGCACGCCCTGGCCGCAGTGGCCGCTCAAGTACAGGCGCAGCTACGCGATGGACGAGGCGCTGAAGGCGGGGCTCGGCGAGCAGGACTACTCCGCGGCGACGACCCGCTTCGCCGCCGGCCCGGACGGCAGGGTCGGCACGCTGCAGATCGCGCAGGCGCAGCCGAGCCCGCCGTTCGCGCCGCTCCCTGGCACCGAGCGGGAGCTGCCGGCGCAGCTCGTGCTGCTCGCGATGGGCTTCCTAGGCCCGGAGCAGGACCTGCTGCAGGCGCTCGGCGTGCAGTGCGACGAGCGCAGCAACGTGAGGGCGGTGCGGCCGTACACGACCTCGGTGCAGGGTGTGTTCGCGGCCGGCGACGCCCGCCGCGGGCAGTCGCTGATCGTGTGGGCGATCAACGAGGGCCGCCAGTGCGCGCGGATGGTCGACCGCTACCTCGGCACGCTCTTCGACGGCGCGGCCGAGCCCGAGGACGCGGGCCTGCCCGGCCACGCCGACGCCGACGAAGGCCCTGAGGGGCCGCCGCAGCACGTCGGGCCCGGCGTCCCCGCAGAATGACGGACCTGCCCCGCACCTGCGTGATCGGCGCCGGCTCCTCCGGGATCACGGCGGTGAAGGCGCTCGACGACAGGGGCCTGCCGTTCGACTGCTTCGAGAAGTCCGACAGGGTCGGTGGCAACTGGGTGCTGCACAACTCCAACGGCATGTCCTCCTCCTACTCGACGCTGCACATCAACACCTCGCGCGAGCGGATGGAGTACGCGGACCTGCCGATGCCGAGCACCTACCCGGACTTCCCCCGCCACGACCAGATCGCGCGCTACTTCGACGAATACGTAGATCGCTTCGGGCTGCGCGAGAAGATCAGCTTCCAGCGCGGCGTCGAGCGCGCGGCGCGCACTCCCGAGGGCGGCTGGGAGGTCACGCTCGATGATGGCGAGGTGCGCGCATACGACGCCCTCGTCGTCGCGAACGGCCACCACTGGGACCCGCGCTGGCCGGAACCGCCGATCCCAGGCAGCTTCGCCGGCGAGACCATGCACTCCCACCACTACACCGACCCCTCGCAGCTTGCGGGCAGGCACGTCGTCGTCGTCGGCCTCGGCAACTCCGCGATGGACATCGCCGTCGACGCCTCCTACCACGCGGCCTCGACGCGGCTCGTCGCCCGCAGGGGCGTCCACGTCGTGCCGAAGTACATCCTTGGCAAGCCGCTCGACGCGGGCGTGAGGCCGACGCGGGTGCCGTTCACCTGCATGCTGCGCGCGCTCGAACCGGTCCTCAAGCTCACCGTCGGGCCGATGTCGCGCTACGGCCTGCCCGAACCCGACCACCGCCTCGGCCAGACCCATCCGACCGTCTCCTCGCGCATCCTCGACCGGCTCGCGCACGGCGCGATCGAGGTGCGGCCCGAGATCGCGGAGCTCGACGGCGAGCTCGTCCGCTACCGCGACGGCCGCGAGGAGCGCGCCGACCTCATCGTCTTCTGCACCGGCTACAAGATCAGCTTCCCGTTCTTGCAGGACGGGCTGATCGACGCCCCGGACAACGAGCTCGTCCTCTACAAGCGCATCTTCCCGCTCGATCAGCCGCGCCTCTACTTCGTCGGCTTCGTGCAGCCCTGGGGCGCGATCATGCCGATCGCCGAGGCCCAGAGCAGGATCGTCGCCGACCACCTGCTCGGCGCCTACGCGTTGCCTTCCCGCGAGCAGATGAGCAGGGACATGACGGCGATGCTCGCCCGCCAGCGCCGCCGCTACGTCGCCTCGAAGCGGCACACGATCCAGGTCGACTTCTCGAACCACATGGTCGAGCTCGCCGACGAGGCGAGGGCGGGCGCGCGGCGGGCGCGAAGCCTCGGATTTCAGCCGCAAGCGCCTGCGAGGCGTGCAGGGCACGAGCCCGCCGCGGCCCCGGGCGGCGCCGTCGCGGCCGCCTGATGCCGACCTTCTGCCGGCACAACAGGTTCGTCGAGCGCTGCCCGATCTGCAGCAAGACCCTGCCTGGCTACGGCGGTGCCCACGGCTCGCGCGGCGGCGGAGGCGGCCAGAGCAGGGGCGCCGCGAAGAGCGCTCGGCCGGAGCAGGCGAAGGGCGCGGCGCGGCGGCCGGGCACGAGGCGGCCGGGGGCGCCGCGAGCGCGCGCGACCGACGTGCGCGTCTATCGCGACAGCCGCGAGCGCGGCCTCGACGACGGCTATCGCTGCGAGCTCGTGCCGGGGCTGCGCTCTTCCGAGGATGCGCGCCGGCTGCTCGCGGAGATCGCCTTCTCGAGCGCGCGGCTGAAGGAGCTCGCCGCCGCGCCGCCCGGCGCCTACGCGCTCGCCGCGCGGCCTGGGGGCCATCACTCGACATCCATCGAGTCGCGACGACCCTCTGGCCGCCGGGACGACGAGCTCGAGCGCTCGAGCTGGCTCTGCTTCCTGATCGCCTACCTCTCGCCGCTCGAGGTCGATGATCCCGAGGTCGAGGACCCCGAGGTCGAGGACCCCTTCGTGGAGATCGTGAGCTTCGCGAAGGTCGTGGGCGACCCGCCGCTCGATCGCCCCGAGCAGATCGACGACGAGACGGTGGAGTCCCTGCGATGCGGGCCGCGCGCCTGCCACCAGCCTGGCCGCGGGGCGGCGACATTGCGCGCCTATCTCGCCTGGGCGAGACGGGCCGGCTCACAGCGGCAGGCGCTCTGCGGCGAGGGCTCCTGGAGCGCTGAACGGCGTTTCGAGCGAACCTTCGAGCGGCTTGCGATCCCAGGCTTTCCGCGCTGCGGCCGCTTCGAGCTGCTCACGCTGCTCGGCCGCCTCGGCCTCTACGAGCTGCGCGCAGACTCGCTGCACCTCGCGAGCGCCGCGCCGGCCGACTCCACGCTCGTCGCCGCGAAGCGGATCTTCGGCATCGGCGACCCGCTGCTGCTCGAGCGGCGCGCGAAGCGGCTTGCCGAGGAGTCCTCGATCCCACTCGAAGCGCTCGATCTCGCGCTCTTCAACTGGCTTGCGCCGCAGCGCGCGACGCTCGGCTTGCCGCGCGAGCTATCCGACGAGGACGCCCTCGCACAGGGCGCGCTCGTGCTCGGCCTCTGACCCGGCCTGGCGGCTCTGGCACGCCCAAAAGTGCCGTCCACCGCGCCTCCTAGAGTGCGCCCCATGCCGCTCTGCTTCATCGAGCCTCAAAACGCGATCAGGGTGATAGCCGAGTCGATCGGCCGCGAGGCGCGCAGGCAGCTCGTCGGCGAGGTCGTGAGGGCATGGGTCGACGACATCCCAGAGCAGGAGCTCTCGCTGCACTACGCGAAGGCGGTGTCGAACCTCGGCGAGGACGACCTGCACCTGCTCGCCGCCTGGCACGCCTCGCTCGACGTCGGCCAGCCGGTGCCGAACACCGAATTCCTCGTCGGCGTCTTCTCGAGCCTCGGCGAGAACCGGCGCGAGGCGCTGAAGATCGCGGCGGGCTTCAACGGCGAGGAGGCGATGGAGGCCGGCGTGCCCGAGGACCGGGCGCTCGACACGGTGCTGCCGCGGCTCTCGCGCCCGCGGCTCGTCGAGCTCGCGAACGAGTGCATCGAGCTGTACGTCTGGGACAGGTTGGGCTCCGATAACTGAGGCCCGCCGGCCGCGGCTAGACTGAGGCCGATGCCCGAGCCGCACGAGCAGGAGCAGGAGCCGATCGGACCAGAGCCGACGGAGCAGGAGCCGCAGCAGCAGAGCCCGCCGGAGCATGGGCCGACCGTCACCGTCGACGACGTCATGGACGCGCTCAGCAACGTGATCGACCCCGAGCTCGGCCTCGACTTCGTCGAGCTCGGCCTCATCTACGGCGTCGAGATCGACGGCGGCGACGTCGAGGTCACCTTCACGCTCACGACGCCCGCCTGCCCGATCGGGCCGCACGTCAGCGAACAGATCGAGGAGTTCGTCGGCGAGCTCGAAGGCGTGCAGAGCGTGCGGTGCAGCATGGTCTTCACGCCGCCGTGGTCGCCCGAGCGGATGACCGAGGACGCGAAGTTCGCGCTCGGGTTCTGACGAAGACGAGGTCTGGCAGCGCGCAGGAGAGACCCGCAGGCCGTCATGGGCACCGCGGGCTCAGTCCCTGCGAGCGCCTGCCTGCGCGTGGGGGTGACCGCGGTGGCGGTGGCGTCGGTGTCGGCGGTGCTTGCGGGCGTGCACGCGTCCATTCACAGACGACGGCGGCTGCTTGGCGTATGCCGGGCTCGTGATCTGGGACGACGGGCCGCTGGACGGTTTGGCGTCGCTCAGCGGCTGAATGCCTTCTTCGGCTGCGATGAATCGCTGCCCGGCCCCCCACGTTGTTCCGGCCGCGTTGGTTGCGACCACCGAGTAGGTGTAGTGGCCGCCGGGCTGCAGCGCCATGCCCGCGCTGTTCAGATCGGCGCTGACGCTCTGACCGAGGAACGACCCGAGCAGCTTCCCGGCCGGCAGGGGCACCGGCGCTCGTTCAGCGATCATGCATGGTGGTTCGGCTTCCCTGCAGGGCGGAATCGGCCCTCCCAGATAGAAGGTGTAGGTCGTTTCCAGCCCCTCCGTGTCGATCTGGGCTTCGAGCGTCGCGTCGGTCGAGGTTATGTGCGAGACCGACTCGCTTTCGATCGCAGGCGGGCCGGTCGGCGAGGCTGTCGCATACGTGAAGCGGTCGGCCGGGGAGGCAGCGCTCGTGCCGCCGAGCGTCGTAAGCGTGACGTCGACCGTGCCTGCTCCTGGCGGCGAGACGGCCGTGATCTCGCCTTCCGATTCGACTTTGAAGCTCGCTCCATGCGAGCCGAACTGCACCGATTTGACGAACGGCGGCATTTCACCGGCGCCGTTCTCGAACAGGCCTTCGAACGCTTCGCCTGAGATCGTGACCGAGGTGCCGCCCGCCGCGGGGCCGAAGGCAGGTTCGACCTTCGTCACGGTCGGTTCGTAGATGAAGGAGTCGCCGATGGAGTCGAAGCTCGTCGCGGACATCGTTTCGACGGCCACTTCCGCGATCGCGTTGCCGCTCACCCAGGGCGGAGAGACCGCGACGATCTCGGTCGACGATACGACTTCGAAGCTCGCCGCCTCCCTCGAGCCGAACTTCACTCCGGTGATCGCGACGAAGTCTTCGCCTGTGATCGTGACGGTCGTGCCGCCGGCCGTTGGTCCTACGCCAGGTGAGATGCCGCTGACGCGCGGAGTGACCGGAGATGCGCTCGCGGGGAGGGCCGTCGGGAGCAGCAGGCCGAGGGCGATCGTCAGCGCCGCCGCGGTCGACCGGCCGAGGCGACGAACGCCGTCGGCTGAGGGTGCTGCGCCGGTCATGCTCGTGCGAGTCACTGCTCCAACCCCCGGGAAAACACGCTCCCAACTCGGGTGTCTACGTTGGGAAAGCCGATCGTACCACCGAGGCTCACGCGTCGCGCCTCACCGCGCCTCGCATCGAGAGGACGGTGCTGGGCTCGGAAGGATATGGCGCTCGACGTCTCGATGAGGCCGACGCCGCTCTCTCGACGACGCTCAGGCCGTCGTCGCGAGCGCCGCCTCGCGCGCGAGCGCGAGCAGCGCCGAGAGCTCGAGCGCGATGTGCTCGCCGATCGCGTCGCTGTCGGGCAGCGCGTCGAAGTCGCCGAGCAGGCCGAAGAGGCGCGTCGAGAAGTTCAGGCGGGAGGCCTGGGCGAGGATCGTCGGCGGCGCGAAGTTCTGGACGTTCGCGATCACTTCGGCGCCGAGCGCCTGCTTGCTCTCCTTCAGCCCCGCCATCGCGTGGCTGACGAAGCGAAGCCGGTGCAACGGGTCGGCGATGTAGGTGGGAAGCGGCCCGCGCATCGCCGCGATCCGGTTGCCGAGCTGGCCGCGCTCGCGATGGTGGCAGGCGACCACAACATCTCCCGTGAAGGACACATCACCGAAGGTCACCTTGACGGCATGAGTTGAGGTCTCGCACCGGTAACCCTGTTCGCGCAGCGCCGTGCAGACCTGGGCAAGCGCCAGGCTGGGTGTATCCACCCAAGCGGGCAGTGCGTGAGCCGCGTGGACGACCAAGTGTGGAGTGGACCCGGGGCAGATCACAGCCCTCTACGGAGGCGGGCTGTTCTCCCACGAGGACTTCGAGGACGTGGTGCGCTAGTTGGCCTCAGCCTCCTGGTCGCAGACGATTTGAGCTTGTACGGCTTTTCAAGCGGCGTCGCCGTTGGCTGGCCGTGAGGGTTGTCGCCGGTTGTCGTGCGCACGCCGACGTCGGTTTCCAACGCGCTCGCTGGGGTAGCAGGAGGACCCCATGCTTCTACTCGTGCTCGCAATCGTCCTCATCGCGATCGCCTTCGGCGTCGGCGCGGCGATCCACTTCCTCTGGCTCGGCCTCATCATCCTCGCGATCCTCGCGCTGATCGGGCTCGTCGCTCGCGCGCTGTGAGCATCGGCGCCTCTCTCCGGCGCCGGGACACGTTCTGAGCGCTCTGAACGCCGGCGCCGCCGCGCGCGAGCGCCCGGGCGCGCTCTCAGCGCGCGCCGAGGCTGACCCCGCTAGGCGGCCGCCGTCGCGAGCGCCGCCTCGCGCGCGAGCGCGAGCAGCGCCGACAGCTCGAGCGCGATGTGCTCGCCGATCGCGTCGATGTCGGGCAGCGCGTCGAAGTCGCCGAGCAGGCCGAAGTTCATCTCGCCGTTGTAGGACATGATCGCGACCGCGAGCGCGTGGTTCTCGGGCAGGAACGCGATCGGGTAGGCGTGCAGCATCTCGCGCCCGAGCACGTAGAGCGGGAACTGCGGCCCGGGCACGTTCGTCACGATCAGATTGAAGAGGCGCGTCGAGAAGTTCAGGCGGGAGGCCTGGGCGAGGATCGTCGGCGGCGCGAAGTTCTGGACGTTCGCGATCACTTCGGCGCCGAGCGCCTGCTTGCTCTCCTTCAGCCCAGCCATCGCGTGGCTGACGAAGCGAAGCCGGTGCAACGGGTCGGCGATGTAGGTGGGAAGCGGGCCGCGCATCGCCGCGATCCGGTTGCCGAGCTGGCCGCGCTCGTCGGCGGCCCGCACCGACACCGGCACGAGCGCCCTCAGCTCGAGCCCCTCGGTGCGGTAGCCGCGCGCGATCAGGAAGCTGCGCAGCGCGCCCGTCACGACCGCGAGCACGACGTCGTTCACGGTGCCGCCGAAGGCGTTCTTCACGAGCTTGAAGTCCTCGAGCCTGCTCGTCACGCCGACGAAGCGCCGGTGGGGGCCGATCGGCACGTTCAGCGGCGTGACGGGCGCCGGGTTCATCACCGCCCACAGCAGCTCGCCGATCCCTTCGGCCGCCTCGCGCCCGCGTGAGAGCCCGCGGTCCGGATGCGCGAGCGCGTCGCATGCGCCGCCGACGATCGCGGCGAGCGCGCGCGCCGCGCCGCGCGTCCCGACCGCGACGAGCTCCGCGGTGCCCGGCTCCTTGCGCGGCTGCCAGGGCCGGCCGGAGGTCTTCAGCGGCGGCGGATCGGGGGAGAGGTCGAACAGCACGGTCGCGATGTCGACGCCGGCGATGCCGTCGATCAGGGCGTGGTGGTTCTTCGTGATCAGCGCGAAGCGGTTCTCCTTCAGCCCCTCGATCAGCCACATCTCCCACAGCGGCTTCGAGCGATCGAGCGCCTGCGAGAAGATCCTCGCGGTCAGCTCGCACAGCTGCTGCCACTCGCCTGGGCTCGGCAGCGCGGTGTGGCGCACGTGGTACTCGGGATCGAAGCTCGGGTCGTCGACCCACACGGGACGGCCGCTGTCCAGGGCGGTGTGGGCGAGCTTCTGCCTGTAGCGCGGGACGAGGTGCAGCCGCTCGCGGATCTGCTGCAGCAGGTCCTGCAGCGGTGGCGGGGGGCCCTCCATCACCGTCAGCCCGCCGACGTGCATGTGCGAGTCGGGGCCCTCCTGGTGCAGGAAGGAGGCGTCGATCGCGGTGAGGCGGTCGAGGTGGCGCTGGGGCATGCCCGAAGCCTACCCCGACCCTTACAATGAGCACAGTGAAGGGCTCCGTAGAGAAGCTGCTGCTCGCCGCGCCCCGCGGCTACTGCGCGGGCGTCGACAGGGCGGTGCAGACGGTGGAACGCGCGCTGCAGCAGTACGGACCGCCCATCTACGTGCGCAAGGAGATCGTCCACAACAAGCACGTCGTCGACGAGCTGCGCGCCACGGGCGCGATCTTCGTCGAGCAGGAGACGGAGATCCCGGAGGGCGCGACCGCGGTGTTCTCCGCCCACGGCGTCGCCCCGAGCGTGAGGGAGAACGCGGCGACGCGGCGGCTGCAGACGATCGACGCGACCTGCCCGCTCGTCACGAAGGTCCACGTCGAGGCGAAGAAGTTCGCGGCGCAGGGCTACACGATCGTGCTCGTCGGCCACGACGGCCACGAGGAGGTCGAAGGCACGATGGGCGAGGCGCCGGAGCAGATCGTGCTCGTCGAGAGCGAGCAGGACGTCGCGCAGCTCGCCGTCCCGGACCCGAAGCGGGTCGCGTTCATCACCCAGACGACGCTCTCGGTCGAGGAAACCGCCTCGATCGTCGCGGCGCTGAAGCAGCGCTTCCCCAGCATCGTCGGCCCGAAAACCGACGACATCTGCTACGCGACGACGAACAGACAGGCGGCGGTGCGCAAGATCGCGGACGAGTGCGACCTCGTGCTCGTCGTCGGCTCGCGCAACTCCTCGAACTCCCAGCGCCTCGTCGAGGTCGCGCGCGACTGCGGCACCGAGTCCCACCTCATCGACAACGCGAGCGAAGTGCGCGAGGAGTGGCTTACGGGCAAGCGCGTCGTCGGCATCTCCTCTGGCGCAAGCGCGCCAGAGCACCTCGTGCAGGAGCTCGTGCAGCTATTCAGGGATCGCGGCGTCAGCGACATCGCAGAGGTCGACGCGACCCGCGAGGACGTGCGCTTCATGCTGCCGAAGCAGATCCGCGAAGCGGTCGCCGTCGCGTAGCGTGACGCTCGCAAGGCCACCGCGCAGCGTGACCCCGTGCGTTCGAGCCTCTCAGGACGCCCCCTGCATTCGAGCCCCCCAGGCCGTACCCCGCATGCGATGAAGACGCTGATCGTCTCCGACCTGCATCTCGGCAGCGCCTCGGGCGCCGACGTGCTGCGATCGCCGCACGCGCGCGAGCGGCTGCTCACCGCGCTCGCGGACGTCGACAGGCTCGTGATGCTCGGCGACGCGCTCGAGCTCCGCCACGGGCCTCGGCGCGATGCGCTCGCGGCGGCGGCGCCCGTCTTTCGAGAGCTCGGCGAGACGATGGCGGGCAGGCGGATCGTGCTCGTCGCGGGCAATCACGACCATGCGCTCGTCGACCGCTGGCTGCACCGGCGCAACGAGGGGCGGCAGGCGGCGCCGCTGCAGGTCGAGCAGAGGATCGCGCCCGTCGACGCCTCCGCGATGGCGGAGCGGCTCGCGCGGTGGGCGGCGCCCGCGCACGTCGAGGTCGCCTATCCGGGGCTGTGGATCAGAGACGACGTCTACGCGACCCACGGCCACTATCTCGACTGCCACATCACCGTGCCGACGATGGAGCGGATCGCGGTCGCGCTGATGGGCAGGCTGCTCGCGCGCCGCCCGCAGTCGATCTCCTGCGTCGAGGACTACGAGGCGATCACCGCCCCGATCTACGCCTGGGCCGACGCGGTCGCCGCCCAGGGCGCGACGAGGTCGGCTCTCAACGGCGCCGCGACCGTGAAGATGTGGCGCCTCCTGCACGGCCGCTCCCACGCAGGCGGGCACGAGGAGCTTCCGAGCCGCAACGGCGCCGGCGCCGAGGAACGGCGCGCGATGCTCTCCGGCGGCATCGGCGCAGGTCTGCGCAGCGGCGCCGTCAGGCGCGGCTTCCCGCTCGCGGTCGCGGCGCTCAACCGCGCCGGCCTCGGCCCACTGAAGCCGAACATATCGGCGCCCGAACTACGGCGCGCGGGGCTGCAGGCGATGGGCGAGGTCGCCGCGCGCCTCGATCTCGGCGCGGCGCACGTGGTCTTCGGCCACACCCACAGAGCGGGACCGCTGCCAGGCGACGAGCAGGCCGAATGGCAAAGCGGGTCCGGCGGCCGCCTCGTCAACTGCGGCTCCTGGACCTACAACGCGGGCTTCCTGCACCCGAGCGCGAGCGAGAACCCCTACTGGCCGGGCTCCTGCGTGCTCGTCGACGACGCCGACCTTGCGCGCCCGCCGGAGCTGATGCGGCTGCTGCTCGGCAGCCGGCGAGCGCAGCTCGTGCCGAGCTGAGGTCTCAACGCAGCTTCATCGTGCGGAGCTGATAACGGCGCTGCAAATAACGGCGCTCGTACTGCGGTCTTATTTAAGGATGTGCTGTCTTTTGTAAATAAGACGCCGTTGCTGGCCGTGTGCTAGTGTGACCATATGGTGACCACATGAAGAGCATCGGAGTCAGGGAGTTCCGCGACCATGCCACGAGCTACCTCTCGGGCTCCGAGCCTGTGGCCGTCAGCAAGCATGGCCACGTGATCGGCTTCTACATTCCGCTCGAACGAGACGAGGACGAAGCGCGACGTGCTATCGCAGGACTCGGGAAAGCGGTCGAGCGTGTGCTCCAGGAGACTGGCATGAGCGAAGAGGAGTTGGCTGATCTACTCGACCTGCGACGGGCGCTGCCCGAGTGATAGTCGTCGCGGACGCCAGCGTTCTCGTCGGCGAGTTGCTGCGCAAGCGAGGACGTGAGTTGCTCAGACGGTCGGATCTGCGCGTGCTGGTCGCCGAGGAGCAGTGGAATGAGGCGCGACACGAGCTCTCGCGCCGCCTCGACGTGCTGGAATCGCGCCGAGGGTTGACCGTCGAGCAGCGGTTGGGTCTCGAAAAATCCGTGAGCGACTTGATCGATACGAGGGCGATCGAGGTCGTCCCACGCGAAGCCTATGGTGCGCTGGAGCAGACCGCCGTTGCACGCGTGCCTCGCGACCGACGGGATTGGCCGACCGTCGCCGCCGCAATGGCACTGAACACGGGCATCCTTACCGGCGACAACGACTTCCTCGGCTGCGGATGTCCCACCTGGACCGTCGAGACGCTGCAACGCGAGCTCGAGCGCCAAACGTAGACCGGTTCGGCGCTGATCCCGCGGACGGCATTGGGGCACTGACGCAGGCAACCGGCGCGGATCAGGCTGCCTG
Organism: Solirubrobacterales bacterium; assembly: GCA_037915935.1. GTDB lineage: Bacteria > Actinomycetota > Thermoleophilia > Solirubrobacterales > Solirubrobacteraceae > Palsa-744. The sequence goes on along the minus strand of JBAIYK010000013.1, from coordinate 3,154 downwards.
AGTCGGGCAGGATCTACGCCAACCCCGGCGTAAAGCACGTCGCCAGGCAGCGCACGCCCGCGCCCGGCTCGATGCTCAGCACCGCCGCGGTGTGCCGCTCGTGCTCGATCAGCGGGTAGGCGCCGGGCTCTCTGATCCGCAGCGTCACGCCGCCCTCCGCATCGCCGCCGTTCACGCTCAGCGTGCCCTCGCCGCCGAGCACCGCCCACACGCCGCCGGCCTCGTAGGGGCCGCAGTAGGCGCCCTCCTCGTCCTCGCTCTGGGGCGCAAGCCTTGCATCGGGCGCGTCCTCGGGTCGCAGCGGCGCGAGCGGCTGCGGATGGGGCGCCTCGGTGGGCAGCAGCTCCTGGATCGCAAGCTCGGTCTCCGCGTAGGCGCCCTCGCCGTAGTGGTAGTGGCAGAGCATGCCCTCGCCGTCGAAGAGATAGCGCGCCGGCCAGCCGAGGTTCTCGTACTCGCGCCAGGTCTGAAGCTCGCCGTCGAGCAGCACCGGGTACTCGACCCCGAGCCGCGTCACGGCGCTCGCCACCGCCTCCTCGTCGCGCGAGGGCTCGAAGCCGGGGGAGTGGACGCCGATCACGACCAGCCCCTGCGCGTCGGCGCCGTTGACATCACTCCCTCCGTAGCGCTCGTGCCACGCCTTCAGGTAGGGCAGCGTCCTCATCGAGTTCGGCAGGCAGAAGTCCCAGAACTCGAGCAGGAACGGCCGCCCCCGCAGCTGCTCGAGCCGCAGCCGCCTGCCATCGACGTTCAGCCAGCGCAGCTGCGGCAGGAACTGCGGCGCGGGGATCGTGTCAGTGGGCGCCCTCAGAGGGCTAGCCTATTGAACCCACCATCTCGAGCTGTATCAAGCGGTTCAGCTCGACCGCGTACTCCATCGGCAGCTCCTTCGTCACCGGCTCGATGAAGCCGTTCACGATCATCGCCGCGGCCTCGTCCTCGGTGAAGCCGCGCGAGCCCATGTAGAAGAGCTGGTCGTCGGAGATGCGCCCCACGGTCGCCTCGTGGGCGACGGACACGTTCGGGTTCTGGATCTGGATGTCGGGCCAGGTGTCGGAGCGCGAGCGGCCGTCCATCATCAGCCCGTCGCACTGGACCCTCGCCTTCGACCCCTGCGAGTGCGGCCCCATGCGGACGAGGCCGCGGTAGCCCATCACGCCGCCGTCCTTCGAGATCGACTTCGCGAGGATGTTCGAGGTCGTGTTCGGCGCGAGGTGGACGACCTTCGCGCCGGTGTCCTTGTGGACCTCGCCGGAGGCGACGCCGACGTTCAGGTGGTCGGCCCTAGCGTGCTCGCCCATCAGGAAGGAGCCTGGGTAGAGCATCACGTACTTCGCGCCCATCGAGCCGCCGACCCACTCGACGGTGCCCTCCGCGTCGACGACCGCGCGCTTCGTGTTCAGGTTGTAGACGTCCTTTGACCAGTTCTGGACGGTCGTGTAGCGGGCCTTCGCGCCCTCGTGGACGAAGATCTCCACGACGGCGGAGTGCATCGAGTTCACCGAGTAGGTCTGGGCGGTGCAGCCCTCGATGTAGTTCACGTCGGAGCCCTCGTCGGCGACGATCAAAGTGTGCTCGAAGGTGCCCTCGCCGGCGCCCTCCATTCGGAAATACGCCTGCAGCGGCAGATCGACCTTCACGCCCTTCGGCACGTACAGGAAGGAGCCGCCTGACCAGACCGCGCCGTGCAGCGCGGAGAACTTGTTGTCCTGGGCGGGCACGCACTTGTTCATGAAGTACCTCTGCACGAGCTCCGGGTACTCGCGCACCGCCGTGTCCATCGAGCAGAAGAGGATGCCGAGCTTGCGGTACTCCTCCTTCAGGCCCTCGTAGACGGGCTCCTGGCGCCAGACGCCGACGACGCCCGCGAGGTGTTCGCGCTCGGCCTGGGGGATGCCGAGGTCCTCGTAGGTCTGCTTCATCTCGGCGGGCACGTCGTCCCAGCTGTTGAAGCGGCCCGCGGTCGGCGGCGAGTAGAGCACGAGGTCGTCGAGGTTCAGGCCGGAGAGGTCGACGCCCCACGTCGGCACCGGCTTGCGTTCGAAGATCTCCAGCGACTTCAGCCGCTTCTCAGCCATCCAGTCGGGCTCGCCCTTCACCTTCGAGAGCTCGCTCACGACCTCCCTCGATATGCCCTGCCTTGCGCGCAGCTGGCCCTGATCGTCCTCGACGATCGGGCTTGGCTTGCTGATCTTCGTGCGGTCGGCTGTCGCCATCAGGTTTCCTCGCTGGGGTTGCTTGCGAATCCTAGCTGTGAGGTAGGAATTATATCGCCGGCTCTGCGCCGGTCGGCCAGGCGTCCTCGCCGGTGATCGCGCGGCGCATCACCTTCAGGTTCAGCAGCGCGCACTTGCGGCGGGTCGGGGAGATCGGGATGCCGAGCAGGTCGATCATCCAGTCCGCGCTCAGATGCGCCGCCTCGTCCAGCTGCATCCCCTTCAGCTCCTCGGAGGCGATCGAGGCCGCCGCCTGCGAGATCGCGCAGCCGTGGCCGTGGAAGCGCAGGTCCTCGATCTCGCCGTCGCTCACCCTGATGTGGACGCCGAGCTCGTCGCCGCAGAGCGGGTTCTGCTCGAAGGCGTCGAGGTCGTGAGGGTCGAGCTCGCCGAAGTTGTGCGGGCGCTTGTAGTGCTCGAGGATGTGCTCGCGGTAGAGGTCGTCCGTCATCGCCGACCGCCCCGATCGCCGGCTCTCGCCTCGCCCGCGCCCCGTATGCCCAGCGGGCGTCCGGCCCTCACGCCGCGCGTCCTCACAGCCCGAACACCTCGCGCCCGCTCCGCAGCGCGTCCGCGAGCGCGTCGATCTCGTGCGGCTCGCTGTAGACGCCGACGCTCGCGCGCGCGGTCGCGCCGACGCCGAGCCTCCTCATCAGCGGCTGCGCGCAGTGGTGGCCGGCGCGGATGCAGACGCCCTCGCGGTTCGCGAGCTCGGCGACGTCGTGCGGGTGCATGCCCTCGATCGTGAAGGAGGCGATGCCGCCGCGGCGCTCGGCCTGCGGCGGCCCGACGATTTTCAGGCCCTCGACGCTCGCGAGCGCGTCGAGCATCTGCCGCGTCAGCGTCAGCTCGTGCTCGCGCACGCGCTCCATGCCGAGCCTTCCGAGGTAGTCGACCGCGACGCCGAGCCCGACCGCCTCGGCGATCGGCGGCGTGCC
>JBAIYK010000148.1:0-20236 GCA_037915935.1 Solirubrobacterales bacterium | reverse complement strand
GTCTCGCGGCCTGGGCCCTGCGCGGGCGGCTCAAGGTTCGAGTTCCTCGAAGGCGCGCGCGGCACGCGAGGCGCCGACTGTCTCGCCCTCGCGGTTTGCGAGCCCTGCCCGGGTGAGGCTGTCGAGCGCGTCCTGCGCCTCGATCGCCTCGCCGCCGAGCTCGCGCACGATCTCCGCGACCGTCCAGGGATGCGGCTCGGAGAGCAGCAGGGCGAGGATCGCGCGCTCGGCCTCTCGCTGAGCGATCCCTCGCTGTGGCGGGGAGGCGCAGGCCGGCGTCGTCTCTGATTGATTTGTCGGTGTCATCGTCCCTCCTTGGTTCGCCGCGGTCCGCCAGGCGCGCTGGCGGCGGTGCGCGGCTGTTGGCGACTGTGCCAAAGAGAGAACCGACGGCTTGAGACGCATTCCGTGCATCCCGTTTCCGCTAGAAGAGGACTTTAAGTAGTTAAGAGACTGCGGAGGGAGATCGGCCCTGGACTCGGCCGGCGATGAGCCGGCGGTCTGGGTTGGCGAGCGGAGCTCTGCGAGCGAGACTCGGCCGCCCGCGGTCTGGGAGCGAGCGGCACTCCGCGAGCGGGACTCGGCCGCCGGCGCCTGGGTGGCAAGCGCCGACGGCCTGGGGTCGAGTTTCGCTCAGCGCCTGACCGGCGGGACGTCGCCAGCTGCGCTGCGATCGGCGACCGGTTCTTCGCCGGCGGGACGACCGACGCCGGCGCGTGCCCCTTCGCCGCCGTCGACGCCTCGAGCCGCTTCTCCGCGGACCCCTTCTCGACCCGCTTCGGCGCCGCGAGGCGCACGCGCCCACGGCCGCCCGCGGACGCGTTCGCCGGTGCGGCGGGCGGTGACGCCTGCGGCAGCGTCGGCGGCAAGCGGATCGGCGATCAGCGCCGGGCGGTAGAGGAACTTCGCCGCCGCGAAGGCGGAGAGCACGGCGATCAACGCGCCCGACCCGTAGAAGAAGCCGATCATCTCGGCGGCCGCTCGGTCATGACCGCCGATCGGGGCGCCGATGCCGGAGATCAGCGTGCCAGGCGCCGGGTGCTGCCAGAACATGCTGGTCGAGGGACCGAGCAGCAGCCATGCGCCGCCGACGAGCGCGAGCCAGCAGCCGAGCACGCCCTTGCCGCGCCGGCCGGCGGCGATCATGACGAGGCCGCCGAGCACTGCGGCCGCAGCCGGCAGGATGTCGAGCCAGAGCCGGTCGAGCGTGAAGTGCCAGGCGCTTTCAGGTTGGAAGCCGTAATTGAAGTAAGGCCCGATGAACGGGATGAGGCCAGCCCAGACTCCGAGCAGGACGACTGTCAGGCCGGCGCTTGCGCCGGTCGTTCGCGAAAGTCGCATGAGATCACCTCCTTGATCCTGTCGTGGACTATTCCCGATCCGCAGGCGCTCAATCGCTCAATTGCCCGCTGTCAGCGCGCTTGCGCTTCGCGCGCCGACCTGCGGGCGTCCGCGGCCGCCTTCACGGCCTCGACGACCGCCGCGGGGGCGCGCTCCGGAGAGCCGCAGTCGAAAGGCGGCTGCGGGTCGTACTCGATCTCGAGCTGGATCGCCTGCGCCGCCCGCTCGCCGGCGATCTGGGCCGCGAGCTCGAGGCCCATGTCGATGCCCGCCGAGACGCCCGCCGCAGTGATCAGCTTGCCTTCGCGCACGACCCGCCGCGCGACCGGCCGCGCGCCGAGGCTGCGCAGCATCTCGCGCTCGAGCCAGTGCCCCGTCGCCTCGCGGTCGCGAAGCAGGCCGGCCGCGGCGAGCAGCAGCGACCCGGTGCAGACCGAAGTCGTCCAGGTCGAGGTCCGATCGGCCTCGCGCAGCCAGCGAAGCAGCGGCCCCTCGCCGAGCAGCGCACGCGTGCCGGGGCCGCCTGGCACGAGCACGACCTCCGGATGCGGCAGCTGCGCGAGCGTTTGGCTTGCGGTGAGCGTGAGCATGCGCGTGTCCGCGCTGACCGGTCCCGCTCGCTCGGCGAGGAAGACGACCTGCGCGCCTGCAAGGCGCGAGAGGACCTCATAGGGGCCGACGGCGTCGAGCGCGGTGAACCCGTCGAAGAGGGGGATCGCGATCTTCATCGATCGCGGCCGTTGGAGGCGGACACACGTAGATCTTCAATGATCGCGAGACCGCGCGCAACGCGCAGGCAGCGCGGGCTTTCTACGCATCTGGAAGGGCAGCCCTCACCGATGGCGCGCCGCCGCGCCGAGCCTAGCTTCTGGGAGAAGGCAAGGGTTGCGAGAGGCGGCGAAGGGCGTGGAAGGCGGTAGAGCATGAACGGCGACGGGGGAGCGCGTCGCAGGCGGCTCGCGATCGACAGGCGGGCTCGCCGTCCGCTCGCGGTACTCGCCGGCTGGGCGGCGCTGACGGCGGCGCTGGCGGTGCTCGGCGTCGGCGTCGGCGCCGCCCTGTCCCCGTCGGTCGTGATCGCCCCTGGCACCGCCGCGGCGAGAGCGCAGCAGCTCGCGGAGAGGCGCTTCGGTCCCACCCAGCTCGTGCCGATCCTGCTCGAGGGCCCGGCGCAACGCCTCGACGCGCAGGGCCCGCGCCTCGTAGCGGCGCTCGCGCAGCGGCGCAATACGAGGGTGCTCTCGCCCTGGAACGCGCCCGCCGGCACCGAAGGGCTGCGGCCTTCCGCAGGCGCCGCGATGGTGCTCGTCTCCCTGCAGGTGAGCGAGGCGAGGGCGATCGAAGAGCAGCCGGCGATCGAACGGATCGTCGCGACCCACACCGCGAGCCCCGTAGATGCGAGCATCACCGGCCAGCCCTCGATCGACAGGGCGCTGCGCGAACACGCGCTCGCGGCCGCACTCGAGGACGGTCTGATAGCGGTCGGAGTCCTGCTCGCCCTTGCGCTGATCTTGCTGCGCGCGCCTGTCGCGGCGGCCCTCATCACGCTCGTCGCCGCCGCAAGCGCGATCGCGGGGCTCGGCGCGATCAGGCTCCTCGGCGGACTGCTCGCGATCGACCCGGTCGCCGTGCCGCTCGGCGCGATGAGCGGCCTCGCGCTCGGCGGCGCCTACGCGCTGATCGTGCTCGACCGCTTTCGGCGCGAGCCCGTGAGGCCGCTCGCGGCCTCGGCGGCGCTCGCCGAAGGGCGCGGGGTGCTGCTCGCCGGGGGCGGTTTGATCGCCGCCCTGCTCGCCGCGAGCGCGATCGCGCCGACGAAGGTGATCGTCTCGGTGGGCGCCGGGGTGCTCGCCTGCGGGGCGCTCGCCGCGCTCACGGCGGCGGTTGCGCTGCCGGCTGCGCTCGCGCTGCTCGGCGAGCGAGCGGCGTGGACGCTGCCCGCGCCCGCCTTCGCCGCTCGCGGCTTTGCACGGCTGCAGTCGCCGCCTGCGGCCGTCTCGCGTCGCATGCTGATCGCGGCGCCCGTCGCGGTTGCGCTGCTCGCGCTGCTCGCCCTGCCCCTGTTGACGCTGAAGACGGGGCAGCCTGGCATCCAGCAACTGCCAAGCGGCGCGCAGGCGCGGGTCTCCTTCGAACGCGTCGCGAAGGTGATGGGCCCGGGCTGGCCGACGCCCTATACGGTCGTGATCGCCGAGCCGCAAGGCCCGATCACGACCGCGCCGATGCTCGCCGAGCTGCAGCTGCTGCAGGCGCAGATCGAGACGACGCGGTCCGTCGCGTCGGTGAGCGGACCTGGAGGGCTGAGCTCGCGCACGAAGCCGCTCGGCAAGCTGCCAAGCGCGCTGCGCGAATCGGGCAAGCTGCTGACTGGGGGCAGACATGACCTGAAGCGCCTGCTTACGGGCCTCGGGCAGGCGGGCAGCGGCGCGCAACAGCTTCAGGGCGGACTGCAGTCGGCCGCGGCCGGCGCGGCGCAGCTGCACTCCGGATCGGGCAGCGCCCAGGCCGGCGCGGCGAAGCTGCATGCGGGCCTTGCGAAGGCGAGAGACGGGTCCGCGCTGCTGCAGGCGGGGCTCGGCGAAGCGCTCGCGGGTGCGAGGGCGCTGCAGAACGGGGCGACGCAGGCGCTCGCAGGGTCGGTCGAACTCCACGAGGGCGTCAGCTCGGTCGGCGCGCCGGTGCACACGAGCCTGCCCTCGACGCAGCAGTTGAAGGACCTGACGGCTGCGACGAACGGCGCGATCGGCAGCCTGAAGGGGCAGGCGGACAGCGCCGGCGGCGCCGTCTCGCGTGGGCTTGGCGCGCTCGAAGCGATGACCTCAGGGCGCTCCGATCCTCGTTACGAGGAAGCGTTGCAGGCGCTGCAGGAGGCCTCGGGCGCGATCGGGGGCGTTTCCGGCGGTCTCGCAAGCGCCGCGCCGAATGCGGGGCTTGCGGCACAGAGCGCGAGCACGCTCGCAACCCAGACCGCATTCCTCGACGCCGCGCTCGCTCAGCTGAAGGGAGGAGCGGTACAGTTGCAGGTCGGCCTGGGCAAGCTCCGGGCCGGCAACGCGAAGCTCGTGGGCGGCATCGGCCGGCTCTCGCGCGGCGGCGGCGAGCTCACCTCCGGCCTCACCCGTCTGCGCGACGGCGCCGGCGAACTGGAGGCGGGGCTCGGCCTGCTCACCGGCGGCAGCGGCGAACTGCAGGCGGGCCTTCAGGGCGGCGTCGCGCCCGTCGGCAGGCTCGTCGGCGGCCTTGGCCTGCTCGAGGCCGGCGTCGCGAAGTTCAGCGGCCAGCTGCCCTCGCCGAAGGACCTCGAAGAGCTGCGCCGCAACTCGCCTGGGCTCTTCAGCTCCGGGTACTTCCTGCTCGCCGCGATCGAAGGCGCGCCCCCGCAGGCGCGCAACGCCGCCGCCTTCACGATCAACGTCGAACGCGGAGGCAACGCCGCCCAGATCGCCGTGATCTCGCGCTACCCCTCCGGCGCTGCGCCGACGGCCGCGCTCGGCGATCGCCTCACGGCGCAGTCGCGCCAGTTCGCCCGCATCAACCGCGTGCTCACCGGCCTCGGCGGGCCCGCGGCGAATCTCCGCGACCTCACCGACGTCGCGAGCGCGCGGACCTGGTGGGCGATCGGCGGCGCCGCCCTGCTCGTCCTCCTCGTGCTCGCAGCGGGACTGCGGGCGGTCCCGTTCGCGGCGCTCGCAGACGCGCTCGCGCTGCTCGCCGCCGCGGCGAGCTTCGGGCTGCTCACGCTGCTCTTCAGCGGCGCCTCGGCGCTGCTCGGCGGACCCGGGCATCTCGACCCGATCTCGGAGATCGGGATCTTCGCCGCGATGCTCGGCGTCGGTCTCGCCTTCCTTACGCCGGCGCTGCTCGAGCTGCGCGGAAGGCGCGCGAACAGCAGGCGCCTCGCTGCGGCCGAGCGCGATCTCGCTCCCCCGCTCGGAGGAGTCCTCGCGGGCCTGCTCGCGGTCGCCGCGCTCGTCCCGTTCGCCGCCTCCGCCTCGAGCGCCGTCAGCCAGTTCGCGATCGGCGTCGCGATCGGCGCCGCGCTCAGCGCGCTGCTCGTGCGCACGCTCGTGCTGCCCGTCGCCGTGAAGCTGCTCGGCGACCGCGGATGGTGGCCAGGCTGCGCACAAGTACGGAGCAGGAAGCCGCGGAGCGCCCCGAGCGCGGATGCGAAGCGTCCCCCGATGCGACCGACCGGCAGACTCGCCTAGTGTCGGGATGAGCGGGGGAGGCGGCGCATCGGCCTCTCCATACGCCGGCCAAGCGGCACTCGACCGAAGGAGGCGAAGCGATGCGCAGGGTTTGGTTCACAGTGGTGGCGGCGCTCGCGCTGGCGCTCGGCGCAGTCGGCGTCGCGGTCGCAAGCAGCCAGTTCAAGCAGACTGCGAAGATCACGCTGACCGCGAAGAAATCGGGCGACTCGACGGGCTTCAAGGCCAAAATCGCATCCTCCGATCCGGGCGCGCCGAACGGCCAGCCGCAGGGCCTGAAGACGCTGACGGTGATCTTCCCGAAGCACACGAAGTTCAACTTCAAGAGCAAGGCGCTCGAGCAGTGCCACGCGACCGACACCGAACTGAGGGCGACCGGCGGCGCGGCATGTCCGAAGAAGAGCCTGATCGGCACCGGCTCGGCGACGGCGAACGGCGCTCCGGTGTTCCCGCAGATTCCCGAGAAGGCGGCCGCTTACGCCGGCTCGAAAGAGATCAGGTTCCTGCTCACTCCGACAGGCCCCGCCGGACAGACGCTCGTTCTGCATGGGAAGGTGAGCGGCAACACGCTCACGGCCTCGGTGCCGGTGTTGAAATCGGGTCCGCTCAACATCGTGCTGACGGCGCTCTCGCTGAAAGTGAAAGCGATCGGCCACGACAAGAGCGCGTTCGTGACCGCGGGCAAGTGCCGCAAGAAAAAGTTCGAGGTGACCTCGAAGTTCGTTTACCAGACGGGCGCGAAACTGACGCTGAAGAGCTCTTCGAAGTGCACTGACTGACGAGACTGGGGCTCGAGCCCTGTGCCGGCCGAGGCTCGACCTCGCGCCGGCGCCAGGCGGGCGCGTCATCGTGGCGCGCCCGCCGTCTCTCACGCGCTTCCTAGCAGGGGCGAGCTGCGGATGGCTGAAGAGATCGAAGGCGGCCGATAGGTCTTTGGTTCGGTTGAAAGCAAGCTCCCCGGCGCGGCGTTGGTCACCCCGCACCGTCGCCAACTCCAACGCCGAGAGCGACTGGAGGAGCTCCGGCCTCCTGTTCGAGGCGATCGGGATTCCATATCTGCGAGGCGAGCTGAATGTACAGCCCCTGACGGTCATCGAGGTCCGCCTTGCGGAATTCGCTGTGCGGCTTGAACGGCAGGTCGCTTAGCTGTATGAAGCGTGAGAATCCTGGGTTGTGGTCGTAAGCGTTTGGATGAAGGCTGCGGGCTAGAAGGTTCTGGCTGTCATAGTGAACGGTGGGGTCGTGTACCGCAGACGGCCTACCGAATCGTCGCAATCCCTGCTCTGAACGGCTTGCTCGTGCCAGTGCTCGAGGGGCACTGAAAATCGCTCCTCACCAGATGACCGGCACGATCTGCGCGTCGTGGATGGCTTCGTCTCTGGTGACGAGCGGTAGCGCCAGCGCGCTGGCTGTCCCTACGATGAAACGATCCCAGGGGTCGGCTAGCAGGTCGCGTGCGATCGAGGTCGTGGCGTCTACGACGGCCACGTCGATCGGCTGAAGGGTGAACGCCTTCGAGGAGAGCAGCGCACTCCGCAGTTCAGCCAGATGTGCGTCGGTTAGCTTGCGTGTCGTCTGGGTCACGTACCACAGATCGACCAGCGTGGCGACGGAGACCACGATGCCGTCCGTCTTCTCGGAGTCCGCGAGCACTTGCGCGGCGGAAGCGGACAGCCGGTCTGAGCCCTGCAAGTACCAGACGACGGCGTGCGAGTCGGCGAGAACCCTCACGTAGCAGCGAGGTCATGCGTTGCGAGCGCGCTCGCCTGCTCGAACTCCTTCCACGTCACGTCCGGGAGCTCTGGCAGCGATCCTGCGAGTGTCCCAGGTTGACTCATCTGCACCACGCGCAGATGGGTTCCAGGTGAGACACCAAGGCGCTCTAGCTGATCGGCGGGGATGCTCCCGTCGGGAGCGACGATCAGATCGTGGCTTGTAGGCTCACCAGCTGCACTCACGCCCTCAGTTTACCGAGATGGGCGCGTAGGACGCGACGTCGTGCTCGTCCCGATGAACCTGCCTGCTGAGACCAGCCCGCATCTTGCTCCCGACCGCCTCTCAGTCTGGCCGATGGAGGATGGGCGCTACGGGCTCGATGCCACCTATCACGGCGCGACCGGCTTCGAGCGAGCAGAAGCACAGCGACGGCGCCTCAAAGCTGCCAACCTCGGCGCATCTGTTCGCCAAGAGCTCGGCGACGACTGGACCCTGCGCCTTGGGCCGCTCACCCATAACGCCGCGTGGACGGCCATTGAAGCCTTCCTCGGCCCACCAGCCGAACGCGGCCCCTAGCTTACCTTGGGGCGGCGCCTCGATGCGACATGGCGGGGGCAGGATTCGAACCTGCGAAGGCAGAGCCAACGCGTTTACAGCGCGTCCCCTTTGACCGCTCGGGAACCCCGCCGCCGTTGGACGTCAGTCTAGCCTGCGGGCGGTATGGGCTGCCGCCTGTGGGGATCGTGTGCGGTGTCCGCGGGCATCGTGTGCAGTGTTGCCGGCGACGCCCAGACGCCGGCGCGGCGACCCTGCCCGCCGAGGCGCTGCGGCCGAGAAGTCGGCGCGCGGCGGCTCAGACGCCGGTCGCGATCCAGACGCCGGGCGCCGACGACTCAGACGCCGACGCGGCGCCGCGTTGGGCGCCGCGCCGTCCCTCCTCAACGACCCCGCTTTCAGCAGGCTTCGCGCAGCGGCTGCGCCTCTGGCAGCGTCTGCAGCTTCTTCAAGGTCCTGCTCTCGATCTGGCGGACCCTCTCCCTCGTGATGCTGAAGGCGCGCCCGACTTCGTCGAGCGTCCTCGCTCTGCCCCCGGTCAGCCCGTAGCGCATCTCGAGCACCTCGCGCTCCCGCGTCGGCAGCGAGGCGAGCACCCGCGCGACGCTCTGGCGCCGAAGCGCCTCGGATGCGATGTCGAACGGCGAGGCGGCGGACACGTCCTCGACGAAGTCCTGCAGCTCGCCGTCTTCGCCCTCGCCCGCCGGCCGCTCGAGCGAGACGGGCTGCTGGGCGATGCGCAGGATCTCGCGCACCTCCGCCGAGCTGCACTGCAGCTCGGTCGCGATCTCGATCGGCGTCGGCTCGCGCCCGAAGCGCTGCAGCAGCTGGCGCTCGGTGAAGAGCACCTTGTTGATGCGCTCGACCATGTGCACCGGGATCCGGATCGTCCTGCCCTTGTCGGCGATCGCCCTGCTGATCGCCTGCCTGATCCACCAGGTCGCGTAGGTCGAGAACTTGTAGCCGCGGCGGTAGTCGAACTTCTCGACCGCCCTGATGAGGCCGAGCGAGCCCTCCTGGATCAGGTCGAGCAGCGTCAGCCCCCGGCCGATGTAGCCCTTCGCGATCGAGACGACGAGCCGCAGGTTCGCCTCGACCATGTGCTGCTTCGCGGAGACGTCGCCGCGCTCGATCCGCTTCGCGAGCCGCACCTCGTCCGCCGCCGTGAGCAGCGGCACGCGGCCGATCGCCCGCAGGTAGAGCCGCAACGAGTCGAGGCTCGGATCGATCAGCTCCGCCGCCTCCTCACGCTGCTGCCCGCGCAGGTCGCGCTTGATCGCCGCCGGCGCGGGGGCCTCCTCGTCCGGACCGCGGTCCTCTGCTCCCACGACGTCGATGTCGTGCTCCTCGAGATAGCTGAACAGGTCGCGGCCCTGCTCGCTGCTCAGCTCGGCCTCCTCGATCGCTGCGATCACGCGCTCTGCGCTGAGAAAGCCCCTCTCCTGGCCTTCCGCGATCAGGACGCGCATCTCCTCGATCTCCACCCCCGCTGTCTCGACGGACAGGGTGCCCTCACCACGCTCACTCAACTCGGAACCCCCACCTTCCATCCAGCTTCCGCGGAGCAGGCAAGGACTGCCGCTCCGGCTCCTTGGTCCTGCCCCTGTTCCTCTTCGCTGCTGCGGTTTCTGCCGCGGCTCCCCGCCGCGGCGACCCTCCTGACCTCTGGGAACCGGCGTGCGTGCCGGTTGCCTTATCGGTATGTGCGGAGTGATACCAGAAATTCGCGGCGATGCGAGCAGCCGCCCGAGCGCGCTCGCAGCGGTTGGATACGCTTGAGCGCGAGTGCAGACGACGACGCTTCGAGAGACGATCCTGCAGGAGCCCGGGGGAGACGTCCAGGCGCGGACGCCCGCGATCCGCGTCGGGCTCTCGCGCGTCGGCGTGACGGGCGTCGAGAAGGTAGTCCGCATCAGGGACGAGCTCTTCTCCGCGCGGCTCGAGTGCTTCGTCGACCTCGCCTCCGACCAGAAGGGCGCCCACATGTCGCGCTTCGAGGAGGTCGTGAACGAGGCGATCGGCGAGGTCGTGCTCGGCGAGGCGCCCTTCAGGGCGGAGACGCTCGCGAAGGACGTCGCCGAGCTCGTGCGCGAGCGTCAGGGCGCGCTGCGGGCCGAGGTGAGCATCGAGGCGCGCTACCCCGAGCACAAGCCCGCTCCCGTGTCGCAGGTGAGCACCCAGGAGATCTACACCCTCCACGGCAGGGCGGTCGCCTACGAGCACGGCACGCGGCGGCTCGTCGGCGTGTCGGCGACCGGCATGACCGCCTGTCCCTGCGCCCAGGAGCTCGTCGCGGCTCGCGCGCGGGAGCGCCTGCTGCGCGACGGCTTCGACGAGGAGCAGGTGGGGCGCATCCTGGCGCAGGTGCCGGTTGCGACCCACAACCAGCGTGGCCTCGGCACGCTCCAGGTCGGCTTCCGCGAGGAGTGCGACCTCGAGGTCGAGGCGGCGAGCCTGCTCTCGATCGTAGAGCGCTCGATGTCCTCTGAGATCTACGAGCTGATGAAGCGCAGCGACGAGGTCGCGGTGGTCGAGAAGGCACATCGCCGGCCGCGGTTCGTCGAGGACTGCGTGCGCGAGATGATCGCCGGCGTGCTGAGCGAGCTGCCGCAGCTCGACGACGCGAGCTTCGTCTCCGCGCGCCAGGAGAACCTCGAGACGATCCACCAGCACAACGTGATCGCCGAGCGCCACGGGCTCGCCTCGGAGCTGAGGACCGAGATCGAGTCCGGCGAGCCCTCGCCGCGGCAGACCTCGCTGCAGGAGTGGCTCGACTTCAGGCCGCAGAGCGGCTCTCAGGGCTGAGGCCGCGCCTGCGCCGCCGCCTCGCCGAGCCGCCGGCGCAGGCCGAAGAAGTAGTCGAGGCCTGAGACGATGGTGACGAGCACCGTGAGGTAGACGAGCAGCATCACCCACAGGGGACGTCCTTGGCTCGCTATCAGCGCGAGGATCGCGGCGATCTGCAGGCACGTCTTCGCCTTGCCGAGCGGCGAGGCTGCGATCACGACGCCGGCCTGGGTGGCGCCGAGGCGCAGGACCGTCACCGCGAGCTCGCGTGTGATGATCACCATCGCGACCCAGGCGGGCAGGCGGCCGAGCGAGACGAGCGAGATCAGCGCCGCGACGACGAGCAGCTTGTCTGCGAGCGGGTCCATCAGCTTGCCGAAGGTCGTGACGGAGTCGCGCGCACGCGCGAGCCAGCCGTCGACGAAGTCCGTGAGCGAGGCGGCCGCGAACACGACTGCGGCGAGCACGTCGCCCGCCGGGGTGTTGCCGAGCAGCGCGACGACGAGCACCGGCACGAGCATGATGCGCAGCACCGTGAGGACGTTTGGCAGCGTGAGGGGAAGCATCGCGTCAACGGCATTATGTGCCTCTGCGAACCGATAGGCTGGCGAGCATGGCACTCGTCCCGATGGTGATAGAGCGCACGGCGAGAGGCGAGCGCGAATTCGACATCTACTCGCGGCTGCTGAACGAGCGGATCATCTTCCTCGGCAGCCCGATAGACGACCAGGTCGCGAACCTCGTCGTCGCCCAACTGCTGCACCTCGAGGCGGAGGACCCGGAGAAGGACGTCTCGATCTACATCAACTCGCCCGGCGGCTCGATCTACGCGGGGCTTGCGATCTTCGACACGATGCGCTTCATCAAGCCGGACATCCAGACGATGTGCGTCGGGATCGCGATGTCGATGGGCTCGCTGCTGCTCGCGGGCGGGACGAAGGGCAAGCGCGCCGCGCTGCCGAACAGCCGCATCCTCATCCATCAGCCCTCGGCCGGCTTCGAAGGCCAGTCGACCGACATCGAGATCCACGCCCGCGAGATCCTCGCCCAGCGCGAGCGCATCGACGGCATCTACGCGGAGGCGACCGGCAGGAGCGTGCAGGAGGTCCACGAGGACATGGAGCGCGACCGCTTCTTCACGGCCGAGCAGGCGGCCGAGTACGGCCTGATCGACCGCGTGCTCGAGAGCCACTGAGGGCTCAGGCGATCGCGTGCTCGATCGCGCCGAGCCGCTCGATCTCGACCCTGACGATGTCCCCGGAGCGCAGGAACTGCGGCGGCTGCAGTCCCTGGCCGACGCCTGAGGGCGTGCCCGTGAGGATGATGTCGCCTGGCATGAGCGTGCAGGTCTCCGAGATGAAGGCGACGAGCTGAGGGATCTCGAAGATGAGGTTCGAGGTGCTCGAGTCCTGGCGCAGCTCCCCGTTCACCCACGTCCTCAGCGTGAGCGAGTGGGGGTCCTCGACCTCCTCGGCGGTCGTGATCCAGGGGCCGTAGGGGCAGAACCCGTCGGCGCCCTTCGCGCGCGTCCACTGCGGCTCGCGCTTCTGGAGGTCGCGCGCGCTGACGTCGTCCGCGACCGCGTACCCGGCGACCCTGCCGCCTGCGCCCATCACGACGGCGAGCTCGCCCTCGTAGTCGAGGCGCTTGACGGCCGGCGGGCAGCGCACGAGGTCGTTCGGCGGCGCTGCGGAGGAGGGCAGCTTGAGGAACACGAGCGGCGCCTCCGGCGCCGTGCCGCCGAGCTCGGCGACGTGGTCGGCGTAGTTGAGGCCGATTCCGAAGATCGCCCGCGGCTGGGGGACCGGCGCGAGCAGCCTCACCTCGGCGAGGTCGAAGGAGGGCCCGTCGGCGGGCGGCGGGGAGTCGAGCGCGAGCAGGTCCGCGACGCTCGTCGCCTCCTCGGCGAAGGCGACGACGCGGCCGCCCCGCACCTCGCCTGCGCGGGGGCTCGCAGAGCCGGCGGGCAGGAAGGTCGCAAGGCGCATCGCGCCGTGAGCGTATCCGCCGCGGGCGAGTCGCATCCCCGCGAAGCTCTATCGTCGCGTGCGCCTGATGACCGGCACGAGCCCGCTCGAGCGCATCCTCCTGCTTGCGGCCGCCGTCGCGACCGCGCTCGCCGGGCTCGCGGACCGGCAGGCGTGGGCGCCGGTGCCGCGCTTCCTGCTCGCGACGCTCGCGCTGATGGGGGTCGCCTGGCTCGTCGCCTTCGCGATCGAGCAGGTCGGCGAGCACCTCGGCGCCGCGGCGACCGGAGCGCTGCAGGCGACGGTCGCGAACCTGCCAGAGCTGTTCGTGATCCTCTTCGCGCTGAACGCGGGAGAGCTCGTCGTCGCTCAGACCGCGATCGTCGGCTCGATGCTCGCGAACGCCCTGCTGCTGCTCGGCGTCGTGATCGTCGCGGGCGCGAGGCGCGCTGAGGACGGCGTGATGCGCTTCTCGAAGCGGCTGCCGAACGACGCGGTGACGCTGCTGTTCGTGATGCTCTTCGCGGTCGTGTTCTCGAGCTCGGCGCTCCGGCTCGGCGGCTCCGCGTCCCACGGCGACTCGCGCACGATCTCGGTCGTGAGCGCCGCCTGCCTGCTCGCCGTCTACTGCGTCTGGCTCGTGCCCTATCTGCGCGCCGGCGGCGGGGAGGGGCATCGGCGCGCCGGCGGTGAGGAGGGGCATCCGCGCGCCGGCGGTGGCGAGGCGCAGACGGGGGAGAGCGCCCGCCTCTCGCTCGCCGGCGCGGTCTCGCTGCTGCTGATCGGCGGCGTCGCGGCCGCGTTCGCCTCCGACTGGTTCGTCGCCGCCCTGAAGCCCGCGATCGCGGTGCTGCACATCTCGCGCGCCTTCGCGGGGCTCGTGATCGTCGCGATCGCCGGCAACGCGGTCGAGCACGCGGCGAGCGTCGCGCTCGCGGCGCGGGGACGCTTCGAGCTCGCGGTCTCGGTCGTGAAGAACTCCGTCGCCCAGATCGCGGGCTTCCTGTTCCCGCTGATGGTGCTCGTCTCGCTCGCCCTCTCGACCCAGCTCACCTTCTCGCTCGCGCCCGTCTACATCGGCGCGCTGACGCTGATGACGCTCGCGGTCTGGCAGGTGAGCGGCGACGGGCGCGCGAGCGCCTTCGAGGGCTGGGCGCTCGTCGCCCTGTACGCGATCGTCGCGGTCGTCGCGGCCTACCAGTGAGCCGCGTGAGGCTCGGTCTCGACCAGTCGCGCGCCGCCGGCATTGGCTGCACCGACGGGAGGTGCGCGCTAGACTCCTGTTTGACCTCGCCTGGGCGGGGTTTTTCTTTCGCTCCAGGCCGCCACTACAACGCAGGGATCATCTACGCCATGGCTCGCGGAGACGTCCGAATCGCCGTCACCCTCGCCTGCGAGGAGTGCAAGCGGCGCAACTACCAAACGAACAAGAGCAAGCGCAACAACCCCGATCGCATCAGCATGCGCAAGTACTGCCGCTGGTGCCGCAAGCACACGAGCCACCGGGAGACTCGTTAGCGCGAGGAGCGCTGCCGTGAGCCGTGATCGCAGGCAACGCGCAAAGCAGCGGGAGCGTCGCAGAGCCGGTACCGCGGGCGCCGGAGAGCTTCTCCGCGCGGACGTGCCAGGCGCGCTCGACCACGCCTCCGGCGAGGTCGATGAGTTCGACGCCGCGCTCGTGCGGGGGGCGGAAGGCGTGCCGATCGCGGACGAGGAGGCCGACGAGCTCGAGCGCGCCGAGCGAAGCACCGAGCGGGCGGCGGCGACCGAGACCTTCGAGGAGAGCGAGCTCGAGGAGGACGAGCGCGGCGACGAAAACGGAGGCGGCGCGGCAGTCGGAAACGTCGAGGAGGGCGAGGCCGTCGCGGCCGAGCTCCCTGTGCCCCGCGAACGCGCAAGGCCGCCCGCCGCGGCCCGCGGATCGTTGCCCAGCCGGGCGATCGCGTTCCTGCGCGCGAGCTGGGCAGAGCTCCAGCGCGTTCAGTGGCCGGACCGCCCTGAGGTCTTCCAGGCGACGGCGGTCGTGCTCGGCTTCGTCGCCGTCATGGGCGTCTACCTCGGCGTCGCCGACTGGGTCGCCCAAAAGATCGTCAACTTCATTCTGTAAGGCCTGATGACCCGCTCATACAGGCTCATCTGCCCGCGCGCATCCGGGGCCGGCCGCTTGTCTCGCTGCACTCCCGTCCACGCCTAAAGCCAGGAAGCTCTCAATGTTTCGTTGGTACGTCGTCAACACCTACTCCGGTCACGAGAACAAGGTGAAGCAGAACCTCGAGCACCGGGTCGTCTCGCTCGGGCAGCAGCGCAACGTGCGTCAGGTCGTCGTGCCGACCGAATCGGTGTCCGAGATGAAGGACAACCAGAAGATCACCGTCGAGAAGCGGACGATGCCCGGCTACGTGCTCGTCAACATGGAGCTGAACGAGGACTCCTGGGGGGTCGTGAAGGGCACGCCAGGCGTGACGGGCTTCGTCGGATCCTCGAACGAGCCGGTGCCGCTGACCCAGGGCGAGGTCGACCGCCTGATGCACAAGGAGGTCGCGACCGCCCCGCGCACGCGGGCCCAGTTCGCGATCGGCGAGACCGTGAAGGTGATCTCAGGGCCGCTCTCGGACTTCTCCGGCGAGATCGCGGAGATCAACGACGACGCGGCGAAGCTGAAGGTCCTGGTATCAATCTTCGGTCGCGAGACCCCCGTCGAGGTGGGCTTCGACCAAGTGAAGAAGCTCTGAGGAAGACATGGCGAAGAAGGTTCTGACAACGATCAAGCTGCAGGCGAACGCGGGCCAGGCGAGCCCGGCGCCGCCGGTCGGCCCTGCGCTCGGCCAGCACGGCATCAACATCATGGAGTTCTGCAAGGCGTTCAACGCCCAGACCCAGAGCGAAACGGGGACGGTGATCCCGGTCGTGATCACCGTCTACGAGGACCGCTCCTTCACGTTCGTGACGAAGACGCCGCCGGCGGCGGTCCTGATCAAGCAGGCGCTGCGGATCGGCAAAGGCTCTGGCGAGCCGAACAGGACGAAGGTCGGCACGATCACGCAGGATCAGCTGCGGGCGATCGCCGAGCGCAAGCTGCCCGACCTGAACGCCCACGACGTCGAGCAGGGGATGAAGATCATCGCCGGCACCGCGCGCTCGATGGGAGTGGAGGTCGAGGCATGACCACCCATCACGGAAGACGCCACAAGGAGTCGATCGCGAAGGTCGACCGCGAGCGCCAGTACACGCCGTCGGAGGCTATGTCGCTCGTGAAGAGCCTGTCGAGCGCGAAGTTCGACGAGTCGGTCGAGGTCCATGTGCGCACCGGCCTGAACGTCCGCCACGCCGACGAGCAGCTGCGCGGCACGATCGCGCTGCCCCACGGTCTCGGCAAGGAGGTGAAGGTCGCGGTCTTCGCCCAGGGCGAGAAGGCGCGCGAAGCGCAGCAGGCGGGCGCGGACGTCGTCGGCGGCGAGGACCTCGCGAAGCGGATCGAGGAGGGCTTCGACGACTTCGACGTGACGATCGCGACCCCCGACCTGATGGCGGTCGTCGGGCGCCTCGGCCGCATCCTCGGCCCCGCGGGCAAGATGCCGAACCCGAAGGTGGGCACGGTGACGATGGACGTCTCGACCGCGGTGCAGGCGACGAAGTCCGGCAAGGTCGAGTACCGGACGGACCGCAACGCGATCGTCCATCTCGTGATCGGCAAGGCGAGCTTCGAAGAGAAGATGCTGCTCGAGAACTACGCCGCGGTGATCGAAGAGCTGGTGAGGGCGAAGCCCTCCGCGGCGAAGGGCCGCTACCTGCGCACGATCACGGTCGCCTCGACGATGGGCCCCGGCGTGAAGGTCGACCCGAGCAGGACGAGAGACATCGCCGAGGAGGCGCCCGCGATCGCCGCCTAGGGTGGTCTGGGATGACCGCGTAGGGCTGACGGCCGCATGCGGTCGCTGGATCTGCCCGCGGTCTCCAGCTATCCTTCCGCGACAGCTCGAAGCGCCAGATACGGCACCAGAGACCTCCGGCAGCGTTGCGTAAGACCGGGACAGGAGCCAGATGAACCGAGAACAGAAGAGCGCGGTGATCGCGGAGATCGCCGCAGACATCGAGGCGGCGGAGGCGATCTTCGCCGTCGACTACCGAGGCATCACGGTGCCTCAGGCGGCGGAGCTGCGGTCGAAGCTGCGCGACGCAGACGCGACCTTCAGGGTCGTGAAGAACTCGCTGACCGAACGCGCCGCCGACGAGGCCGGCAAGGCGGAGCTGAAGACGCTCCTGATCGGGCCGACGGCGCTGACCTTCGTGCGCGGGGACGCGGCGCTCGCGGCGAAGGCGATCTCCGACTACGGCCGCTCGATCCAGCTGCTGCCGTTCAAGGGCGGCACGCTCGGCGCCGAGACGCTTGGCGTCGAGCAGATCGTCGCGATCTCGCGCCTGCCCTCGCGCGAAGCCCTGTACGGCCAGCTGGTCGGCGTCGTCGCCTCGCCGGTGAGCGGCCTCGTGCGCACGCTCGGCGCGCTGCTGGGCGGGCTCGCGGTGGCGCTTGGCCAGGTGCGCGAGAAGAAGGAGTCCGGCGAGATCCCGGCGGGCGAGCCGCCCGCCGCGGAGGCGCCTGCGGCCGAGGAGGCGCCTGCGGCCGAGGAGGCCGAAGAGCAAGCTGAGCCGGCGGCTGAGGAGCCGGCGGCGCAAGACGACAACGAGGCGGACGCTTCGGCGCAGGCCGAGACCGCCGAAGCGACCAAGGAGGACTGACGAATGGCAACGAGCACACAGGAGTGGATCGACGAGCTGAAGGGCATCTCGGTGCTCGAGCTCGCCGAGCGGATCAAAGCGCTCGAGGAGGAGTTCGGCGTCTCGGCCGCGGCGGTCGCCGCACCGGTCGCCGCGCCTGCGGGCGGTGGAGGCGACGGCGCCGCCGCCGAGGAAGAAGCGAGCTCGACCGTCGACGTGATCCTGTCAGGGTCAGGCGACAAGAAGATCCAGGTGATCAAGGTCGTCCGCGCGGCGACCGGCCTTGGCCTGAAGGAGGCGAAGGCGCTCGTGGACGAGGCCCCGAAGCCGGTGAAGGAGGGCATCGACCGCGAGGAGGCCGAGAAGCTGAAGCAGGAGCTCGAGGAGGCCGGCGCGAGCGTCGAGCTGAAATAGCGTGAGCGAGTGACCCGCCTGGTGGACGACCGCCAGGCGGGGACCGGCGTCGCGCCCGCCACAGGCGGCGAGGCCGATTTCGTTGCCGCAAGGCCGATTTTGCTGTAAAGTCCGGCGCGCCGGCCGATAGCCGCAGCCGCCCGAAGGCATGGCCCGCGCCACATACGCGGGACTGAAGGGCGGGGTCCGTGAGCGCCGGCTGCCCTCTTGAGGGCGTCGATAGCCTGTGCTATCTTTGCTGGTCGCGCCTTCAAGCGCGGTCCTCTGCCCGAACCTCGCCTTCCTAAGGAGTCGTTTCCTTGGCCGTAGCTGATGCTCTCCGGACGCGCCGGTCCTTCGCGCGTCTGCACAAGCCACTTGACGTTCCGAACCTGATCGACATCCAGCGCCGCTCCTTCGAGTGGCTGACAGACCCGAAGAAGGGGGGTCTGCGCGAGACGATCGACGACATCTCGCCGATCGAGGACTACACCGGCAACCTCGCCGTCCAGTTCGGCGAGTTCGTCTTCGACGAGCCCGTCGCCTCGCTCGCCCAGTGCCGTGAGAAGGACCTGACCTACGCGCGCCCGCTGACGATCACGGTCGCGTTCATCAACCGCGAGACCGGCGAGATCCGCGAGCAGTCGGTCTTCATGGGCGACTTCCCGTGGATGACCGATCGCGGCACCTTCATCATCAACGGCACCGAGCGCGTCGTCGTCACCCAGCTCGTGCGCTCGCCCGGCGCCTACCTGATGGAGCCGAAGGACCGCGAGAAGCAGGTCTTCGTCGCGAACCTGATGCCCGCGCGCGGCTCCTGGCTCGAGCTCGAGATCGACAAGAAGGGCCGCGTCCACGTCCGCATCGACCGCAAGCGCAAGCTGCCCGTGAGCGTGCTGCTGCGCGCGATGGGCTACGCCTCCGACGAGGACATCCTGAAGCTCTTCGACAACTCGCTCTACATCCGCAACACGCTCGAAGCGGACACGGAGGCGACCCGCACCGAAGAGGGCGCCCTGATCGAGCTGTTCAAGAAGCAGCGCCCCGGCGAGCCGCCGAGCGTCGAGAACGCGAAGGCGCTGCTGAACCAGCTGTTCTTCGACCCGAAGCGCTACGACCTGACGCGGGTCGGCCGCTACAAGCTGAACTCGCGTCTCGGGCTCGACGTCGACATCGACACGCGCACGCTGACCCACGACGACATCACCGCGCTCGTGCGCGAACTCGTCCTGATGCCGCGACGGCTCGGCATGCCGGAGAACCCGGAGGTCGAGATCAAGGACTACGCGGCGGAGGCCGTGAGCATGCCGCGCGAGCCGATCGCCGAGCACCTCGACGAGTACGAGCACTTCGGCAACCGCCGCCTGCGCACCGTCGGCGAGCTGATCCAGGAGGCGTTCAGGATCGGGCTCTACCGGATGGAGCGCGTCGTGCGCGA
Organism: Solirubrobacterales bacterium; assembly: GCA_037915935.1. Taxonomy (GTDB): domain Bacteria; phylum Actinomycetota; class Thermoleophilia; order Solirubrobacterales; family Solirubrobacteraceae; genus Palsa-744. Next base: position 1,115 of record JBAIYK010000148.1, on the reverse strand, counting down.
GCGGCTGACGACCGAGGACGCGGACACGATCACGCCGCAGACGATCATCAACATCAGGCCGGTCGTCGCGGCGCTGAAGGAGTTCTTCGGCTCGAGCCAGCTCTCGCAGTTCATGGACCAGACGAACTCGCTCTCCGGGCTGAGGCACCGGCGCCGCCTCTCCGCGCTCGGCGCGGGCGGCCTGACGCGCGAGCGCGCGCCGATCGAGGTGCGCGACGTGCACCCGACCCACTACGGGCGCATGTGCCCGATCGAGACGCCTGAGGGGCCGAACATCGGCCTGATCGGCTCGCTCTCCTCCTACGCGGAGGTCTCCGAGCACGGCTTCGTGACGACTCCCTACAGGGTCGTGAAGGACGGCGTGCTGAGCGACGAGGTCGTCCGCTACGACGCGACCCAGGAGGAGGAGCTGCTGATCGCGCAGGCGAACACGCCCGTCGACGAGAAGACCGGCAAGCTGCTCGGCAAGGAGATCCTCTGCCGCACGCAGTCGGGCCAGTACGTGACGGCCGGCCCGAAGGACGTGGACCTGATGGACGTCTCGCCCGGCCAGATCTGGTCCGTGACGACGGCGATGATCCCGTTCCTCGAGCACGACGACGCGAACCGCGCGCTGATGGGCTCGAACATGCAGGCGCAGGCGGTGCCGCTGCTGAAGACCGAAGCGCCGCTGATCGGCACCGGCATGGAGCGCCGCGCGGCGCTCGACACCGGCGACGTGCTGCTCGCTGAGAAAGCGGGCACGGTGGCCCACGTCGACGCGAACAAGGTCGAAGTGCAGACGAGCGGCGGCGAGACCGAGGAGTACGAGCTGCAGAAGTTCATGCGCTCGAACCAGGGCACCCTGATCCACCACAAGCCGCGCGTCGCTAGCGGCCAGAAGGTGAAGTCAGGCGAGGTGCTCGCCGACGGCTCCTCGACCGACCGCGGCGAGATGGCGCTCGGCAAGAACCTGCTCGTCGCCTTCATGTCCTGGGAGGGCTACAACTTCGAGGACGCGATCATCCTCTCGAAGCGCCTGGTCAAGGACGACGAGCTCACCTCGATCCACATCGAGGAGTACGAGATCGACGCCCGCACCACCAAGCTCGGCGACGAGGAGATCACCCGCGACA
>JBAIYK010000028.1:0-37134 GCA_037915935.1 Solirubrobacterales bacterium | reverse complement strand
CGCGGTCACGGCGGATGCTGCCGCGCGCGCTGCGCCGGCAAACGGCTCCTCCCCGGCAGCCGATCAGGCTCCTCCAGATCTCCCCTCCGAGGCGAGCGCGGCGCCTGAGCCCGCGGGCACTCGCGTGAAGGCCGCCCCGCTCGCGCGGCGGCTCGCCGCGAAGGCCGGCATCGAGCTCGCAGCCCTCGCCGGCAGTGGCCCAGGAGGGCGGGTCGTGAAGGCGGACGTCGAGCGCGCGAGCAAGCAGCCGGCGGCTGCGCCTGCATCTGCGGCAGCCGCGCCGGGAGCCGCCGAGGCGGTGACCGCGCCGGCGGGCGCGACGATCACGGCTGCGACGGCGGCTGCGCAGGCGCCGGCGGCGAAGGGCGAGGTCGAGGTCGTGCAGCTCAGCCGCACGCAGGCGCTGATCGCGCGGCGGATGGCCGAGTCGAAGGCGACGATCCCCGAGTTCACGCTGCAGTGCGAGATCGACATGGAGGCGGCGGTCGCGCTGCGCGCACAGCTGAAGACGCTCGCCGAGCGCCGCGAAATTCAGACGCCCTCATTCAACGATCTCGTCGTGAAGGCCTGCGCGCTCGCGCTGCGCGAGCACCCGCGCGCGAACGGCACCTACAGAGACGGCCGCTTCGAGCTGCACCCGCGCGTCAACGTCGGCGTCGCGGTCGCTGCTCAGGACGCGCTGCTCGTGCCCGTGCTGCGCGACGCCGACAGGGCCTCGCTGTGGGAGATCGCCGCCGAGGCGCGGCGCCTCGCGGTCGCGGCGCGCGAGGGCGGCATCACCCCGCCGGAGCTCGCGGGCGGCACCTTCAGCGTCTCGAACCTCGGCATGTTCGGGATCGACGCGTTCACGGCGGTGATCAACCCGCCCCAGGCGGCGATCCTCGCGGTCGGGTCGCTCGCCCAACGCGCGGTCGTGCGAGACGGCCAGCTCGTCGCACGGCACACGATGACGGTCACGCTGACCTGCGACCACCGCATCCTCTACGGCGCCGACGCGGCCGAGTTCCTGCGCACGATCCGCGAGCTGCTCGAGCAGCCGCTGTCGCTGCTCGCCTGATCAGGCCCCGAGGATCTGACCCGCGAGCACGGCTGCGTTGCGCGCGTTGTCGAGCCCGACGCAGGCGACGGGGACCCCGGGCGGCATCTGCACGATCGAGAGGATCGCGTCGAGCCCGCCGGCCGCGCTCAGGCGACCGGATAGCGGCACGCCGATCACGGGCAGGTCGGTGTGGGCGGCGACCGCCCCCGGCAGCGCCGCCGAGATCCCGGCGCCGGCGATGATCACGCGCAGCCCGCGCGACTTCGCGGCCTTCGCGTACTGCGCGACGGTGTCCGGTTCGCGATGCGCGGACATCACGTTGATCTCGTAGGGGATGCCGCGCGCCTGCAGCTCGCTGCCGGCCTTTTCCATCGTCTCCATGTCGCTTGCGGAGCCCATCACGATCCCGACGAGCGGCGAGTCGACGTCGAACTCCTCGAGCTGCGCCTCGACCTCGTCGGAGGGCGCCGGCTCGGCGAGTCTGATCGGTGCTGGGCTCGGATCGTGCAAGTGGATGGCTCCTCTGCGAGTCGGCGAGATCGACGGAACCGCTCAGCGCGCCGCCGCCGCGGCCTGAGGGGCGGAGGCGGCGATGTCCGAGCGCAGCTGCATGCCCGCGAAGCTCACCTGCCTCGCGGCAGCATACGCCGCGCCGCGGGCGGACTCGCGGTCGGCGCCGAGCGCGGTGAGGCTCAGCACGCGGCCGCCGGCGGTGACGATGCAGCCGTCGCGGGGGGCGGTGCCCGCATGCGTCACTTCGACCCCTCGCGGCACGCGGTCGAGGCCCGTGATCTCGTCGCCGCTCGAGGAGGAGTCGGGGTAGCCCGCGCTCGCGAGCACTACCGTCACCGCGCTCTCAGCCCGCCACTCCAGCTCGACGCCGGCGAGGCCTCCCTCGTGCGTGCAGGCGAGCAGCAGCTCGAGCAGGTCCGAGCGCAGCCGTGGCAGCACCGCCTGCGTCTCCGGGTCGCCGAAGCGGGCGTTGAACTCGAGCACCTTCGGTCCCTCGTCGGTCAGCATCAGGCCGGCGTAGAGGACGCCGTGGAAGGGCGTGCCGCGCTTGCTCATCAGATCGACGACGGGCTGGTGGACGCTCGCGGCGATCTCGCCGACCCGCCGCTCGTCGAAGCCCTCGACCGGCGAGAAGGAGCCCATGCCGCCGGTGTTCGGTCCGCGGTCGCCGTCGAAGATCCGCTTGTAGTCCCGCGCAGAGGCCATCGGCAGCGCCTGCACACCGTCGCAGAGCGCGAGCAGCGAGAGCTCCGGCCCAGAGAGATGCTCCTCGACGATCACCGTCTGCGTCCCGAACCGCCGCTCGACGAGGAACGCGCTCAGCGCGTCGCGCGCGGCGGTCTCGTCCGCGGCGATCACGACGCCCTTGCCCGCGGCGAGGCCGTCCGCCTTGATCACGACCGGGTAGCGCTCGATCGCCGACATCCCCTCCTCGACGCTGCTTACGACCGCGAACGCCGCCGTCGGCACCCCCGCCTGCAGCATCGCCTCCTTCGCGAACGCCTTCGAGCCCTCGAGCCTCGCCGCGGCCGCGCTCGGCCCGAACGCCCTGATGCCGCGCGCGTCGCAGGCGTCGACGAGCCCCGCGACGAGCGGCGCCTCGGGGCCGACGACGACGAGGTCGACGCGCTCGCGCTCGGCTGCCGTCACCAGGCCCGTCACGTCGTCGCCGGCGATCTCGAGCGGCCGCGCGTCCTGCGCGATCCCCGCGTTGCCGGGCGCGCACAGCAGCTCGGGGCGCTGTGGAGAGCGCGCGAGCGCGCGCACGATCGCGTGCTCGCGCCCGCCTGAGCCGACGACGAGGACCCTCACACAGCACCCATGAGCGGGCGGACGGGACTCATAGGGATGAGATGAACTCCTCGACCGGTATCGCCGCCAGCGTCTCGTAGCGGCCGGTGCCGCGCGAGCCGAGCTCGAGCGAGACCCGCGCGATCGTCGACTCGTCGGGCGCCTCGATCACGGAGATGAAGTCGAAGTGCCCGAGCGTCGCCCACTGCGCCTTCACGGTCGCGCCGAGCTGCTCGACCTCCTTGTTCACCTCGAGGATCCGCCTCGGGTTGTTCTTCACCGTCTCGACGCCGTCCGGGGTCAGGGTGCACATCATGATGTACGTGGGCATCGCTTCTCCTCCATCGGTCGCATCTCGCAGATGCTCTGCACCGTCGTTGTACATGATGCGACGCTCCAGCACGCGTCCCATCCCAGTCCACCGCGATAATCCCCGCGGTGATCGACCGCTACACACGCCCCCAACTTGGCGCGATCTGGACCGACGCGGCGCGGATGGAGGCCTGGCGCAGGGTCGAGGTCGCCGCCTGCGAGGAGCTGCCCTCGCTGCTCGGCGAGGACGAGGGCCCGACGGAGGCCGAGCTGCAGGCGATCGGGAGCGCTCGCTTCACCGTCGAGGCGGTCGCCGAGCGCGAGCGGCTGACCGACCACGACCTCGCCGCGTTCGTCGACGTGCTCGCCGCCTCGGCGGGCCCCGCGGGTCGGTGGATCCACTTCGGCCTCACCTCCTCCGACGTGCTCGACACCGCGCTCGCGCTGCAGCTGCAGGCGGCCGCGGAGATCGTCCTCGACGGCGCGCAGGAGCTCGTTCGGACGCTCGCCACGCGAGCACGCGAGCACGCGCAGACGCTGTGCGTCGGGCGCACCCACGGCGTGCACGCCGAGCCGAGCACCTTCGGCGTCAAGCTCGCCGGCTTCGCCTTCGAGGCGGATCGCAACCTCGCGCGCCTGCGCAGGGCCTTCGAGCAGGCGGCGGTCGGCGCGATCTCCGGCGCGGTCGGCACCTACGCCGCGACCTCTCCGCGGTTCGAGGCGAACGTGTTGAAGCGGCTCGATCTGAAGGCCGAGCCCGTCTCCACGCAGGTCGTGCCGCGAGACCGCCATGCGCAGCTGCTCAGCGCGCTCGCGCTCGCGGGCGCCGGCCTCGAGCGCCTCGCGACCGAGATCAGGCACCTGCAGCGCACGGAGGTGCGCGAGGCGCAGGAGCCATTCAGGGAGGGCCAGAAGGGCAGCAGCGCGATGCCACACAAGCGCAATCCGATCAAGAGCGAGCAGATCGCGGGGCTCGCAAGGGTGCTGCGCGGCAACGCGCAGGCGGGGCTCGAGGACGTCGCGCTCTGGCACGAGCGCGACATCTCCCACTCCTCGGTCGAGCGCATCGTGCTGCCGGACTCGACGATCCTCCTCGACTACATGCAGCAGCGCGCGATCGCGCTCGTGAGAGACCTCGTCGTCGACGCGCAGCGGATGCGCGCGAACCTCGAGCTCACCCACGGCGCGCTCTTCTCCCAGCGCGTGCTGCTCGCGCTAGTCGAGCAGGGGCGCGCGCGGGACGACGCCTACCGGATCGTCCAGGAGCTCGCGCAGCGGGCCTGGGACACGGGCGCCTCGCTGAGAGACCTGCTCGCAGATGACGAGCGCGCCGCCGGACTCGACCTCGACGCGATCTTCGACTACGGCCACTACGTGCGCCACGCGCAGGAGATCGTCGCGCGACTGGACGAGATCGCCTGAGCTCCCGCCTTCGGCCGCGCCACTGGATATCTTGCCCGCATGACCGCGCTCGCCGACCTGCCCCTCGTCGCCAGCGGCAAGGTGCGCGAGATGTACGACCTCGGCGCGGAGGCGAACGGCGGCGAGCCGCGGCTGCTCATGGTCGCAAGCGACCGCATCTCGACCTACGACGCGGTCCATCCCACTCCGATCCCCGACAAGGGCAGGGTGCTCACGGGCCTGTCGGTCTTCTGGTTCGGCCTCACCGAGGGGATCGTCGCCAACCACTTCCTCTCCGCGACGGAGGGGGTGCCGCAAGAGGCGCGCGGCCGGGCGATGGTCGTAAAGCGCCTGCGGATGCTGCCGGTCGAGTGCGTCGTGCGCGGGTACATCACCGGCTCGGGCTGGAAGGACTATCAGGCGAGCGGCGCCGTCTCGGGCATCGAGCTGCCGGCCGGCCTGCGCGAGAGCGAGCGGCTGCCGCAGCCGATCTTCACGCCCAGCACGAAGGCGCAGACCGGGCACGACGAGGCGATCGACTTCGAACGCGCCGCGCAGCTCGTCGGGGACAGGGCGCTCATGGAGCGGGTCAGGGAGGTCTCGATCGAGCTCTACTCCTTCGCCGCCCAGCACGCGCTCGCGCGCGGCGTCATCCTCGCCGACACGAAGTTCGAGCTCGGTCTCGACGCGGAGGGCACGCTCACGCTCGGCGACGAGGTGCTCACCCCCGACTCCTCCCGCTACTGGCCCGCGGACGGCTACGAGCCTGGGCGGGGACAGCCGAGCTTCGACAAGCAGTACGTGCGCGACTGGGCGAGCTCCACCGGCTGGGACAGGCGCCCGCCGGCGCCCGCGATCCCGGACGAGGTCGTGCAGGGCACGCGCGGGCGCTACGTCGAGGCGTACGAGCGGATCGCCGGCGAGCCGTTCGACGCCTGGCTGCGGCGCACAGGCGCGGCGTGAGGGCGCGGGTGGCGTGAGGGCGCGGGTGCTTATCCGCCCGAAGGCGGGCATCCTCGATCCCCAGGGCCTCGCCGTCGAGCAGGCGCTGCCTGCGCTCGGCTTCGAGGGCGTCGTCGACGTCCACGTCGGACGCCTGATCGAGCTCGACGTGCCGGACGTCCGACGCCTGCCGGAGATGTGCGAGAAGCTGCTCGCGAACCCGCTCGTCGAGGACTACGAGGTGCAGCTGCTCGACGGCTCGACGGGGTGAGGCCGGTGCGTTTCGGCGTGCTGCGATTCCCCGGCTCCTGCGACGAGGTCGACGCGCTGCTCGCGGCGCGGCGAGTCGGCGAGGCGGAGATCCTCTGGCACCGCGACCGCGACCTCAAAGGCGTCGACGCGATCATCGTCCCCGGCGGCTTCTCCTACGGCGACTACCTGCGCGCGGGCGCGATCGCGCGCTTCTCGCCGGCGATGGAGTCGGTCGTCTCGTTCGCGCGCGAAGGAGGGCTCGTGCTCGGCATCTGCAACGGCTTCCAGGTGCTCTGCGAGGCGAAGCTGCTGCCTGGCGCGCTGCTGCCGAACCTCAACAGGCGCTTCACGTTCAGGCAGGTGAGGCTTGAGGTCGTCAACCCGGACACGCCGTTCACCTCGGCCTGCAGTGCGTCGCTCTCGATCCCCGCAAAGCACTCTTGGGGCCGCTGGCACGCGCCGGCGGACGACCTCCCTTCGCTGCGCGAGAACGGCCAGATCGTGCTCCGCTACGCGCATGGCGAAAACTTCAACGGCTCGGTGCAGGACATCGCCGGCGTCTGCAACGAGCAGGGCAACGTCTTCGGCCTCATGCCGCACCCCGAGCACGCGGTCGACCCGCTCACGGGCTCGACCGACGGCCTCTGCATCTTCGAGTCGATCCGCCGCAGCGTCGAGGCGGTCCATGCCTGAGGCGCCAGCGGTGCCGGGCGTGCAGGATGCGCTCGCGCTCGGCCTCACGCAGGCGGAGTACGAGCTCGTCTGCGAGAAGCAGGGCGGGCCGCCGAACGTCGTCGAGCTCGCGATGTACTCGCTGCTGTGGAGCGAGCACTGCGCCTACAAGCACTCGAAGAAGCTGCTTAGGACGCTGCCCACCGAGGGTCCGGGCCTCGTGCTCGGCCCGGGCGAGAACGCGGGCGCCGTCGACGTCGGCAACGGCCTCGTAGTCGCATTCAAGGTCGAGTCCCACAACCACCCGAGCGCGGTCGAGCCCTTCCAGGGCGCCGCGACCGGCGGCGGCGGCATCCTCCGGGACATCTTCGCGATCGGCGCGCGGCCGATCGCGGTGCTCGACTCGCTGCGCTTCGGCGAGCCGGGCGAACGCACGCGCTACCTGCTCGACGGCGCAGTCGCCGGGATCGCCCACTACGGCAACTCCGTCGGCGTGCCGACGGTCGGCGGCGAGGTCTACTTCGAGGGGCCCTACCAGCAGAGCTGCCTCGTCAACGCGATGGCGCTCGGGATCGCGCGCAGGGAGCGCCTGATGCGCAGCGCCGCCGCCGGCGAGGGCAACCTCCTCGTGCTGTTCGGCGCGAGCACGGGGCGCGACGGGATCGGCGGCGCCTCGGTGCTCGCCTCCGCCGAGCTCGGCGAGGACGACGGCGGCAAGCGCCCGACCGTCCAGGTAGGCGACCCGTTCGAGGGCAAGAAGCTGCTCGAGTGCTCGCTGCAGCTGCTCGAGGACGGGCTGCTCGTCAGCCTGCAGGACCTCGGCGCGGCCGGGCTCACCTCCGCCGTCGCGGAGATGGCCTCGAAGGGGAGCGTCGGCGTCGACGTCGACGTCGCAAAGGTGCCGCTGCGCGAGCCCGATCTAGAGCCCTTCGAGATCATGGTCTCCGAGTCCCAGGAGCGGATGCTCTGCGTCGTCGAGCCGCACCGCGTCGAGGAGGTGCTGAAGGTCTGCGCGCGCTGGGAGGTGAACGGAGCGGTGATCGGCGAGGTCACGAGCAGCGGCCGTCTGAGGGTGCTGCGAGAGGGAGAGCCGCTCGGCGACATGCCCGTCGCCGCGCTCGTCGACGAGTGCCCGCTCTACGACATCGACCCGCAGCCGCCCTCCAGCCCGATCTATCCCGCGCCTCAGCCGACACTACCGGCGCAGACCTCGCCCCGTCAGACGCTGCTCGCGCTGCTCGGCAGCCCGAACCTCGCCTCCAGGCAGCCACTGTTCGAGCAGTACGACCCGATCGTGCAGTCGCGGACCGTGCGACGGCCGCAGACCGCCGACGCGGCGGTGCTCGCGATCGAGCCGCTGCGCGGCGCGGACGCCTCACCGGACGCCACGCCGCAGTCAGACGACGCAGGCGCCTCGTCGGCCTCCTCGGGCGTCGCACCCCAGCCGCCGTTGCCTGGCATCGCGGTCTCGATCGACTGCAACGGCAGGCGCGTCGCCGCCGACCCCTACGCTGGCACGGTCGCGGCGGTGCTCGAGTGCGCGGCGAACCTCGCCTGCGTCGGCGCGGACCCGCTAGGGCTCACGAACAACCTCAACTTCGGCAACCCCGGGAAGCCCCACATCGCCTTCCAGCTGCAGTCCGCGGTGCGCGGCCTGCGCGACGCCTGCCTCGCGCTGCGCATCCCCGTCGTCGGCGGCAACGTCTCGCTCTACAACGAGAGCGCGTCGGGCCCGATCTATCCCACCCCGGTCATCGGCATCGTTGGCGCCCTGCCTGACGTTGCGAAGGCGGGCGGGCTCGGGTTCGTTCGCGAGGGCGACGCGATCGCGCTCGTCGGGCCGTTCTCGCCCTCGCTCTCCGCGAGCGAGCTCGCGAAGCTGCGCGGAGAGCCGCTGCCGCTGCAGCTGCCGCCCGCCGATCTGACGGCCGTGCTCGCGGCGATCGAGGCGGTGAGGGAGGCGGTCCGCTCCGGCCTGCTCAGCAGCGCGCACGACGTCGCCGAGGGCGGTCTCGCGGTCGCGCTCGCGGAGTGCTGCCTCGCGGGCGACGTCGGCGCGAGGGTCGACCTCAGGGCATATATGCGGGAGACAAGCGGGCCCATGCCGCCGAGACCCCATGCCGCGGGACCGGTCAGCGAGGGGCCTCCCGCTCACCGCGAGACGGAGAGCGACGCGCTGCTCTTCGGCGAGGGGATGGGCGGCTTCCTGCTCAGCGGCCCGGAGCAGGCCCTGCGCGACCTCGCCGCGAAGGTCCCCGCCAGCCTCATCGGACGCGTCGGCGGCGACCGGCTGCTGATCGAGGGATTTGCCGGGGCGATCGAGGGGGGCGCCGGCGCGATCGAGGGAGATGCCGATGCGATCGAGGCGGACGCCGGGGCGATCGACGTCGCGCTCGCGGAGATGCGGCAGGCCCACCGCGCGCTCGGGGAGTTGTTCTATTGAGGCCCGCTGCTAGCGTGATGGGCTCGATGTCCGGGGAGCCGGCAGCGCCTCGCCGCGAAGGGCCGCGCGACAAATGCGGCGTCTTCGGCATATACGCGCCTGGGCACGAGGTCTCGCGGCTCTCCTACTTCGCACTCTACGCGCTCCAGCACCGCGGCCAGGAGTCCGCGGGGATCGCCGCCGCCGATCGCGGCGGGCACATCATCACGCGCAGAGAGCTCGGGCTCGTCAGCCAGGTCTTCAGCGAGAACGACCTCAAAACGCTCGCCGGCGAGCTCGCGATCGCGCACGTGCGCTACTCGACGACCGGCTCGAACGCCTGGGAGAACTCCCAGCCCGTGCAGCGCTCGGAGGGCACGGGCGGCTCGCTGCGCGAGATCGCGCTCGCCCACAACGGCAATCTCATCAACGCGGTGCAGCTGCACGCGGAGCTCTTGGAGCAGGGCGTCACGTTCAGCTCGACCTCGGACTCGGAGATCGTCGCGGCGCTCATCGCCGCGCACCCCGCCGAGCGGCTCGAGGACGCCGTCGCGCATACGCTGCCGCGCCTTCAGGGCGCGTTCTCGATCGTCGTCATGGGCAGGGACAGGGTGCTCGCCTTCAGGGACCCCCTCGGGCTGCGCCCGCTCGCGGTCGGCGTGCTCGACCCGATCGAGCGAGGCGAGCCGCGAAGGTACTGCGTCGCGAGCGAGTCCTGCGCCTTCGACATCATCGGCGCGCGCCACGTGCGCGAGGTGCAGCCCGGCGAGATCGTCACGCTCGACGAGCGGGGGCTGAGCAGCAGGCAGGTCGCGAGCCCGGCGCAAAGGGCGTTCTGCGTGTTCGAGCGCATCTACTTCGCGCGCCCCGACTCGCGCATCGACGGCGAGGTGCTGCAGGTCTCGCGCTCGCGCATGGGCGAGATCCTCTGGCGCGAGGCGCCCGTGCAGGCGGACCTCGTCATCGCGGTGCCCGACTCCGGCAACGCCGCCGCCCGCGGCCTCGCACGCGCCGCGGGACTGCCCCAGGACGACGGGTTCGTGAAGAACCGCTACGTTGCGCGGACCTTCATCCAGCCCGGCCAGGAGCTGCGCAAGCACGGGCTGCGCCTCAAGTTCAACCCGCTGCCGGAGGTGGTCTCAGGCAAGCGGCTGATCGTCGTCGACGACTCGATCGTGCGCGGCAACACGACGCGGCAGATCGTGCAGATGCTGAGGGACGCGGGCGCCGCTCAAGTGCACCTGCGGATCTCCGCGCCGCCGATCAAGCACCCCTGCCACTACGGGATCGACATGTCGACGCGCGAGGAGATGATCGCCCACGGCCGCGACACGGCCCAGATCGCCGCGGAGCTGTGCTGCGACTCGCTGCACTACCTCTCGCTGCACGGCCTCTACGAGGCGGTCCGCGCCGGCAGGGAGACCCACTGCGACGCCTGCTTCACGGGCGAGTACCCGCTCAGCGGAACTGAGGGTGCGAACGGCAAGTTCGACCTAGAGCTGCCGCTCGTGAAGATCTAGCCAAGCCAGCCTTCCTTCGCCGCAGAGGCGTCGCTGTGGGGGTTGTTGAAGGGCCGTCTCGCGATCAGCCGGTCCTCGTGGGGCGATCGCAGCGCTACTGCGATCGAGAGGACGATCACGGTCGTGACGAGGATCGATGCGGCCATCGGGCACCTCCCTGGCGGTCGGCTTTGTCAGGTGTGTCCCGCTCTCCCGAGAGGCATTGAAGAGGCGCGGGGCGCAGGGGTCTGTGAACTGCGTCACAGCGGCGTGGCAGGCGGCGGGCGCTCGAGGACCTCGCACGGTCTGCTACCGGATCACAGCGGTATCGTCCGCGCCGATGCCGCCGCCGGAGCCCTCCGCCCTCCAGCCGCGACCAGGCGAAGAGGGGCGGACTGCCGAGCAGAGCACGCCGCTGCCGATCGCCGTGCTCGTCTCCGGCGTCGGCACGAACCTGCAGGCGCTGCTCGACGCGGTCCACCACCGCGAGGCGGAGGTCGTCGCCGTCGCGTCCTCGCGACAGGACGCGCCTGCGCTCGCGCGCGCTGAGCGCGTTGGCGTGCCGACCGCGGCGTTCCCCCGCTGCGACTACGCCGACCGCGAAGCCCGCGACGCCGCGCTCGCCGAATGGCTGCAGGCTCAGGGGGCGCGGCTCGTCGTGCTCGCCGGCTACATGGAGCTGCTCGGCGAGACGTTCCTGCAGCGCTTCCCGAGGGCGGTGATCAACGTGCACCCCTCGCTGCTGCCCGCCTTCCCGGGCCTGCACGCGATCGAGCAGGCCCTCGCCTACGGCGTCAAGCTGTTCGGCGTCACCGTCCACTTCGTCGACGGCGGCGTCGACAGCGGCCCCGTCATCGCCCAGCGCGCGATCGAGCTGCCTGACGCGAGCGATCCGGACGCCGTCCTCGAGGCCCTGCACCCGATCGAGCACGAGCTGCTCGCCGAAGCGGTGCGGCTGTTTGCGAGGGGCGCGATCGGCTTCGATCCGAGCAACCCCCGCAGGGTGCTGATCGCCAGGTAGGGTGCAACGGATGGCATCGAAGCAGGAACAAGATCCCACCTCGCACCCCGGCCCGCCCGCCGCTGCGGTGGACGACCCGCAGGGCGGCCTCGCAGGCGCCGCCGGCATAGAGCCCGCCGCGGCCGGCGAGGTGCGGGTGCGCCGGGCGCTCATCTCCGTCTCCGACAAGTCGGGCGTGATCGAGCTCGCGCGCGGGCTGACCGAGCTCGGGATCGAGATCGTCTCGACGGGCGGCACCGCGAACGCGCTCGCGGAGGCGGGGATATCGGTGCGCGCGATCGAGGACTTCACCGGCTTTCCGGAGATGCTCGACGGGCGCGTGAAGACGCTGCACCCCCGCCTCTACGCGGGCCTGCTCGCGCGCCGCGACGAGGAGGCCCACCTCGCCGCCGCCGCGGAGCATCGGATCGAGCAGGTCGACCTCGTCTGCGTCAACCTCTACCCCTTCGAGCAGACGGTCTCCCGCCCTCACGCGACCGACGCGGAGGCGATCGAGAACATCGACATCGGCGGCCCGACGATGATCAGGGCGGCGGCGAAGAACCACGAGTTCGCGGCGGTGCTCGTCGACCCCGCCGACTACGAGGGCGTGCTCGCCGAGCTGAGAGAGCGCGACGGTCGCCTCTCGCTCGCGAGCAGACGGCGCCTCGCGGCGACCGCGTTCGCGGTCACGGCCTGCTACGACGCCGCGATCTCGACCTGGTTCGCGGCTCGCGAAGCGCAACGCGCCGCGGAGGGGGCGGGCGCAGAGGGTGCGACGGCCGGCGCAGGCTCGCCTGCAGACGCGACCGCCGGCCAGGGATCGGCCGTGCCGCCGCTGCGCCCGCGGCGGGCGCTCGCCTACGAGAAGGCGCTCGACCTGCGCTACGGCGAGAACCCCCACCAGCGCGGCGCCTACTACGTCCAGGTCGGCGCCCCCTCGCACCTGCTCGCGGGCGTCACGCAGCTGCACGGCAAGGAGCTGTCCTTCAACAACCTGCTCGACCTCAGCGCCGCGCGTCAGCTCGCCTTCGACTTCGACGCCCCCGCCTGCGCGATCGTGAAGCACAACAACCCCTGCGGCTGCGCGCTCGGCGAGAGCGCGCTCACCGCCTATCGGCGCGCCTTCGCCTGCGATCCGACGAGCGCCTTCGGCGGCGTGATCGCGCTCAACCGGCACGTCGACGCCGCCGCGGCGGAGGCGATGTCGAAGCAGTTCGTCGAGGTCGTGATCGCCCCCCGCTTCGATCCGGACGCGCTCGAGCTGCTGAAGCAGAGCAAGAACGTGCGCCTGCTCGAGCTGAGCCTCGACGTCGCAGCGCAGGACCCGGCGAGCGCGGCGCCGTCCATCTCAGGCGTCGCCGGAGGCGGCGCCCCATCAAGAAAAGAAGATCTGGAGTCGCGCCCGGTGCTCGGCGGGCTGCTGCTGCAGGACCGCGACTCCGTCGCGGAGACGAGGGATCAGATGCGGGCGATGGGCAGGAGGGAGCCGGACGAGCGCGAGTGGCAGGACCTGACGTTCGCCTGGCAGGTCTGCATGCGGGTGCGCAGCAACGCGATCGTGATCGTCAGGGACGGTGCGAGCATCGGCATCGGCGCCGGCCAGATGAGCCGCGTCGACGCGGTGAGGATCGCGGTCGAGAAGGCGAGGGAGCACCAGCCGGACAAGCTCGCGGGCTCCGTGCTCGCCTCCGACGCCTTCTTCCCGTTCCCTGACGGCCCGCAGCTCGGCATCGACGCGGGCGTGACCGCGATCATCCAGCCTGGCGGCTCGATGAGGGATCAGCTCTCGGTCGAGGCGGCAGACGCAGCGAACGTCGCGATGGTGGCGACGGGCGTCCGCCACTTCAGGCATTAGCTCCTCACGGTGGCGTCCGTCAGGAGCGTGAGTCGACCAGCGTCTCGCTCGACACTGTGACCGCCACGCCGAGCAGCGGGTCCTGGGCGTCGGTCTCGTGGCTCTCCTGCGCGATCCGCATCGCCTCCGTCAGCTCGGCTGGATCGGAGAGCACGCGCCGTTCGGTCAGCGGCTGTATCACGCTGCGCAGCGCGAGCGCAACGCTCACCCAGCGCGGCGCGAAGACCCTCGCCGAGCGCCGCCTCACGCCGCGCTCGATCGCGTCGACCGCCTTCGACAGCGGCGCCGGCTCGCTCAGGAGCTTCGGCATCTGCGCCCTGAGGCGGCCGGCGGAGGGCTGGCTGAAGCCGCCCCTCACGAGATCGGTGTCGATGAAGCCGAAGTAGGCGCAGCCGACCTTCGCGCCGGAGGGCGAGAGCTCCATCCGCAGCACGTTGCTCAACGCCTCGACGCCCGCCTTCGCCGCGCAGTAGGGGCCCATCATCGGCGCGTGCGAGACGGCCGCGAGCGAGGCGACGTTCAGCAGGTAGCCGCGCCGCTCGACGATCTGCGGCAGCAGCGCCCTGTCGGTGCGCCAGACGCCGAGCAGGTTGACGGCGAGTGTGCGCTCGACCTGCTGCACCGGCGCGCTCGCAAGCGGCCCGGTGAACGATATGCCCGCGTTCGCGATCCCGACGTCGATGCCGCCGAAGCGCTCGACCGTCCTGGCGACCGCGTCCTGCAGCGCCTCGAAGTCGGTGACGTCGGCCTCGATCGCAAGCGCCCGCTCGCCGAGCCTGCGCGCGAGCGCCTGCAGCAGGTCCGCCTCTAGCCCGACGAGCGCGACGTTCGCGCCGCGCGCATGCAGCCGCTCCGCCGCGCCCGCCCCGATCCCGCGCGCCGCGCCGGTGACGAACGCGGTCCTGCCCGCGATCTGGAAGCGCTCTCTGCGGCTCATCGTCTCAGGTCAGTCGACCGGGCACCAAGAATGCGCCGTACGGGACTCGAACCCGTCCCACCGGATTAAAAGTCCGGGGCTCTACCCGATGAGCTAACGGCGCGCGTCGTCGGTGCAGTGTCGCACAAGGCGCGGCAGGGCGCGACCGCTGGCCTCTCGCTCAGCGCAGGCGCAGCGTGTCGAGCGGCTCGTCGGTCGGCGTCTGCGACGCGGCGATCCGCAGCATCTGCTCGATGTCCGTGACCTTCACGCGCGGCCTGCCTTCGGGCTCCCCGAGCGCCTTCTCGTGGCGGTCGATCTCCGACCAGCCCTCGTAGCTGACGAGCTCTGGCTGGCGCGAGAGCAGCAGCTCGTGGACGCTGTCCGCATCGGGGGAGGCCGGATCGTGCAGCCTCCCCCGCTCGACGTCCTCGAGGATCGCGTCGACCGTCTCCTGGGCATCCTTCTTGTTCGTGCCGATCACGCCGGTCGGGCCGCGCTTTATCCAGCCGACGACGTACTCGCCCCGGTGCGGCGTCCCGTCCTCGCCGACGACGCGGCCGCTCACGTTCGCGATCACGGCGCGGCGCCTGTCGAAGGGCACCCCTGACAGCGGCCTGCCGCGGTACCCGATCGCCCTGAGGACGAGCCCCGCCTGCATGGACTCCGTCTCGCCGGTCGCCTGCGCGCGCAGCGCCCCGCTCTCGTCGGAGACGAGCTCGTTGCGCGCGAACGTCACCTCCTTCACGCTGTCGTCGCCGGCCAGCTTCATCGGCGAGAGCAGGAAGCGCAGCACGATTCGGCGCCCCTCGCCCCGCGGCTTCCTCGCCGCGTACTCGCGCAGGATCTCGACGTTGCGCTGCGCCGTCGGGTCGGCGCTCTCGTCGGGCACCGCGAGCGCCCGCTCGAGCTCGTCGGCGTCGACGATCACGTCGACACCCTCCATCTCGCCGAGCTCGCGCAGCTCGGGGTTCGTGAACGCCGCCTGCGCGGGCCCCCGTCGCCCGGCGACGAGCACCTCGCGGACCGCGCTGTCCCTCAGCGCGTGCAGCGCGTGGTTCGCGGTGTCGGTGACGCTCAGCTCCTCGTGCGCGAGCGTGAGCATGCGCGCGACGTCGAGCGCAACGTTGCCGTTTCCGATTACGACCGCCCGCTCGCAGGAGAGGTCGAAGTCGAGGTCTCTGTGGTCGGGATGGCCGTTGTACCAGCCGACGAAGTCCGTCGCCGCCCAGCTGCCCTTCAGGTCCTCGCCTGGGATGCGAAGCGGCCTGTCGTCGGGGGCGCCGGTCGCGTAGACGATCGCGTGGTAGTGCTGCAGCAGCTCCTCGCGCTCGACGTCGCGCCCGAGCTCGACGTTGCCGTAGTAGCGGAAGCGCGGGTGGGCGGCCGTCTTCTCGTAGACGCGCGTGACGGACTTGATCTTCGGATGGTCCGGCGCGACGCCGGAGCGCACGAGACCCCACGGCGTCGGCAGCCGCTCGATCATGTCGACCTCGATGTTGCGGTCCTTCTCGCCGAGGAGGTGGCCTGCGGCGTAGAAGCCCGCGGGGCCCGAGCCGATCACCGCGATCCGGATGGGATCGCTCTCTGCCTCGATTGGACGCTCTGCCGTCTGGGTTTGAAACTCGTCTGTGCTCTGCATGGGCGCGGCCCGACTCGAACGGGCGACCCCCTCGGTGTAAACGAGGTGCTCTGGCCAGCTGAGCTACGCGCCCCCGCCGGGGGCCTCTAAGGCTAGCGCCCGCCTGCCGGCGTCGCCGATCGAGAGCCTTCGCGCACACCACCAGAGTCGTGTCCCGGCCCACGACGGCGCTTCGTCCCGCCCGGCGGCGCCCGGCTCTCGGGATCGCCGCGCGTGCGATGCTGGACAGATGGAGGCGGGCGGAGAGCTGAGCGGGCGAATCTCCCGAATCTCGTCGCGCAGGCGCCGCCTCGGCACACGAGGCGTGCTCGGCGTCGTATTCGTCGTGCTCGTCCTGTTCGTCGGAGGCGCGCAGCTGCTGCTGCCGCGGATCGCGGTCGAGGCGCTGCGCAGCAAGGTCGCGCGGTATGGCAACGTCGACAGCGCCAGCGTGAGGGCGCTGCCGGCGCTTACGCTGCTCTTCGGCAGCGCCGACTCCGTGCGTCTGAGCGCGGGCCGCCTGAAGGTATCGCTGCATCAGGTCGTGAACCTGCTCGCCGAATCGAGGCGAGTCACGGACGTGACCGCGAGCGCGCGCAGCGTCGAGCTCGTCGAGCCTCGCTTCGGCGTTGGCGCCCTCATGCTCACGCACGCGACGCTCGAGAAGCGCGGCGAGGTCGTCGAGATGAGGGCGCTGCTGACGAGGGCGGCGCTGCGGGCGGCGCTGCCCGCAGGCGTGCGGATGGAAGTGCTTCCCGGGGAGGGCGGCTCGGGCGCGGGCGGCTCGAACAAGGTCGGATCGGGCGCGGGCGGCTCGAACAAGGTCGGATCGGGCGAAGGCGGCCCGAGTGAGGGCGGCATCGCCGTGCGCTCGAGCGGGCGCCTGTTCGGGCGCAGCGCCTCCCTCGATGCGCTGCTCCAAGTCGTCGAAGGCAAGCTGCTGCTCGCGCCCGTGCATCCGCTGCTCAGGGGAGCCGGCAGGATTACGCTCTTCGCCGACCGCAGGCTCGAGCTGCTCGGCGTCTCCGCACGCGCCGCGGGATCTCCCGCTCGCGGCGCCGAGGAACCTCCCGCCGCCGTCCCCGAGGACGGATGGCTGCTCTCGATCAGGGCGCGGCTGCGCTAGCGGCGACCGCGCGCGGGGCGTGCCGCTTCGCCTCGGACCGATCTCGCACGATCACGGGCAGCCCTTCGCGCGGGCTGAGCGTCGGCATCTGGCGGATCGAGAGCCTGAAGTCGTCAGGGAGCTCGAGACTGAACCTGCTGAGGATCGACGTCGCGATCGTGCGCACCTCGAGCTGTCCGAAGCGCATTCCGATGCAGGTGCGCGAGCCGCCCCCGAAGGGGACGTAGGCGCTCTTCGGCAGCGCCGCCTTCGCCGCCGCCTCGAAGCGCTCGGGCAGGAACCGCTCCGGCTCGGGGAACACCTTCGGCAGGTGGTGCGAGGCCCAGGAGGAGTAGTTCACGTAGGCGTCGCCAGGCACTGGCACTCCCTCGAACTCGAAGCTGCAGACCGACCGGCGCGGGCCGATCCACGCTGGCGGGTACATCCTCAGCGTCTCGTCGAGCGCCATCTCGAGCATCGGCAGCGCGACGCCGTTCAGATGCGAGGCCTGGGGCGCGGCGCCATGCAGCACCTCGTCCTGCTCGGCGATCAGCTTCGCGGCCTCGCCCGGGTTGCGGGCGAGCTCGTGGAACATGAACGACACCGTCGAGGTCGTCGTGTCATGGCCCGCGAACAGCAGCGTCATCACCTCGTCGCGGACCTGGCCGTCACTGAGGGCCGCGCCCTGCTCGTCGGTCGCGTCGAGCAGCAGGCTCATCACGTCCTCGCCGCGCCTGCCGCTTGCCCTGCGCTCCTCGATCTCGGCGTAGATCATCGAGTTGAGCCGCTTCGCGGCCCGCACGAGGCGCGACCACGGCGTCTTCGGCCCCCGCAGCATCCGCGCCGGATAGGGGGTCGAGTAGAAGGAGAGCGCTTCCTCGAACAGGCTCGCGGCGTCGATCGCCTGCGCGCGCTCGCCGTCCGGGTCGAGGCCGAACAGCGCCCGCATAGCGATCCGCAGCGCTAGCCGCCGCGTCCAGAAGTAGAGGTCGAGCTGCCCGCCGAGGTCGAACCGCTGCAGCGCGCGCTCGGCCTCCTGCCGCATCACGTCGACCGCGGCTGCGATCCGCTCGTGGTGGAACGCGGGCAGCATTATCAGGCGCGAGCGGCGGTGGAACTCGCCGTCGGTCGTCAGCAGGCCGTCGCCGATGAGCGCGGTGAGATCCCGGAAGTGCGATTCGCGCCAGGTGAAGTTCGAGGCGTGCGAGACGGTGACGTAGTGGTTCGCGGCGGGCCCGAGCATGAAGACGACGAGCCCGTGGAAGATCCGCAGCGAGAAGACGGGACCGTGCCGTTCGTAGGCGGAGAGCAGGATCGGCAGCGGGTCCTCGGAGAAGCGCAGCGTCCGCGAGATCGAGAAGTCGACGTCGCCAGGGGGATAGGGCACCTCGCACGCTCGCTGCCTGCGCAGGTCGCTCGCCACCATCAGCAGCGGATTCTCGTGCTCGAGCGGCGGCGGCGGTGGGATCGCCATCGAGGCCCACCTTAGCCGAGCGCTTGCTGGCCGGCCAGTCAAGCGACTCGCCGGCCAGCCGAAGCGGCGCGGCCCCCGGCCCTCAGCGCCGGCCTCGTCGGCACGGCCTGCTCGGCGACGCTGCGCAGCGCCGCCTCGCCCGCCCTCTGGTGCTCGTCCCGCCGCTCAGCCCTCGCCTCGATCCGCATCCTCGTCCACCGGCCCGCGGTCTGCGTCCGATCCGCGGTCCGCCTCGCCTTCCTCGCTGTCGGCGAGGATCCGGTAGAGGTCGCGTCGCGCGTCGCGCAGCACCCTGCGGGCCTGCTCCATCTGCGCCTCGTCGCCCGTCCTCATCACCTGGACGAACGCCGCCGCGACCGCTCTCGCGGCGTCGCCGAGCTCGAACGCCTTCTCGCCGAAGTCGCTGCTCATCTGCTCCCACGGCGCGGGCGCCTCCTGGTCGCGCCGCTGCACCTCCGCCCTGCCCTCGTCGGTGAGCGCGAAGCGCTTGCGCCCCTCGGCCCCCTCGGCGCGGATCAGGCCTTCGTCCTCGAGCTGCTGCAGCGCGGGGTAGACCGAGCCTGGGCTCGGCCGCCAGACGCCGTCGCTGCGGTGCTCGACCTCCTGCATGATCTGGTAGCCGTTGCGGGGCTCCTCCGCGAGCAGCAGCAGCGCCGCGGTCCTGATGTCGCCGCGCCGCGCCTTGCGCCCGCGCCAGTGGCCGCCTGGGCGCTGCGGCGGCCAGCCCGACGGCCCGTAGCCGCCGAACCAGCCGCGCCCGCGGCCGTAGCTCCGCTCGCGCCTGCCGCCGTAGCCGCTCTCGCCCATCATCGCGCAAAGCAGCGCTTTCAGGTCGTAGACGTAGGCGCGTCCGCACCTGCCTGGCACTCGTGTCGCGTAGGCGTGCATATCTGCCTCCTAGGTTCGTTTCGCGATATGTTCACGATATATCGCGCATCGCCCGGCGTCAAGGGCGGCCTGCGGGCAAAGATCCCGCGCCGAGGTCTTTGCCGCCGGGAGCACGGAGCTTTGCCGCGAAGCACGCGCGGTCTTGGCATACTGGAGGTCTCGCGCGTGGAGCCGCCTCCCGCCTCCGCGCATGCGCGGGGGCGTAGCTCAGCTGGTTAGAGCGCCGGCCTGTCACGCCGGAGGTCGCGGGTTCGAGTCCCGTCGCTCCCGCTTTCGGCAGCCCCAACCCTCGAATGGCCTGGAAGTACGGTCGGAGCTCATCGCGTGGCCGTACCTCGACGATCCTGCCGGCTTGCGCGAAGACTTGGCAGGACCGGCCGCTCAATCGGAAACGATCCTTTACAGGCCCTTGCGTCGGAGCTACGCTTAGTCGACGCGACCCGCAGTGGACGTCGCATAGGACCGACGGCGGCGTGCACCGGAGTGTCGGTGGCCGTGGGTCGCTCAGACGAGATCGCTGGACGGTCCTCCAACCGAGAGCGCCGTCTTCCCGGTCACCAACCAGAGACAAAGGAGCAGACCGATGCGAAAGATCAAGCCGGGCCTCGCGCTCGTCGCGGCGCTGGCGTTCGGTGCCGCGACGACTGCCTCAGCCTCGGCATCGTCGTTCTTATCCACGTTGACTAAAGCCAAACTGTTATCCGAAAACGTCACAAACCAGGTCTTCAACACCGAAGAGGGTACGTTCGAATGTACTGAAGCCAAAATCGAAAAAGGCGAAACAGGCACGGCCGGTGCCGAAGAATCAAGCCAGTTAGCGGAAATCAAATACGGGAAATGCCTTTTCTTCGGAGTCGTACCGACCACATTCACGAACTGGGATTATCTATACTTAGCGAGTGGCAAAGCAGATCTTGATAACTTAGTCAAGTGGATATCCAACAACGGACTCGGCGGCACTTGCGAAATCATCTGGAAATCGAAACAGAACCTCGGCACCATCAAATATATCAATAGTGGTAACAACATAAAGTTCGAACCTGCCATAGCAGGCATCGAATATACGGCCGGCAGTGGATGCTCGAGGCCCGGCACGTTCAAAACCGGGACCTATAAAGGTAACTTCGAAGCGATGATTGCTTCACCCGGGAAACTGAGCTTCATGCCATGAGCTCAAGCGCGTTGTGGTCATAGATCTGACATGCTCCGCCGCGAATCTGACACGCTTGCGCAATCGCGATAAATGCTGCCACGCGAAGTAAAGTGCGCGGACAGGGCGACGCAAGAATGCAGATGCAGCAGGGCGGCCGTCGACCCATCGGCGGCCGCCCGCTCATGCCACTTAGGCGAGGCCGCGAGTCAGGCGTTGACAAACCCGGCGCTGCAGTTTATTATTGCCCCGGCCGGTGGCCGCTGGGGCGCAGCCAGGATGGGGTCGTGCGAATGAGGAGGGGTATGAGTCTAATGCGAACCACAAGGCGTGCGCGGGCGCAGCTAACGCGATCATGGGCACGATCCCTGATCCTCGTCGCACCACTCATCGCAATCATCATGGCGCCTGCACCGGCCGCCATGGCATCGCCGGCCTGTCCGAACAGCGCGCTTCGCACAGGTCCCTCGGCAGCGCTTCCTGACTGTCGCGCCTTCGAGCAGGTCTCACCTGTCGAAAAGGGCAGCTCATGGGCGCTCAGCCCAGACCGGCAGGCGCAAGCGGCGCCGAGCGGCGAAGCGGTGTCGTTCACGAACCTCTTCGGCGCATACGCGAATGCGCAGAGCGCTTCGCTGGCGGATGCCTACGTGTCCAAGCGCGCCTCGCAGGGCTGGCTGACCACGAACGTCTCGCCTCCGACGCCGACCGCGACCGCGCCAGGGGGCGCCGGCGTTCAATATGAGTTTTCAGAAGAACTGAACCAGTGGCTCGTCGACTTGGTACAGCCGCTTGTGGAAGGAGCGACGCCGGGGATCTACAACCTGTTCCTCAGCGGCGAAGGGGGCGGATACAGATGGATCAACAATGCGACCCCTGCCAGCGTGCCACCGGCGGGCTGTCCCGGCTCCATACTCGTGCTGTGCTTTCAGTTCGTCGACGTCACAGCGCCGGCAGGGGCTTCCGCGGACTTCCGCCACGTCCTGTTCGAGAGCACCGCCAGCCTCGTCCCCGGCGCGCCCGAAGGAAGGCAGAACCTCTACGAAAGCGTGGAAGAAGACGGCGCTTGGCACGTTAAGATGGCTGGCGTCCTGCCCGATGGCAAGATCGCCGAAGAATCCACTGCCGGATCTGGAAGCAACTCAAATGGAGTCACCAACCACGTAGCCAATGCCATCTCTCAGGGTGGCGAACGGGTCGTCTTCCAGGCCCTTTCCGACGAAGGACAGCAGCCTGCGGAAAGCGGCCAAGCGGGCATGATGGAGGTCTATGAGCGTCTCAATGGCACAGAAACCGTCGAGCTCTCAAAGCCGGCGCCAGGCGCGACGCCGGCGAATACCGCGGCCCAGCCGGCGATGTTCTGGGGCGCCTCGACAGATGGGAAGCATGTGTTCTTCACGAGCCAGGCGGAGCTGACGACCCAGTCGTACACCGGAGCGCCTGTGTGCAATCCGGAAGAAGAAGTGTTCACCGGCTGCAGCGACCGCGGAGACCTCTATGAATACGACCTCGAAACGGAAACGCTCAAGGATCTCACCGTGGACACGAATCTGCCCGCCGACACCGAAGAAGGGGCCAGCGTGCAAGGGGTCGTGGGCACCTCCGCCGACGGAGCCTATGTCTACTTCGTGGCAAAGGGGCAGCTCGTTCCTGGCAAGGGCGTGGATGGCGGGTACAACCTGTACGTGGTGCACGACGGAGGCGCCCCCGCCTTCATCGCAACGCTGAACGAAGCCGACGCCAACGACTGGGCTGAAAGAGAAGTAAGGCTGGAATCGTATCTCACGCCGAGCGGACGGCATCTCGCGTTCACCTCCGTGAATCCACTGGCGAGCACGAACTTCCCAAGCGGCTACGACAACGTCAACGAAGGGACCGGGAGCGCGGAACGAGAGGTGTACGAGTACGCGGCGGCGACGGAAAGCGTCGTCTGCGTATCCTGTGACCCGTCCGGAGCGCCGCCGATCGGCGCCGGCCTTCTCGGCAGCGTCGGTCGCGGCGAAGGCAATGGCGGCCGCGGCGCCAGTTCGGCCTTCCATCAGGCGCGCGTGGTCAGCAGCAATGGCGGTCGCGTCTTCTTCACCTCTCGCGATCCGCTCGTGCCCAGCCTCAAAGGCAATACGGCGGCCAAGTTGTACGAGTACGAGCAGGAAGGCGAAGGCACGTGCGAAACGAAAGGCGGCTGTGTCTATCTGCTTTCGAGCCCGAGCAGTCCCGACATAGCGTACTTCGTGGACGCGGACAGCACGGGAGACAACGTGTTCCTGGCGACCCTCGGCCAGCTGACGCCGAGTGACGCCGACCAGCTCTACGACGTGTATGACTCGCGCGTCGACGGCGGATTGCAGTCGCCTGCAACGGCAGTGCCGTGCAGCGGCAGCTGCCGGACCGCGGGGGAACCCCTCTCGACAACGAGTCCATTGAGCGGAGCCAGCGGCGCATCGGGCAACCTGCGGGCGGCCACAAGGCCCACGGAAACGAGAGCAGACAAGCTCGCCAAGGCGCTCAAAGCCTGTCGCAAGAAGAAGAGCAGGCGCAAGCGGCGATCATGCCGGGCACAGGCGCGCAAGCGGTACGGAGCGCAGCCGAGGGCCCATCGGTCGGCTTGGTCCGGTAAGAGGAGGGGATGATGATGGACATGCGGCTGAAGAGAACGGCTGTGCGCCTGATCGCGGGGCTTGCAGGGCTGCCGATCGTCCTCGGTGGTGTCTGTTGCGCGCAGGCGGCGGCGGCGCAAGCGGCGCCGCATTGGACGATCATCTCACAGCCCGCACCAGCCTATTTCCATGCAGGCGATACGAGCGATTTCTACTGGATCGAAGCGTTGAACGATGGGGGAGCGTCCAGCAGCGGGAAGATCGTGCTCAGGGACACGCTGCCCGAAGGCCTCGAAGTCAAGGAAGTTGAAGAAAATGAAGAAATGAAGCCCGCCGTCAGGGCTTCGGCGGGCAACAATGAACAAGCTCAATACGGCGCAGCGGTCGAAATGAGCTGCACGACCGCCGGCGGCTCGCCGCAGACGGTCGAATGCGCCACGGAAAGCTCGGTCCCGACAGGCGATCGCGTGATCGCAAAGGTGATGGTCGAAGTGCCGGCAGGCGCAGAAGGTCCGCTTCACAACGTCGCATCGATCAGCAGCGGCGGCGCAGCGGAAGCGTCCACCAGCAACGCGACGCCGGTCGTCGCCCCCACCCAGCCTGTGCCCTACGGCGTGCATCTGGAGGCCGAGGCGACGCAGGAAGACGGCGAACTGGCGACACAGGCAGGCTCGCATCCGTTTGCGTTCTCCACTCAATTTGCGACGAACGTGGGCAGCGTCAATCCGGAAGAAAACGGCGGAGACGGCAAATGCTCTCCGCCGAGTGCGATATCGCTGAGCGGATGTCCTGAGATCGGCGCGACGCCGAAGGACGTCGAAGTCCACCTGCCGCCAGGCTTCGTGGGCGACCCGCTCGCCGTGCCGCGCTGCAGCCAGCAGCAGTTCCAGTTGGGAGGCAATGCGGGGTGCCCGGCGGACACCCAGGTGGGCGATGTGTACCTCGCGTTCTTCGGCCCCGGCACCCACGAACAGTACGCGCCGGTCTACAACATCGAACCCACGCCGGGACAGCCGGCCGAGCTCGGGTTCACGGTCGGCGGCTCCGCCCACGTGCCGATGCTCTTCCACGTGCGCAGCGACGGCGACTATGGGCTTTCCATCCGGTTCGCGAACATCACCACCTTCGACACCGTCAGGCTCGCGTCCGTGATGATCTGGGGCGTGCCGGCAGCCGAAGCTCACGATCCCATGAGGGAGTCGGCGATCAACGGTTGCGAACCTCGTGCGAACCGCGAAATCGGCTGCGCCAGCGACGCCGTTCCGGCCAAGCCGTTTCTGACCATGCCAAGCAGCTGCAGCGGCGAGGCGCTCGCCGTGCCGCTGCTCTCCGACGCCTGGCAGGCGCCCGGAACGATCGTGAGCGGCACCCCCGAAGCGATGCTGGCGCCACTCACCGGCTGCGGTGCGTTGTCGTTCTCTCCTGAAGCCGGGCTGAGCCTGAGCACGACGCACGCGGGAGCGCCCGCGGGCTACACCGTGCATTTGAAAGTGCCCCAGGCCGGCGGCGCAGAAGAATTCGCCACGCCGAACGTGCGCAACGTCGAATTGACTCTTCCCGCGGGCACGGAAATCTCGCCTGCGGCGGCGAACGGCCTCGTCGGCTGCTCGGAAGAACGGTTTGGCCGGAGTTCCGGCAGGGTCGGCAGATGCCCGGCGGAATCGAAGATCGGCACGGTGAGGATCCACACGCCGCTGCTGCTGGAACCGATCGAAGGCAACGTCTACGTCGGCCGGCCGGAATGCTCGCCGTGCACGCAGGCGCAGGCGGACGACGGCAGGATGGTGCGGCTCCTCATCGAAGCGAAGATGCCCGAACCGCCCCCCGGCAGCGAAAGCCCAGCGGTGCTCGTCAAGCTCGTCGGGCGCACGAAGATCGACGCGACGACCGGACAGTTGACAGCCGTCTTCCCCGAAGATCCGCAGCTGCCATTCGACGAACTGGAAGTTGCGCTCGAAGAAGGCCCGAGGTCCCCGCTCACGAACCCGACGACGTGCGGTCCCGCTGTCGCGGTCGCGAAGCTGACGCCCTGGAGCATCGACGAAGCCTCGACGGTCACGGCGACGAACCCGCCCAACATCGAAGGTTGCTCCTCGCCAGGGTTCACGCCGTCGTTGGTGGCAGGCATGACGAGCTCTGCGCGCGGCGGCTCCTTCAGCTCATTCGAGGTCTCGCTGTCGCGGCCGGACGGGCAGCAGGACATCGGCCCGGTGACATTGCACATGCCACCGGGGCTTGCGGCGATCCTGGCAAAGGTGCCGCTGTGCGGCGAGGCGCAGGCGAACGCGGGAACCTGCGCTGCCGCCTCGCAGATCGGCGAAGTGACGGCGGCGGTCGGGTCCGGCTCACAGCCGTACGTGATCCGTGGCGGAAGGGTCTTCTTGACCGAAAGATATGGAGGCGGTCCGTTCGGCCTCTCGCTGGTGGTGCCTGCGGAAGCCGGCCCCTTCCATCTAACGGGCCTCAACGGCATTGGAGGAGAAGGCAATGGCAGCATCGTGATCAGGGGCTCGATCAAGGTCGATCCGAAGACGGCGGCGATCACGATCGCGACGAACGCGCCGCCGACGCGACTCGATGGAATTCCGCTGCATCTGCAGAAGGTGCTCGTGAACATCGATCGGTCGGGGTTCATGTTCAATCCGACGAACTGCAATGCGATGAGCGTCGAAGGGGTGCTCACGAGCAGTGCGGGCGCATCGGTGTCGAGCAAGTACCCGTTCCAGTCGACCGACTGCGCGGCGCTTCCGTTCAGGCCGGGGTTCAGGGTCAGCACGAAGGCTCGCCACACGAGGCGCTTTGGCGCCTACCTGCATGTGAAGGTGACCTCTGGCAGTGGGCAGGCCAACATCAAGAGCGTGTTCGTGAAGCTGCCGAGGATCCTGCCGTCCAGGGACGAAACGCTCACCCAGGCATGCACCGAAAAGCAGTTCGCGGAAGATCCGGCGGGCTGCCCGGCGGGTTCGCATGTTGGGACGGCGATCGCGCGTACGCCGGTGCTGCCGGTGCCGCTGACCGGCCCGGCGATCTTCGTCAGCCACGGAGGCGTGAAATTCCCGGATCTGGACGTCGTCCTGCAGGGCGATGGCGTGACCGTGGATCTGACGGGCATCACGAACATCCAAAAGAACGTCACGACCTCCGACTTCAAGTCGGTGCCAGACGTGCCGATCAGCAGCTTCGAACTGACGCTGCCGACGGGCTCCCACTCGGCGCTCGCGGCAACCGGGAATCTGTGCTTCAGAACCGTCGCCAAGCGGGTGAGGACCAAGAAGCACGGCAAGACCGTCTTCCGCAAGCGCCACGTCAGGCAAAGGCGCACGCTGATCATGCCGACGACGATCACGGGCCAGAACGGCGCCGTGGTCGAGCAGTCCACGAAGGTTGCGGTTCGGGGCTGCGGTGGCGGCAAAGTTGGAGGCCACAGGAAGCGCCACGGCAAGAAAGGCTGACGGAGGTCGCAGGTCGCAGGCAGTAGTAGGGCTCATCCGAGACACAGACCCCTCTCTCGCTCGGAGGAGCCCCAGCGCCCTTTGAGGGCACCATGCGCTGTAAGGCGCCGTCCTGGGTCGCGATCCCTGCCCCCGCGACCGGCCGGCGGATCTCTGTCTCTACGCCGGTGCTCAGCGGCGCCGACGCTGAGCGCCAGGACGGTCGCCTGCGTTTCGCGCACCAGCCGATCCCTCGCTCTGAAATCCCGCAAAACCGCGTACTACGGCCGCTTCGGCGTCGCATCCGACGCTCTCGTTCGGGTCCAAGGGCCGGCCTGTTCAGTCAGAAACAATCCGTGACAACCCTTGACAGCCCCCTATAGCGGAGCTACCGTGGTCGACGCGACCCGCAGTGCGCGGCACATCGGAATGTCGGTGGTCGCGAGGTCGCGCAGAGGAGATCGGTGGACGGTCCTCAAACCGAGGCGCCATCTTCCGGTCACCAAACCATCCAGAGACAAAGGAGTAGCACCTAATGCGAAAGATCAAGCTAGGCCTCGCGCTCGTCGCGGCGCTGGTGTTCAGCGTCGCCGCGATGACCGCTTCGGCCTCGGCATCGTCGTTCTTATCGTCGGTGACGGGAGCGGCACTGTTATCCGAAAAAGTCGAAAACCAGGTCTTCACCACCGAAGAGGGCACCGTCGAATGTACTGTGGCCAAAATCGTAAAAGGCGTAACAGGCACGGCCGGTGCCGAAGAAGCAAGCCAGTTAGCGGAAATCAAATACGAAAAATGTCTTGCGTTCGGCTTCGTGCCGACCACGCTCACAAACGCTCACTACACGTTCTTAGCGAGCGGCAAAGCAGACCTCAATAACTTAGTCAAGATCGTATCGTCCAACGGACTCGGCGGCACTTGCGAAGTCAGCGTAAAAGCGAAACAGAATCTTGGCACCATCAAATACTCCACCGTCGGCAACAACATAAAGATCGAACCGACCGTAACGGGAATCACATACACGGCCGGCAGCGAATGCCCGAAACCCGGCACGTTCACAACCGGCTCGTATAAAGGCAACTCCGAAGCGATGATCTCAGGAGGTTCACTGAGTTTCATGCCGTAGGGCTAGGGCCGAGCTTCATGCCGTAAAGCTTGGGCCTATCGCTGTAGGCCAGTATGTCGCAGATCTGACATTCTCTGCGTCCTGAGTGCTGGCGCAGGAAGATAAGCACGCGGACGGCAACGCAAGAATGCGACACAGGGCGGCCGCCAACATTGGCGGCCGCCCTACTCATGCCAGCAGAGGCCCTTGCTCACGTTCAGAGCTGGTCTGCTCGATCAGAAACACCTTTCTACTGGCTGGCTACCAGTAGTCGAGCCGGCTCGAAGCAGTCAAGCATCCCCCCACCCCATTCCCCGGTCCGCCGGCACGATCCGGCGCAGGGTGTACACGTCTGACGCGAGGTCCTCGCGATGATCGGGCAGCTCGCGCCAGGGGTCCCAGACCGCGCTGATCAGCTTGCCGGTGATGCCGTCGCTCGCCGCCGAGGCGAGCCACACCGCGAGCTCGGCGCCGCGCTCGAGCGGCGTGCCGCCGGAGCGCTGCTGCTCTAGCGCGCGCCGGTAGAACGCCTCGCCCACCCGGTCAGGGCCGGCGTCGATGACCTCGTCGAGCAGCCGCGTGTTGAGCGCGCCAGGGGCGATCGCGTTCACGTCGACGCGATGCTCCTGAAGCTCGAGCGCGAGCGTCTCGGCGAAGCGCACGACCGCCGCCTTCGAGGCCGCGTAGGCGCTGAGGCCGGCGAGCGGCGAGGTCGCGCCGCCGCCGGAGAGCTGGATGATCTTGCCTTTGCCGACGCGCTTGACGTCGTTGCCGACGCGCTTGAACTGGGGGATGAGCGCGCGCGCCGGCAGCACCGAGCCCATCAGGTTGATCTCGATCGCCCTCGCCCACTCTCCCCAGTCGACCGCGTCGATCGTCCCCTTCGGCCCGTAGACGCCGGCGGTGTTGACGAGGATCGACAGCTCCGGGAAGCGCTCGACCGCCGCCGAGACGAGCGCCTCGACCTGCGCCGCATCGGCCACGTCCGCGACCTCTGCGCCGACGCGCCGCTCCTCGCCGGCATGTGCGACGAGATCGGCGTGCGCCTGCTGAAGCGCGCGAGGATCGCGCGCGCAGACGAAGACGTTCGCGCCCTCGTCGAGGCAGCTGCGCGCGACCGCGAGACCGAAGCCGTGGCTCGCGCCGGTGATGAGCGCGCTGCGGCCGGCGAGCACGCCCGTCGTCGAGGGCGCGTTCATCGTGGGCGTGTTCCGACGCGCGCGTAGTGAATCGAGGGATCGCAGCCGAGAGTCGACTCGACGTGGCCTCCGGCGTCGAGCACGATCGGCGCGCGCATGACGCCGAGGAGCTCGACTGGGCTCACCTGCCCGTACTCCGGCCAAGCGGTGCACACGACGACCGCGTCGGCCTGCTGCGCCGCGGACAGCGGCGTCCCGCAGAGCTCGATGCCGCCCCCGGTCTCCTCAGGCAGCGTCGTGATCGCAGGATCGTGGGCGCGCACCGTCGCGCCCTGCTCGCGCAGCCAGCGACCGAGCTCGAGCGCGGCGGAGCGGCGAAGGGTGTCCGTTCCCGGCTTGTAGGTGAGACCCCACATCGCGACGTGCTTGCCCGCGAGGCCACGGCCGTTGACGCCTTCGTCGTCTGTTGCAAGCAGCCGCCTGAGCGCTCGCCGCGCCCATTCGCGGTGCGCCTCGTTGCTCAGGGCTGTTCCCGAGATGAGATGAGCGGGAAGGCGGTTGTCGTGCGCGAGCCGATCGAGCGTGCCGACGTCGCGCGCGAGCGTGCCGCCCGCGAACGCGTCGCCAGGGCTGAGATAGGCGCGTGGCCCGATGCGGGCATCGCTCTTCAGCCCTCTGGAGACCTCGGCGGCGTCAGCGCCGACGCACTCGCACAGGGACGCGATCTCGTTGATGAACGCGATCGAGGTGGCGAGGAAGCCGTTGAGGGCGTGCTTCGTCATCTCGGCCGACTCGACGCGCATCCACTCGATGCGATCGGTGAACGGCTCGAGCAGCGCGATGAGCCGATCGCGATCGGCCGCGTCGCGAACGCCGGCGACGATGCGCTCCGGAGATCGGAAGCTCGTGAGCGCGCGGCCGAGACGGAGGTTCTCCGGCACGCAGGCGAAGCGAAGGTCGTCTCGCCCTTCCGCGCTGAGCGCCGTCGCGAGCCGCGCGGTGCTGCCGACGGGCAGCTGAGAGGAGACGACCGCAAGCGCGCCCCTCGCGAGGTGGCGCAGCGCCCGATGCGCGTGCCCGATCACCCACTCGGAGTCGGCGCGGTCCTCCTCGTCGACCGGGGTGTCGAAGGCGATCCAGAGGACGTCGAGCTCGCCGAGGGATCGTTCGTCAGGGGCGTCGAACCTGAGAGAGCCCGAACGCTGCCCGGCGACGATCAGCTCCTCGAGCCCCGGCTCGGCGATCGGCGGCCGGCCGGATCGAAGCGCAGCGAGCACCTGTGGATCGGGGTCGAGCCCGACCACCTCGAAGCCGCGCTCGGCAAGGCACGCCGCGGTGACGCAGCCGAGGTGCCACAGCCCAAGTACGCCGACCCGTGAGGAGCCGTGCGCGTCGCGTCCGCTCTGCCGAGGACTGTTCATCGCCGCACTTATAGCCGCTGACCGCAGCGGTTGCGAGCGCTGGGAGACGGTTGGACTCGGGTGGGAGACGGTTGGACCCGATGCGGTGCGCGGCCGCGTGCGGGCGAGCTCAGGTAGGGGGCGCGGCCCGGGTACGGTCCAGCCCGAGACGCGGCGCCGTCGAGCAGACGGTCGGAGACATCCCGACGGAACGTCGAGGCGACCGGATCGCCGGCTGCAAAGCGCTCCTGTTCGAGGCATATCGCGGTTGCTAGCGTGCCCGCGAGGCGGCCCCAGATGCGCGATCGAACCCTGACACGGACCTTCGCCCGCGGCACCGACCGCGACGGCGTCGCGCCGCAGTCGCGATGAGGCGCCTCTGCATCACGGGCGGGGGCGGATGAGGCGCGTCTGCATCACGGGCGGCGGCGGGTTCATCGGCTCGAGCCTCGCCGACCTGCTGAGTCTCCAAGGTGTCGAGGTCGCGATCCTCGACGACTTCCGCACCGGCAGGCCTGAGTTCGTCGCCGACGCGCTGCGGCGGCCGGGGGTGAGGCTCCACGAGGGGGACGTGCTCGACGACACCGTGCTGCAGGAGGCGATCGCCGGCTGCGACTGGGTCTTCCACCTGCAGGCGAACGCCGACGTGCGCCGCGGCCTCGAGCACCCGCGTCGCGACCTCGAGCAGAACACGATCGCGACCTCGAACGTGCTCGAGGCGATGCGGGCGAACGGCGTGACGCGGATCCTGTTCTCCTCGACGGGCTCGGTGTACGGCGAGCCAGAGGTCTTCCCGACGCCCGAGGATGCCCCGTTCCCGATCCAGACGTCTCTATATGCGGCGTCGAAGCTCGCGGGCGAGGGGATGATCGCCGCCTACGCCGCCGGATACGGCTTTACCGGGGTCATCTGCAGGTTCGTCTCGATACTCGGCGAGCGCTACACGCACGGGCACGTCTGCGACTTCTACCGCGCCCTGAGACGCGACCCGACGCGGCTGCGCGTGCTCGGCGACGGGCGCCAGGAGAAGTCCTACCTCTACGTCGAGGACTGCCTGCACGCGATGCTGCTCGCGGCCGACCGTCACGAGGCCGAGCCTGGGGCCTACGTCTACAACCTCGGCACCGACGAAACGATCACCGTCACGGACTCTATCGGCGTCATCACCGAGCAGCTCGCGCTCACGCCGCGCATCGAATACGAGGGCGGACGCCGCGGCTGGCCGGGAGACAGCCCGCTGATCCGGCTCGACACGGCCCGCATCCGCGCGCTCGGCTGGCGGCCGCGGTTGACGATCGCCGAGTCCGTGCGACGCACCGTGCGGTGGCTGCAGGCGAACGAGGAGCACGCATCGACGAGGGAGTCCGCGGTCGCGTGAGCCGCCTGCGCGTCGCGTTCGTCGGCTGCGGCCTGATCGGGGCAAAGCGCGCCGCGGCGCTCGGCCCGCAGGACGAGCCGATCGCCTGCTACGACGTCGACCGGGAGGCGGCCGAAAGGCTCGCCGCGGAGCACGGCTGCCGAGCCTGCGCGACGCTCGAGGAGCTGCTGAGCCTCCGCCCTGACGTCGTCGTGGTCGCGACGATCCACAGCAGCCTCGCGGAGCTGACGCGGCGGGCCTTGGCCGCCGACGCTCACGTGCTCGTCGAGAAGCCGGCCGCGGTCTCGACCGCGCAGGTCGAGGAGCTGATCGAGTGCGAGCGGGCGAGCGGCCGCCGCGTGAAGGTCGGCTTCAACCACCGCTTCCACCCTGGCATCGCCCGCGCGGCCGAAGAGGTCCATTCCGGGCGTCACGGCGAGCTGCTGCACCTGCGCGCCCGCTACGGGCACGGCGGGCGCCTCGGCTACGACCGGGAGTGGCGCTGCGACCCCTGCCGCTCAGGCGGGGGCGAGCTGATCGACCAGGGCATGCACCTGCTCGATCTCAGCCACTGGATCGCCGGGGCGCTGCCGCTGCACTCCGCGCTGCTGCGCACGCAGTTCTGGGACTGCGCCGTAGAGGACAACGCAGCGCTCGTCCTCGGCGACGCAGGCGCCCGCAGCGGGCCGTGGGCGATGCTGCACGCGAGCTGGACCGAGTGGAAGAACCTGTTCTCGCTCGAGATTTACTGCCGCACCGCGAAGATCGAGGTCGACGGGCTCGCCCGCTCCTACGGGTCCCAGCGCCTGCGCATCTACGAGATGAAGCCGGAGCTCGGCCCGCCCGAGCTGACCTCGCACGCCTACGCCGAGTCCGACGACTCCTGGAGGACGGAGTGGGAGCACTTCGCCGAGGCGATCCTCGCCGGCGACGGGCGCCCGCTGCGCGGCGACCTCGCGGACGCGCGCTACGCCTGGCGGCAGATCGAGGCGGCCTACGCTGCCGGTCCCCACGCGGCGATGCGGCAGTCCGCGATCGCCGGCGGCCTCTCGGCGGCTTCACCGATCGCTGCCCGCCCGCCCGGCGCCGAGAGCTTCCCCGAGCAGCGCGTCGGTCTCGGCTAGCGCCGCCGGCGTGCCGATCTCGAGGAACCGCTCGGTCGCCTCGAAGCCGCAGAGCAGCCCCGCGCCTGCGAGCTGCTCGTAGAGGTCTGCGAGATCGCGCAGCTCCGGCGGGGCGAGGTCGAGCGCGCGCTGGGTGAGGCCGCCGAGCCCGTAGTCGATCCACTCCATCTCCGGCTTCGGAGATCGCTTGTCGTAGGCGAGCACGCGGCGCTCGGCGTAGGACGCGTTCGATGCCTCCCAGCGCCCGCGGTTGTGCAGCACGCACATGAGCGCCGGCAGGCCGCTCGCATCCCACGCCTTCGTGGCGGCGGCGTAGTCGACGCGCAGATAGGTGTCGCCGTAGAGCACGAGGAACCGCTCGCCAAGCAGCCCCCCGGCCTGGCGGATCGCGCCGAGCGTGCCAAGCGCTCGAGGGCCGTCGAAGCTGTAGGAGATCCGCAGCCCGAAGCGCTCCTGCCCGATCGCGCGCTCGATCTTCTCCGCGAGGTAGCCGACGCAGAGCACGACCTCGTGCCCGCCGTAGGCGGCGAGCAAACGCAGCTGATGGACGAGGAACGGCTCGCCCGCGACCTCGAGCAACGGCTTCGGGGTCTCGCGGACGCGCTCTCCGAGCCGGGTGCCAAGCCCTCCCGCGAGGATGCATACCGGCGGCAGCACGCGCTAGGGCCTCGCTTCGCCGTTCCAGCGTCGGCGCCCGCCGTCCCACCGACGGGACCGCCTCATCGCTACAGCGCGAAGCCCGCGGCGAGCGCGTCGTCGTGGAACATCTGGACCGTCTCGAGCGAGTACTGGTCGAGGCTCTTGCCGAGGCAGTCGAGCTTCTTCAGCAGGTCGTGCGTGACGGTGATGATGTGGCAGCCGATGCTGTCGGCCTGCACGAGGTTGAGTATCTCGCGCGGCGAGGCCCAGATCAGCTCGGCGCGCGGGGCGTCGGCGATGATCTCGACCGCGCGGGCCATGATCGGCACGGGATCGATGCCGGCGTCGGCGATGCGCCCGGCGAACACCGAGAGGTTCGACGGGGCTCCGTCTTTCACCGCGGCGGTGATCAGTTCGACCTGGGCGGTGGTGAAGAGCGCTGTCACGTTCACCTTCACCCCGTCCTCGGAGAGCTCGCGCACGAGCGCGGCGAGCGGCTCGCCTCTCGTCGTCGTCACCGGCACCTTCACGTACACGTTCTCGCCCCAGGTGGCGATGAGGTGAGCCTGACGGCGGATCTCCTCCGGCTCGTCGGCGAACACCTCGAAGGAGATCGGGTGCTCGGTCACCCCTTCGAGCAGGGTGTGCGCGAACTCGGCATAGCGGGTGAGGCCGGCCTTGCGCATCAGCGTCGGGTTCGTCGTGAACCCCTTGATCCGGGGGTCGGCGGCGAGGGCTAAGATGCCTTCGAGGTCGGCGCCGTCGGCGTATATCCGTGTCGATATCTGCTCCAGCACAGGTGACTCCCACTCGTGCTGCAACCGTAGCCGGGCGCCTGCGCCCACGCCAGCGGCTCGTCCGGCCGAGAAGCTGCCGCCGACGGATTCCCCAGGCAGCTCGCGAGATTCCGGGGACTCCCACATCGGCTCCCGTGTCTCCGACTAAGGGCCTATCTCGGTAGGGGTGAGATACGTCCTAAGGCGCAGAGGCCGACTGAGGCGCAGAGGCCGACTGAGGCGCAGAGGCCGACCGAGGCGCCAAGGCGCAGAGGATGCCGGCGACGCCCTCCCGCAGGTTGAGCGCGCGCAGGTCGGGCTGCGCGTCGCCGCTGCGCTTGTGGGCGCTGCCTGGATACTCGATCAAAAGCGTCCGGCAGCCCGCGGCGCGGCCGGCGGCGACGTCCGCGTCGGTGTCCCCGACCATCCAGGAACGGGGCAGGTCGGCGTGCAGCGTCGCGGCTGCGTCGAGCAGCATGCCAGGCGCGGGCTTGCGGCAGGAGCAGGCGCCCGCAAGGCCGCTCACGACTCCTTCGGGATGGTGGAGGCACAGCCGGGAGGCGGCGAAGCGCACGCCCTCGAGCGCGAGCAGCTCGATGACGCGGGCGTGCACGGCGAGCAGCTGCTCGACCGAGACGGCGCCCTTCGCGGCGGCGGGCTGGTTGGATGCGCAGGCGAGCGAGAAGCCGGCGCGCGCAAGCGTCGCGGCCGCCGCGGCAGATCCCTCGATCAGGGCGACGTCCGCGACGCGCAGCGGCGACTCGCAGACGCCGTCGCGATCGGCGACGAGCTCGTTCAGCACGCCGTCCCGATCGAGGAACACGACCGGATGCGAGGCGATCGGCGAGCTCAAGCCCGCGCGCCGGCTGTGAGCGACTCCCAGTGGCCCTGTTTGAGCGCGAGGCTGGGGTGGGAGACGAGCCCGTGCCAGAGGACCGCCTGCAGGGACTCGACGAGCGGCGTGCGCAGCGTCGCCGGCGGCTCGATCAGGATCGCGACGTCGGCGACCTGCGCGAGCGTGCCGCCAGGGGCGCCGACGACCCCGTAGATCGATGCGCCGAGCTCGTGCGCGACCTCCATCGCGTGCACGAGGTTGATCGAGACGCCGCGCTCGCGGGAGCCCCCGCCGACCGAGAAGACGAGCAGCGCGTCGCGCGCGCAGAGCCGCGAGGTCGCAAGCCAGGCGCTGAAGGAGGTCTCCCAGCCGTCGTCGTTCGTGCGCGCGGTGAGCTCCGAGACGTTGTCGGTCGGCGCGTAGCTCTCGATGTGGCAGAGCTTGCGAAAGTCGTTGACCGCATGGGAGGCGTGACCGGCACCGCCGCCGACGCCGAGTATGAAGAGCCTTCCGTGCCGTTCGCGCACCGCGGCGAGGCCAAGCGCGATCGCATCGAGCTCGGCAGGGTCGATCGCCTGCGCGATCGCCGCCGTCGCCTCGAGGTAGGAGGCGCTGTGGTCGCTCTCGCTCCTCCCTCCCGCGCTGCGCTCGTTCTCGCCCGTCTGCACCGACACGATCGGCTCCTGTCGAAAGTCGAATGCCACACCCAGCGGCCCTGACCTCGGCTCCACTGGCATCCCGGCGAGCGTATGGACGATCGGGGAAGGCGCCAAGCCGCGGGCTCCTTTCCGCGAGCTTTCCACGAGCTGAGCGGGGTGTGACTCGCTGGACCTGTTTCCAACTTCGACCTCGCGTTTCGGCGGTTGCCGGTCCACCCTCGAGCCGTGGACGGCTCGGAGGGCGCGCTCCGCGGACGCGGCTTCACCATCGGCTCAGAGCGCTCGTCCAGCCGCTGTCAGTCGGAGACAATGAAGCTCAACCGGGGCCGCCGATCGCCAGAGCGCCCTTCGAGGGCGGCGTGACTCATTCGCGCGCGAGGGCGCGCGAATGAGCGCTCCGAGACCGGTCGAGCGCCGCGGCCCCGTGCGAGCCGCGCGCGGTCGGTGTGGGCCACGCGCCCGAATCCGGCCTACGCTGCCGATCGACTCGATGGCAGCTCCGGCGCGATCGCCACTGCCTCACACTCGCCGATCGAAGGCCGATGACAGCAACGACGACCGACGCAGCCCTCCCGCGATCCGAGCTTCGGGTGCGAGAAGAGGCGCTCTGGAGGCGCCTCGCCGACTCGTGGCTTGCGGACTGCCTCGCGACGGCGGCCGTCACGCTGCTCGTCGCCGCTCCGATGCTCTTCACGAGCTCAGGCTTCGCGCTCGACTTCACAAACCACCTCTGGCTCTCGTGGCTCGCCGGCAAGGGGCTCGTCGCAGCGGGGCATCCGATCTACTTCATCAACACGACGTCCGCCGGCGTCTTCGAGCCGTGGTTCGCCTTCTACGGCGGCACGCTCTACATGATCGCCGGCGGCCTCTCCGAACTGATCGGCGGCCACCCCGTCGCCGCCTATCTCGCCGTCGCGGCGCTCGGCATCGCCGGCTCCTACGCGGGCATGCTGTGGCTCGGCAGGCAGCTTGGCCTCAGCAGGTGGATGAGCCACGCGCCCGCCCTCGTCGTCGTCACGAGCGCCTACTACGTGAGCAACCTCTACGGTCGCGGCGCCTGGACGGAGTTCATGGCGTGCGCGGCGATCCCGCCGATGCTCGCGAGCGCGCTCGCGCTGACGCGCGCGGCGCGCTGGCGGCCTTGGCCGGCGCTCGTCTTCGTCGTCTCGACGATCGTCTTCACCGGCAGCCACAACATCACTCTGCTGTGGGGCACGACGATCATCGCGCTCGCGCTCGTCATCCTGTGGCTCGCCCTCGACAGGCCGCGGGAGCTGCCCTTCCGCCGGCTCGCGATGGTCGGGGGGCTCGGTCTCGCGAGCCTGCTCGTCAGCGCCTGGTTCCTCGTGCCGGACATCAGCTATGCGAAAGACGTGCAGGCGCATCTGGAGACCGCGCTCGGCGAAGGCGCCTCTCCCGTCTACAAGGCGTACCTCGGACCGATCCTCACCTTCGACACGTTCGGCGCCCTGTTCGATCCGCTGCGGCACGTGCCCCACGAATCGACCGTGCCTGCGCTCTACGTCCAGGCGCCCGACTGGTTCCTGGTCTGGGCGCTGCTCGCCGGGCCGCTGCTGCTCTGGCGGCGGGGAGCGCGCGAAGCCGCGGCGCGCCGAGCGGGCACGCGGGCGGGTGCGGACTCGCGATCGCGTGGCGGCCGCGCCGGCGCCCGCGCCGCGGCGGGCAGGTCCGCGCGCGCGGCGACGATGTCGCTGCGCACCGAA
>JBAIYK010000038.1:0-35495 GCA_037915935.1 Solirubrobacterales bacterium | reverse complement strand
TCGGGCGAGCAGTACCGAATCGACTGTTCGCGTCCGAAGCGATGAGTGCACGCGAGCGGCCGCTGACGCGTTGGGGCGATGCGGTCAGCCAAGGTTGGCGGGCCGAGCCCCGCTGTCGCTTGGATGCGGACGCTCGCGCAACGAGAGCTGATGCTGAGAAGATTCGACAAGCCCCACACCTCTCATCCCGGCATGAGCGCGTTCGCGATCATGAGGCGGGAGATCGACGCGCGCACGAGCGCGATCCTCGTCGAAGGGGATCTCGATCTCTCGACGGCGCCGCGCCTGAAGACGATGCTGCTCGACGCGCTCGATGGCGGTCACGACCGGATCGTCGTCGACCTCTCGCTCGTGACGTTCATGGACTCGACCGCCCTCGGCGTATTGGTCGGGGTGAACAGGAGGCTCGACTCGAGCACGCGGCTCGCGGTCGTCTGCACGCGCCCGACCGTGCTGCAGGTCTTCGAGTTCTCGGGCACGGACGGGGCGTTCGCGATCCATCCGACGCTCGAGGCCGCGCTCGCTGACACCGGTGGCCACGCGGCGGACACCAGCGGGCACACGGCTGACGCCGGCACGCATGCGCCTGATGCCGGCGAGCACACGATCGACGCCGGCGAGCGCGCCGCGAACGTCGATGGGCGTGCGGCCGCGGCCAACGGCGACGCCGCAGGCGCCAACGGGCGCGCCGCCAGGGCAGGCTGAACAGGCGGCCGCTGATGGCGAGCGACACCCGCGAGCGCGCACGGGCCACCGTCCTGCGCCGGCGCCTGGCGGCGTCGGGCGTCGTCGCCTGCTGCACGCTGCTGCTTGCGTTCGCATCGAACGGAGCCGCAAGGCCAGGCGGTGGAGCGGGTCGGGGCGGCGCGGGCGGGGGGGCACCGGGTCAAGGGGCACCGGGTGAACACGGCGTCGGCCCGGGCCACGGCGCTGGCCCTGGACGAAGCGGCGACGTCGAACACGGCGGGGCGGGGGGACACGGCGCCGAAACGGGCCAAGGCAACGGTGCGGGGCAGAGCGGCGCCCCGAGCGAAGGCGGCGCGCCCGCTCAGGGCACGAGCTCTCCGCCCGGCGCCGGTCCCAGGCAGGGCAAGGGCGGCGAATCTCGCGGCGGAGCAGAACATCATGCCGGCCCTGGCAACGGCGCATCCG
Source organism: Solirubrobacterales bacterium (assembly GCA_037915935.1). Lineage (GTDB taxonomy): Bacteria > Actinomycetota > Thermoleophilia > Solirubrobacterales > Solirubrobacteraceae > Palsa-744. The sequence goes on along the minus strand of JBAIYK010000038.1, from coordinate 34,343 downwards.
CAGGCGGCGGCCGCGGCGCCCACGGGCATCGCGCCGGCGTCGGTCACACACATGAAAATGCCGGCCACCCGCGTGAAAAAGGTCTTCGCAGAGGTCAGGCGGGCGCGAGCGTGCCATCCACGTCGCACGCGCGTAAAGGCGCGGCGAGCGGGGTCCAGGGCTTGCAGCCGTCCCTGCCGAGCGCGCCCTCGCCTTCCGTGAAAGGCGTCCCCGGTGGCGCCGCCGAAGCCGGCGCCGCCGCAGCCGGGGCCGCCAACGCGATTGCGGCCGCTGTGACTCCGCCGAACGCCCCCGCCTCGACGCCCGCCGCTTCCACGCCCGCTGCTCCGACGACGTCGAGCTCGACCGCCGGGGCGTCCAGCCGTCCGTCCGGCTCGCGGTCTACGGGTACGGCCTCACGGTCCCGCAAGGCGCCCGCCCGCGGCGTCCGTCGGCATGTACGCGGCCGGCGCCCGAAGCCTGTTGGGGCATCGGGCGCAAGCGCGAAGCGTGCGCTTTCGAGCGCTGCAAGCGCGGCGCAGCCGACCGGCGCTCGCTCGACGAAGAAAGCGACGCATCCGAAGCCGGCTGCCGCCCAGCAGACGCCGCTGACCACGACGATCACGAAGATCGTCGACGTCGTCCCCTTCCCGGTGCGGATCCTGCTCGGCCTGCTGCTCTCGCTCGCGATCGCGCTCGCTGCGCGCTCGCGCCTCGCAGCGCTCCACGCGCGCCGGCTCGAGCGCCAGCGCGCCGAGCTGCTCGAGGACGTCGGCCTGCTGCAGGCTGCGCTGCTGCCCGTCGCGCCTGCGCGCATCGGCCCCGTCGGCACCTCGGTCGCCTATCGCCCGGCGGACGGCCCCGCCGCGGGCGGCGACTTCTACGACGTGTTCGCGCTCGATTCAGGCGCGCTCGCGGTGATCGTCGGCGACATCTCCGGCCACGGCCGGCAGGCGCTGCCCCACACGGCGCTCGTGCGCTACACGCTGCGCGCCTATCTGGAGGCGGGGCTGCCGCCGCGCGAGGCGGTCCAGACGGCCGGAGGCGTGCTCGAGCGCCAGCTCGGCGAGTCGCTTGCGACCGTCGTCGTCGCGACCTACCAGCCGCGCGAGCGCGTGCTCGTCTACGCCTGCGCCGGACATCCGCCGCCCGTCGTGCTCGGCTCACAGGCACTGACGCCGATCACCGCCTCTTCGGCGCCGCCGATCGGAGCCGGCATGAGGACGGGCACTCGCCAGACGACGATCTCGCTTCCCGGCCACGCCCAGGTGTGCTTCCACACGGACGGCATCACGGAGGCGAGGGTGGGCTCGCAGCTGTTCGGCACCGAGCGGCTGCAACGCTCGCTGCGCGCGCTCGGTCGAGAGGCGACGGCCTCGACGCTGATGGACTCGGTCGCACGCCAGACGGACGCGCGCCCAGACGACATGGCCGCCTGCCTGCTCTCGGTGCAGGGCGGGGAGGAGCCGCCGGCGGCGCTGGTCGAGCAGCTCGAGCTCGACGCGAGCGAGACGACGGGGGAGCGCGTCGAGAGGTTCCTGCGCGCCTGCGGCGTCGAGCCCGAGAGGATCGGCGAGCTGACGCGCTCGGCGCGTCTCGAGGCCGAGCACGCGGGCAGCGCGATGCTCGAGGTGAGCCTGCTCGACCGCTCGCCGCAGGTTTCGCTGCGGCCGGGCAACGTCGCCCCGCTGCAAGCTGCGGACGCGCGACGCAGGGCGAGCGCAGGAGCGTCGCTGTGAGCACCGCGCCACCGCTCGCGACGGATGCGGCGTTCGTGCTCGGCATCGCCTCGACCGCGATCCCGTTCGCCTGCACGCCGGAGGCCGAAGCCGAGTGCTGGCTGCGGATCCTGCGCCTCTATGGCGACGCGGGCGTGACGCTGCAGGCGCTCGGCGTGGGCGAGGACCGCCTCGAGGCGCTGCTGGAGCGAGACGAGCGCGAATCGACCGAGGTCTCAGAGCGGTCCGAGCAGGCCGGCCAGATCGAGGAGGTCGATCAGATCGCGCACATCGCCGACGTCGCGGCTCAGATCGCCGACGAGCGCGGCGCGAGCGGGATCGCGACGACCGACCTGCTGCTCGCCGTGATGGAGGTCTACGGCGAGCACTTCGATCGCGCGCTGCGCGCGCACGGCACCAACCGCGACGAGGTGAGCGAGCGGCTGCGCGGGCGGCTCCGCGCCCAGCCGCCCGCGAACTGACGCCGAGCCGCCCGCCCTGCGCGCGGGATCGAGCCGCCCGCTCCCTCGTCTCAGGCCAGCTCGACGACCATCAGGGTGTTGTCGTCGGCGTCGCGGAACCAGAACAGCGGCGGCACCGGGCCGCCCATGCGGCTGACCTCCGCGTCGACGTCGACGCCGCTCGCCCTCAGGTCGGCGTGGACCGCCTCGATGTCGTCCGTCTGCAGCGAGACGCCGGTCTGGGCGCCGCCGGCCGGCTTGCCCTGAGGCGGCGGGCAGATCGCGATCGTCGTGTCCGCGCCGGCGGGCGCGACTTCGATCCAGCGGTTGCCGTCGCCGAACGGCACGTCGGCGCGCTTCTCGAACCCGAGCTTCTCGACGTAGAAGTCGAGCGCGCGGTCCTGGTCTGCGACCGTGAGGATGACGGTCGCGACCTTGCTGATGCGGGTTGCGGTCTTGCTCATCGAGTCCTCCTTGAAGGTGGGTTTCACGACCTTAGACGAGGGGAGGCGGCAAAACTCATCGCTGGCCCCGACGACGTCTCGGTGGCGCCGGGGACGCCGTGGCAGCCGGCGATGTGTGGATCGTGGACAGCGCTGATGCGTGGGCTGTGGACAGCCGTCGAGGCGCGGACGGGCCCCCTTCGCCTGCAGATAGTCTGCAAGCCCGATGCCGCCCGCGAGCAGCGCGATCCGCACCGAAGCGCTCTCGAAGAGATATGGCGAGACGCTCGCGCTCGACGGGCTGACCCTCGAGGTCGCGCGAGGCGAGGTCTACGGCTATCTCGGGCCGAACGGGGCCGGCAAGACGACGACGATCAGGCTGCTGCTCGGCCTGCACCGTCCGAGCGGCGGCCGCGCGCAGCTGTTCGGGATCGACGCCTGGGCGGAGCCGGTGAAGGCGCACATGCGCGTCGCATATGTCTCCGGCGAGCCGTTCCTGTGGCCGGCGCTGACCGGCGCCGAGACGCTCGAGCTGCTCGCGAACCTGCATCGCGGCGTCGACTCCGCCTATCGCGAGACGCTGCTGAGGCGCTTTCAGCTCGACACGAGCAAGCGGGTGCGGGCGCTCTCGAAGGGCAACCGCCAGAAGGTGCAGCTGATCGCCGCGCTTGCGAGCAGAGCCGACCTGCTGCTGCTCGACGAGCCGACGAGCGGGCTCGACCCGCTGATGGAGATGGCCTTCAGGGAGTGCGTGAGCGAGGCGAAGGAGCGCGGACAGGCGGTCTTCCTCTCCTCGCACAGTTTGAGCGAGGTCGAGGCGGTCTGCGACCGCGTCGGAATCCTGCGCAAGGGTAGGCTCGTCGACGAGGGCACCCTGCAGCAGCTGCGACACCTCGCCTCGCAGACGGTCGAGGTGACCTTCGCCGGCCCTGCGCCCTCGCTGCCGCCGCTGTCCGGGGTGCGCGTGCAGAGCGCGAGCGGCAACGCGCTGCGGCTCGAGGTGACCGGAGAGATCGGTCCGCTGCTCGCGGCGCTCGCGGGTCATCCCGTCGCGACGCTGAGCAGCCGCGAGCCCTCGCTCGAGGAGATCTTCATCCACCACTACGACGGCGATGCGGGCGGCTAGCGACTCCGCACCGACCGGCCCCGCTTCGCAGCTGGACGCGCGTGGCGGGGCGAGGCGCCTCCCCCGAATGCGACCGGCGGCTGAGGCGCTGCTGCTGCGGGCGCTGAAGGACGCACGCACGCGCACGATCGCCTTCGCGCTCCTGTTCGGCCTCTACGCCTACGTCCAGGCGGTCGGCTACCGCCACGCCTATCCGACGCTCGCCGACCGGCTCGCCTTCGTACGCAGCTTCGCGGGCAACGACGCGATCCGCTTCTTCTACGGCTACCCCTACGACGTTGCGAGCGTCGGCGGCTACTGCGCCTGGCGGGTCGGCGGCACGCTCGCGATCGCCGCCGCCGCGTTCGGGGTGCTCGCCGCCGTGCGGGCGCTGCGCGCCGAGGAGGAGAGCGGGCGGATGGAGCTCGTGCTCGCAAACCTGGTCTCGCGGCGCACCGCCTACCTCTCCGCGATCCTCGCGATCCTGCTCTGCGCCGCGCTGCTGTGGCTCGCGGAGCTGGTCGGCCTCCTCGCAGGCGCGCTCCCGCTAGGCGAATCCGCCTACCTCGCGCTCGCGACCGCCTCGGTCGTGCTCGTCTTCGCCGGGATCGGAGCGCTCGTCAGCCAGCTCGCGCCGACGCGCCGGCTCGCGCTCGAGCTCGGCTTCGCCGCCGCCGGCATCGCGCTGCTGCTGCGCGTGATCGCGGACGTCTCGGGTGGCGCCGCCTTCCTGCGCTGGCTGACGCCGCTCGGCTGGGCCGAGCTGCTGCGCCCGTTCGCCGGCCCTGACCCGGCGGTGCTGCTCGCGCCGGCTGCGGCGGGCGCGCTGCTGCTCGCGCTCGCGATGAGGATCGCGGCGGTCCGCGACATCGGCACCGGCGTGCTGCGGCCGCGCGACACAGCCGCCCCGCGGCTTGCGCTGCTCTCCTCGGCGACTGCGCAGGCGCTGCGCGCAGAGCGGGTGAGCCTGCTCGTGTGGGGCGGCGCGCTCGGCGGCTTTGCGCTCGTGCTTGGGCTCGTCTCCGCGAGCGTGTCATCCGCCGGCATCCCGCAGAGCCTGCGCCGCGAGCTCTCGAGGCTCGGCTCAGGCTCGATCGCGACCCCGCGCGGCTACCTCGCGTTCGTGTTCGTCTTCTTCGTGCTCGCGGTCTCGCTCTTCGCCTGCGCCCAGGTCGGCGCCGCGCGCAGGGAGGAGGCGGAGGAGCGACTCGAGACGCTGCTCGCGCTGCCGCTCAGCCGCGCGCGCTGGCTGTGCGGACGGCTCGCGCTCGCGAGCGCGGGCGCGGCGGCGCTCTCGCTGCTCGTCGGCGTGCTCGCATGGGCGGGGGCGGCGTCGCAGGGGGTGGGCATCTCGCTGCCGCAGACGCTGCAGGCGGCGGCGAACTGCATGCCCGTCGCGCTGCTGTTCCTCGGCCTCGCAGCGCTCGCCTATGCGCTCGTGCCGCGCGCGAGCGCGGGCATCGCCTACGGCCTCGTGACGGCGTCGTACGTGTGGCAGCTCGTCGGCTCGCTGCTCGGCGCGCCGAAGCTGCTCGTCGAACTGACGCCGTTCGCGCACGTCGGCCTCGTGCCGGTGCAGCCGTTTCGGCTCGGCGCAGCGCTCGCGATGGTCGCGATCGGGCTGCTCGCCGCGGTCGTGGCGGTGGGCGGGTTTCGGCGCCGCGACCTGCTCGGCGCCTAACCCGGCGTCGCCCCTCAGAACGCGGACGCGACGGCCCCTGCCTGGCAAAAAAGCGCGACAGTCGGAACGGCGCAGATGTTTTCCCAGCATGCAGCGCCCTGCGAGTCGATTGTTAGCATGCGCCGATGCCCGAACCGCTGAGGCGGAGTCAGCGCTACATGCCCGGGCTGGACGGACTGCGAGCCGTCGCGGTGCTCGCCGTGCTCGCGTATCACCTCGGGTTCTCCTGGGCGGCCGGCGGCCTGCTCGGCGTCGGCGTCTTCTTCACGCTGAGCGGCTACCTGATCACCGACCTGCTGCTCGCCGCGAAGCGGCGTGGAGGCATCCGCCTGCGCGACTTCTGGCTTGCGCGCGCGCGCAGGCTGCTGCCCGCGCTGTTCCTGATGCTCGCGCTCGTGACCGCCTGGGTGGTGCTGCTAGGCCCCGCCCAGCCGGCGCAGTTCCGCGAAGCGGTCGGCGCGGCCGCGCTCTACGTCGCCAACTGGCAGCTCGTCTTCGAGCACGTCTCCTACTTCGCCCGCTTCGGCCCGCCCTCGCCGCTCGACCACCTCTGGTCGCTCGGGGTCGAGGAGCAGTTCTACATCCTATGGCCGCTGCTGCTGCTCGCGGGGACGATCCTGCTGCGCGAGCGCTCGCGGCTCTCGGGGGTGAGGCCGCGCCTCGCCGGGATCGCGCTGCTGCTCGCCGGCGCCTCCGCGCTCGAGATGGCGCTGCTCTACCACCCGAGCTTCGACCCCTCGCGCGTCTACTACGGCACCGACACCCGCGCCTTCGAGCTGCTCGCGGGGGCGGCGCTCGCGATGGTGTGGCCGAGCGCGAGCCTGCAGCCCGAGGTGCAGCGCGGCGCGCGGCGCCTGCTCGACGGCGCCGGCCTGATCGGCCTCATCACGATCCTCGTAATGGTGTGGCGCAGCGGCCAGTTCTCGCCGTTCCTCTACGAAGGCGGCTTCGTCGTGCTCTCCGCCGCGAGCGCGCTGCTGATCGCGGCGATCGCGCATCCCGCCTCGAGGATCGGATCGCTGCTCGGGCGTCAGCCGCTGCGCTGGATCGGCGAGCGCTCCTACGGCATCTACCTGTGGCACATGCCGATCATCGTGCTGAGCACGCCGGCTGGCGCGCACGAAGTCGACCTCGGCCGGGCGGCGCTGCAGCTGCTTGCGACCCTCTGCGTCGCGGCGCTGTCGTGGCGGTTCGTCGAGCAGCCGGTGCGCCACGGCGCGCTCGGACGGCTCTGGCGGCGGCTGCGGGCCTCGGGCTGGCGCCCGCGCGCGCTGCCGGCGCGGAGCTGGGCCGCGCTCGCCGGCTCCTTCGCGCTCGTCGTCCCGCTCGTCGCCGGCATCGCCGGCGCGGGCTTGCGCCACGGCGGCGAGGGCGATCTGTTCGCGGGGGGCGGCCAGGGCGCGCTCGCGGGTGCGACGGCCGCCTCGAAGACGGCGGCGGCGAGCTCCTCCGGCGGAGTCGCGGCCGGCGCCGGGGGCGCGGTGGGCGGAGGAGTCGCGGGAGGAGCGCGAGGCGCGGCGGGAGCCGGAGCCGCTGCAGGCGCGAAGGGCAACGGCGCCGAAGGCACGACCGATCCGCCCGCCCCACAGCGGACCTCATGCCGGGCGATCATCCACATCGGCGACTCGACCTCGGAGGGGCTGACATCGCACGAATACCTGCCTGATCCCCGCGAGCGGATCGAAGCCCAGTACGCGCGCGTCGGGGCGAGGGTCCAGCACTACGAGATCTCGGGCGCGCGCTCGATCGTCGAGCGCTGGAAAGGAGAGCCGAACGCCTACGAAGTCGCGCAGCGCTGGAAGCGGCGCCACTACCGCGGCTGCTGGGTGATCGCGCTCGGCACGAACGACGCCGCCGACGTCGCGGTCGGCTCGAGCGTCGGCATGCAGGAACGGATCGCGCAGATGATGCGGCTGATCGGCGACCAGCCCGTGATGTGGGTGAACGTGAGGTCGCTGCTGAGCAGCGGCCCCTACGCGGAGCAGCAGATGCAGCGCTGGGATCAGGCGCTGCTGCAGGCGTGCCGCAGGCGCCTGAACATGCGCGTCTTCGACTGGGCCGCGCTCGCGCAGAGCCGCTGGTTCATCGACGACGGCATCCACTACGGCACCCCTGGCTACGCCGCACGCAGCCGCCTGATCGCGCAGGCGCTCGCATACGCGTTTCCCGCCGCGAGGCAGGAATCGGGCTGCGTCGTGCGCTGAGCTACGAACCGCTCATCTGATGTGAGGCGGCATCAGGCCGCCGCGGGTCAGGGGAGCCGAGCTTCGAGATCTCCGGGGCCTCGTAGGGCTTGCCGGGGCAGCCGCCGAGCGCGAGCAGGCGCATGCCCTCGTCGCCTGGCCAGATCTTGCGCCGCGCGCCGGCGCCGACCCGCACCATCGTCTCCGGGTCGATCAGATGGCGCTCGCCGTCGATCTCGATCTCGCCGCCGCCGCGCAGCACGACGAAGACCTCCTCCTGGCCGTCGTGGAGATGGTCGTGCTCCGGGTACTGGTCGATGTTCGGCGGCATGTCGATCACCTGCATCCCGAACGACTCGACGCCGAGCGTCGCGCGGGCGCGCTTGAAGGCGCCGAAGACGACCGCCTCCATCTCGTCGATCCTGCTGATCGTGCAGTCCGGCATTGGCTTTCTCCTTATTTGAGGTTGGACCCGCATCTCGATGGCGCCCAACAAAATAGCACGATCGTTCGTTCGGTAAAATGCCGGTCGTGGAGAAGGCGGTGTCGAAGTGATCGGGAAGGCAGAGAATGAAGGCGGAGAGCGCATGATCGGGAAGGCGGCGAACACGAGAGAGGCGATCCTGCAGCGCGCCGTCGATCTCGCCTCCAGAGAGGGCCTCGAGGGGCTGACGATCGGGCGGCTCGCGAGCGACCTGAAGATGAGCAAGAGCGGCCTCTTCGCCCATTTCGGCTCGAAGCAGGACCTGCAGCTCGCGACGGTCGAGGCTGCCGCGAAGCGTTTCCTAGAGGCCGTGATCATGCCCGCCCAGAGCGCGCCCGAGGGCGCGGCGCGCCTGCGCGCCTACTGTGAGCGCTACCTCAACTGCCTCCAAGGCGGCCTCTTTCCCGGCGGCTGCTTCTGGGCAGCCGCGGCGGCGGAGTTCGACGACCGGCCCGGCCCCGTGCGCGACGCGGTGAAGGCGGCGGTCGCGGCCTGGCTCGGCGAGTTGGAGCGCCAGGCGGCGGTCGCGGGCCTAGACGCGCCCGCCGACTTCGCCTTCGAGATCTACGCCATCGGACTCGGCGCGAACGCCTGCTCGCGGCTGCTCGACGACCGCGGCGGCTTCGAGCGCGCGCGGGCCGCGATCGAGCGGAGGCTGGCGTCCGTCAGTCCTCCCGCCCCCGCGCCCGCCTGACCTCGGCGAGGCGCTGAGCGAGCTTCGCCTCCGCCTCGTCGGGCAGGTAGAAGCGCTCGCCGATCGCCTCGTCGGGGGCGAGCTCCTGGGGCGAGAAGTGGCCGGGGTGGCGGTGAGGGCTGTCGTAGCCCTGGCCGCGGCCGCCGGAGCGCAGCTGCACCGGCGGCGGCGCGGCGCCGTTCTCGCGCACCCACTGGCGCGCGGCGCCGATCGCGCGCTTGGCGGCGTCGGACTTCGGCGCGAGCGAGAGGTAGATCGCCGCCTGGGCGAGCGCGAACTGGCACTCGGGCAGCCCGACGTGCTCGACCGCGGCGGCCGCCGCGGTCGCGACGGTCAGCGCCTCGGGGTCGGCGTTGCCGACGTCCTCGCTTGCGAGGATGACCATCCGGCGGGCGATGAAGCGGGGGTCCTCGCCGCCCTCGAGCATGACCGCGAGGTAGTAGAGCGAGGCGTCGGGGTCCGAGCCGCGCGTGGCCTTGATCCAGGCGGAGATCGTGTCGTAGTGGCGGTCGGCGTCCTTGTCGTAGTGGAGGATCCGGCGCTGCAGCGCGTCCTCGGCGTGCGCGAGGCTGACGCTCTCCTCCGCGGTCGCGCACGCGAGCTCGAGCGCGCTCAGCGCGGTCCGCGCGTCGCCGCCCGATCTGACCGCGAGCAGCTCGACCGCCTCCCGATCGACCTCGACCTGGCCGCACTCCCCCCGCTGCAGCGCGCGTTCGATGAGCAGCTGCACGTGCTCCTCGCTGAGCTGCGAGAGCTCGTAGAGGCGCACGCGCGAGAGCAGCGCGCCGTTGACCTCAAAGGACGGGTTCTCGGTCGTCGCGCCGATGAGGGTGACGAGGCCCTCCTCGACGGCGGGCAGCAAGGCGTCCTGCTGGGCCTTGTTGAAGCGGTGGATCTCGTCGAGGAAGAAGATCGTGCCGCGTCCTGTGCGCTGCCGCTCGCGGGCGCGCTCGATCACCGCCCGCACCTCGGCGCGACCGGCTTCGACCGCGCTCAGCTCCTCGAAGGCGGCGTTCGCGCCGGCGGCGACGATCCGCGCGAGCGTCGTCTTGCCGCTGCCCGGCGGCCCGTGCAGGATCATCGAGTGCGGGTGGCCCTGCTCGATCGCGGTGCGCAGCGCCGAGCCCTGCCCGAGCAGGTGCTCCTGGCCGACGAAGTCGTGAAGCGTGTGCGGGCGCAGCCGCGCGGCGAGCGGCGCGTCTGCCGCAGCGCCCGTCGCCGCCGCGGTCGAGCTGCCGTCACCCTGGCCGTCGGTGCTCTGTGGCGGGTCGAACAGCGAATCCATCTCGCCGACAGTGTGCCCAACCGGCAGGCGCGCTTCGGTCGCTAGCCTCCGCTCAGGCCGCCGAAGCGGGATGCGAACCTGCTCGTGAGGTCTACGACTTCGCTTGCCGGCGGCGCGGAGATCGCAGGCACGGGTCCGTAGGTGGGGAAGCCCACCGTGACGGTCGCGGAGCCGCTCGCGGACGCGCGCGAGAACGAGAACGACATCTGCATGCGCCGCACGAGCTTGTGCGTATCGATCCAGACTTCGACCGGGATCGTGCCGTCGACTCCGCCGCGCTGCAGCATCGCCTTCGCGGCGGCACGCTCGAACGAGGGCAGTCCTTCCAGCACGCGCGTGAGCCGCAGCGTCGCCTGATAGCGAATCGTGGAGACGCCGTAGAGCTGCTGAGAGCCGGCCTTGCGCACCTCGCCGCCGCTCGCGCGCAGGTACTGCAGGAACTGCGTGGGGTCCGTCGTGCCAAGCGAGAGCGGTTGCGACGGCGAGCCGGCGCTGAGCGCCTTTGCGACCTTCGATGTGTCGAGCTCGATCCAGCTCTTGCCAGCGGGGAGCTTGTCGGCGATGAACGGCATGTGCATGTAGAGGATGGGATAGAGCAGGACCGCTTCGATGCTCGTGCCAGTCGCCGAGAGTCCTGGCAGTCCCGAGAAGCGCATGCTGAATCGGGCCGCCTTCTGCGACCTGTTTTCATAGCCGCTGCCCGTGATCGTGAAGCCGCTCGGCAGCTGCGGCGAGGAGAGCTGCATTTCGAGCGTGAAGCGCACGCCAGCCTGCTTGCCGCTCACCTCCGCGGCGCGCGCGACGGGGTCGAGGCTCGTCGAGGAGCCGCAGCCGGCGATGAGCGTGCCGCCGCCGAGGAGAGCGGCGGCAGCCGCGAGCGCGGCGAGCGCGCGGCTGGGGCGAGGTGGGCCGTCGTCGCGGGATCGGCGCTGCGGGCGCATGTCACTCGTCTCGGCTCGACCGCGTCGCAGCTTGAGCCTCGGGACCGCGCACGGCCAGGTTCGTGAGGCGCGTCGCGGCGCATGTGGCCGGATCTTCAGCTTCAGGGGAGCCGCATCGAGGCGCATGCGGCCGGATCTCAGCTCGCGAGCTGGTCGAAGCCGCACTGCCTCGGGTCCTTGTCCTGCCGCCAGCGCAGCAGCTTCGCGCCGTGGCGGATGCGCCCCGCGGAGACGTGGTCGAAGCTGACCTCGACGACGAGCTCCGGGCGCAGCGACACCCACTCGAGGTCCCTGCCCGCGCTCCAGCGGCTCGGCTCCGCCGACCCCCGCTCGCCGGTCTCGTAGGGGGCGAGCCGGTCGACGAGCGCGCGCTTCTCGGCGGCGGTGAGGCCGGAGCAGTGGCCGACGTTGCGCAGCTGATCGCCGTCGTAGAGGCCGAGGATGAGGGCGCCGACCGTGTTCTGCTGCTTGCCTGGGCGCCAGCCGAGCAGGACGGCGTCGATCGTCCGCACGCGCTTGACCTTGACCATCCCCTTGCGCTCGCCAGGGAGGTAGGGGGCGTGTCGTTCCTTCGCGATCGCGCCCTCGGCCGCTTGGAGCCACTGCCGCGCCTCGTCCAGGTCCTCGACCGAGCGCATGAGCTCGACCGGCGCGGAGGCGAAGCGCGGCTCGGCGAGCAGGCGCTGCAGCGCCTGCCGGCGCTGCTCGAAGGGCGCCTGCAGGAGCGAGGCGTCCTCGAGCGCGAGCAGGTCGAAGGCGACGTAGACTGAGGGCGTCTCGCTCGCGAGGCGCTGAATCCGCGAGGCGGCGGGATGGATGCGCTGGCCGAGCGCGTCGAAGTCCTCGCGCCCGTCGCTGTCGCGCACGACGATCTCGCCGTCGAGCACGTAGCGCCCCGGCGGCAGTCTGAGCTCGGGGAAGTAGCGCGTGAGCGGGCGGCCGTTGCGCGACTGCAGCTCGATCTGCTCGCCGTCGACGAAGGCGACGCAGCGAAAGCCGTCGAGCTTGACCTCGTAGGTCCACTCCGGCCCGCTTGGCAGCTCCTTGCGCGAGAGCGCGAGCTGCGGCGCGACCGGCGGGGAGAGGGGCAGGCTCATAGCCGTTCGCCCGGTGGCAGGGCGACCGGCGGCGGGGCGGCGTGCGGGCGGCGCGGCCGCGTCGCGAATGGGCTCACGGCCGCCTCGCCCTGCTCGGCTGCACGCGCCTGCCCTCGCCCGCCTGCTTGCGAAAGTGCGGCGGCCAGGGCGCGTCGCCGAGCCCCTCGCGCTCGTCCTTCGCCGCGAGCTCTAGCAGCGACTCGATCGAGCCCGCCTGCTGATCGATGCCCTCGCTCGGGTCGCCGCGCTCGCGCAGGCGGGCGGGCACCGTGTCTAGGCGCAGCTCGAAGGGGTCGACGTCTGCGACCTCCTCCCAGGCGAGCGGGCAGGAGACGAGCGCGTCCGGCACCGCGCGCACCGAGTAGGCGGAGGCGACGGTACGGTCGCGCGCGTTCTGGTTGTAGTCGATGAACACGCCGTGACGCTCCTCCTTCCACCACTTGCTCGTCGCCCGGCGGGGCATCCGCCGCTCGACCTCGCGCGCGAGCGCGAGCGCGGCGCGGCGCACCTCCGTGAAGCCGTGCTGAGGGGCGATCCGCACGAACACGTGGATGCCGCGGCTGCCCGAGGTCTTCGGGAAGCCGACGAGGCCGTGCTCCTGCAGCACCTCGCCGACGCCGAGCGCGACCGCCCTCACCTCCGAGAACGGGACCTCCGGCTGCGGGTCGAGGTCGACGCGCAGCTCGTCCGGGCAGTCGAGGTCTTCGCGCCGCACCGCCCACGGGTTCCAGTCGATGACGCCGAGGTTGACGCCCCAGACGAGGTGGGCGGCGTCGTTCGGCACGAGCTCGCGCGCTTCGCGGCCGCTGGGGAAGGTGACGGTCGCGGTCTGCAGCCACTCCGGCGCTCCGGAGGGCACCCGCTTCTGGAAGAACGGCTCGCCCTGCACGCCGTCGACCCAGCGCTTGAGCACGGTCGGGCGCTCGCGCAGGTGCCTGACGACCGCGGTCTCGCACTGCACGTAGTAGTTGGCGAGGTCGAGCTTCGTGTGGCCGCGCTTGGGGAAGAAGACCTTCTCCGGTTTGGAGAGCTTGACGCTGTGGCCGCATAGGTCGAAGACGACTTGCTCACCATCTGTCATGCGGAGAAGGATGCCAGCGCGCGCGGCTCCGGGCTCAGCGGTGCGCGTCGAGCGCGAAGGCCATCCGCGCCTCGGTGCCGCCTTCGGGGCAGTGGCGCAGCTCGAAGGAGTGGGTGAGCGCGGCTATCACGCGCAGCCCGACGCCTTTCCTGATCCCGGCGGGCCGGCCGCTGACGCCGATCCCGTAGTCGCGCAGGCGCACGAGCAGGCGGTCTCCGCAGACCTCGAGCTCCATCCGCATCACCCCGTGGTCGCGCCTGCCGCCGTAGGCGTGCACGACCGCGTTCGTCGCCGCCTCGGAGACAGCCGTGCGGAGATCGTCGATCGCATCCTCGCCCATGCCCGCCTCGGCGCCGAAGCAGGCGGCCTCGCGACGCAGCACCGAGATCTGATTGGGCTCGGCGGGCACCTGCCAGTGGTGTTGCTGGAAGGTCATCGGCCGCGGGGACCTGATCGCCTGCACATCGAATCGATACCCAGACGCCGATGTTGAAAACTAACAACTCAGTCGAAAAGACCCAAGTCCGCTCAGCGTGTGCAATGCTGGACAGCAGTGTCAGCGCATTCGAAGCGGTTGGACGGCGGCCTGCACGAGTCGGACGGCGGCCTGCGCGTGCGCCTGCTCGAACTCGCACCAAGCATTCGCGCCGGCCTGCACCCCGACGAGCTCGCCGGCCTGCGCGCGATGACCGTGCCGGCGCTGCGGCTCGAGCGGGGCAGCTGGGATCCGGCGCAGGCCGCTCTGCACCCCGACGTCGAGGGCGCCCCGCTCTGGCTGCTCGTCGGCAGCGGGCTGCTGCTGCAGGTGACGAGCCTCGGAGGGCGCGCCGCGAGCGCGATCGCAGGTCCTGGCGACCTCGTGTCGGTGGCGGACGAGCGCAACCCGCAGCTGCCGCTCAGCCGCGGCGTGCTCGTCGCCGAGTCGGCGATCGTCGGCGTGCTCGACGCCTCCTTCGTCGTCGAGGCCTGCGACCGGCCGGCGCTGATGCGCGAGATCATGCGGCGCGTCTCCGACCAGCTTCGCCGCGCGGGAGTCGGGCGCGCGATCAGCCAGCTGCCGCGCACCGAGGACCGCGTGCTCGCGCTCGCCTGGCACCTCGCGGAGCGCTTCGGGCACGCGACTACTCGCGGCGTCGCGCTCGGCCTGCGGCTCACCCACGAGACGATGGGGACGCTGATCGGCGCCGAGCGGTCGACCGTCACGCTCGCAATCGCGAAGCTCGAGCGCGAAGGGCTGATGCGGCGTGGGACGGATGGGCTGATCGAGCTCTCGCGCGACTCGGCGCGCGGCATCGGCGCCGACCGCGATCACGTCGCTCGCGAGCAGATCGAGATCGTGCGCCTCGTCGCACCACGGCTGAGCTCCGCGGAGCAGACGCCCACCGAGGAGCAGACGCCCATCCAGCCCGCGCACGCGTTCGCTGCCGCGCACGCCGGCGGGCTGGTGCGAAGGAAGCGGGTCGCGCCTGGCGCGATCGACGTCGAAGAGATGCGCGAGCGCATGCGGCTCGCGCATCTGGGCGCTACCGACGCGGTGCGGCGCGCGCGGCGGATCTGCGAGCGCTCCGCGAGAGCCGCCTCCGAGGGTGGACGGCTCGTGCTCGAGCTGCGCGCCGCGGCCGAGCGCGGAGACGCTCAGCCTCGCGCGCGCGGCGTCTGAGCCGCCCGGCGCCCTCCGCTGCCGGCGCCTCCGTCTCCCGGCGCCTCCCGTCTCGCCCGGTGGCTCGCTCCTCAGCTGTCGGCGCCCTCCGGCGGCGCCTCGTCGATCACGAGGATCGCGCCGGTGATCTCCTCGCTCTGGCGGCGCATCGGCATGATCCGCACGTGGCACTGGAAGCTGCGCCCGCGTCGGTTGACCGCCTCCAGCGTCAGCTCCTCGTGCGGCGAGCTGCCGTTCAGGCAGGCTCTGATCGGGGTGCGCAGCTTGTCGACGGGCAGCCCGATGTCGAGCGCGAACAGGTGCTGGCCCTCCGCCTCCTCGGGCCGCAGCCCCCACATGTCGGTCGAGTGCGCGTTCCAGATCTGCACGACCTGACTGCGGTCGAGCACGACGACCGCGACGCCGAGGCTCGTGAGGATCGCCTCGAGGAAGCCGTTGACGTCGTTCAGCTCGAGCGTGCGCTGGCGCAGCTCCTCGTTGATCGTCTCTAGCTCCTCGTTGGTCGACTGGAGCTCCTCGTTCATCGTCTCGAGCTCCTCGTTCGTGGACTGGAGCTCCTCGTTCGTCGTCTCTAGCTCCTCGTTGGTCGACTGGAGCTCCTCGTTCGTCGTCTCGAGCTCCTCGACGCTTGACTGCAGCTCCTCGTAGGCGCCCTCCAGCTCGCGCTTCGAGCTCGTGAGCTCTTCCTCGAGCTTGCGATGGACCGTGACGTCGACGTAGGCGACGCTGACCCCGCGCCGCTGCTCCGGCGGCCCGAGCGGCGTGAGCTGAACGTCGACGACCTTGTGCTCGCCGCCCGAGCTCGTGAGCGAGATCGATGGCAGCGTGACGCCGCGGCCGTCGCTGAGCAGGCGCTCGAAGTGCGCTCGCAGCTCGACCGGGCGGTAGGAGAGCTCGAGGTCCTTGAGCGGCTTGCCGATGTCGGCGGGTCCGAGCGCGAGCATCGAGCGCGCTGCGAGGTTCGCGGCGACGAGCGTGCCGTCGTGGTCGAAGACGACCTGCGCGGAGGGGGCGGCGTCGAGCGCGGCGCTCACCACCCCACGATCGGCGTCGTGGGAGCTGCCATCGAAGTCACCGTCACCCGTCATCGTGAGCAGCCGGTCGCGCAGCGTCGCGCGCGCGACCTTCGTAAAGACGCGGCACTTGAGATTGATCGGCGTGAACATGTCGGAGTGCGCGATCAGCATCTCCGACTTGCCCATGAAGAGAGCGCCCTCTGGGTTGAGCGCGAAGTGGAAGCGGGCGAGGATCCGCGCCTGCGTCTCGGCGTTGAAGTACATGAGCGTGTTGCGGCAGATGAGCAGGTCGATGCGCGAGCTCGGTGCGTCCTGGACGAGGTCGTTGCGGCCGAAGATGACCGTCCGGCGCAGCTCCTTGCGGAACGCGTAGCGCTGGTCGTAGCGCTCGAAGTAGCGGTCGATCAGCTCGCGCGGCACGCCCTCGAGCGCCTTCGGCTGATAGGAGGCGAGCCGCGCCTGGTCGATTGCCTCCTCGTCGACGTCCGTCGCGTAGATCTTGACGCGGCGCAGGTACTCGCTCTCGCCGAGCGCCTCCGCGAGCAGGATCGCGATCGAGTAGGGCTCCTCGCCGGAGGCGCAGCCCGCGGACCACACCCGGATCGGCTCGTCAGGGCCCTTGCGCTCGATCAGCTCCGGCAGCAGCGTCTCGGCGACGAAGCGCCATGCAGCCGCGTCGCGGAAGAAGGCGGTGACGTTGATGAGGATCGTGTTGAAGAGCGCCGCGAACTCGTCCGGGTGCACCTCTAGGTGGTCGAGGTACTCGATGTAGCTGCCTGCGCCGGTCGCGTCCATCCGCTTGCCTATACGGCGCTCGAGCGTCGAGCGCTTGTAGCCGGTGAAGTCGAAGCCGCGGCTGCGCTTGAGGTAGTCGAGCAGGATCTCGAGGTCCGAGATGCCTGGGGTGGCGGCTGCCGGCGCCTGCGCCAAGGCTCAGCCCACCTGCTCCGCGGCCGCGTCGACGGGGCCCGGACGCTCGATCACGCTGCGGATCGTCTCCGAGCGCGCGAGCACGTCCTGCGCCCGGCGCTCGAGGCTGGCCGCGATCGTGTCCTGTCCGCGCTCCTGCGCCATCGCCGCCATCCGCCGCAGCAATATCCCCCTGTCCTGCAGCAGCCGCACCGCCTCCCACAACGCGATCTCGAGCGCGCGCGCCTGCTCCTCGTCGAGGCTTTCGGGCGAGTAGACGTGGCCGACGCTGCAACGGAAGCGTTCGATGCCGTCCTCGATCGACTCGAACAGCACGCCGCCGCAGTCCGGGCAGGTGAAGCGGCTGCCGATCGCAGCGCCGGTCGCTGTGCCCGCCTCGCGGCCGACCGCGGTCGTCATCTGCGGGTTGGGGGGCGGGGAGGGGGGGCTTTGGTGAGACGCGCCGCTGAGCATCTGCGGATCGGGCGCGCCCGGGTTCGAGGCGCCGCTCGGGATCTGCGGATCGGGCGCGCCCGGGTTGGACGCCCCGCTGGACGGGTCGCTGCCGTGGGCTTCCAATATCGGGTCCTCGGTCGACACCGGCGTCGAGACGAGGTCCGTGAGGCTTTGTGCGAGCTTCTCGACCGGCAGCACCGCGTCCGCCGTCACGGCCTCGAGCGCGTTGATCGGCATCGCATTGTAGAGCGCGTCGGAGGGGTCCTGAACGAGCGCGAGCCCGCCCCGCTCCTTGATCGCGCGCAGGCCCGCGCTGCCGTCGTCTCTGGTGCCGGAGAGCACGACGCCGACGGCGCCCGTGCCGTATGCGGCCGCGACGCTGCGAAACGTGACGTCGATCGACGGTCGCAGCCCGTTCTCGCGCGGCTGGCGCGTGAGCCGCACCTGACCGTCCTCGACGATGAGGTGGCGGTCGGGGGGCGCGACGTAGATCGTGCCGTCGTTGACGGGCATGCCGTCGAGGGCGGAGACGACCGGGGCGATCGTCGTGCGGCCGATGATGTCCGCGAGCAGGCTGCGTCCCGCCGGGGAGATGTGCAGCACGACGAACACGGGCACCGGCAGGCCGGCCGGCAGCGCTCTGAAGAGGCGGCTGAGCGCCTCCACGCCTCCGGCGGAGGCGCCGACGGCCACCGCCCGCTTGGCGCGAATGGCGCTCATATCCAGACAGCCTAGTGTGAGACGCGATGAAGAGCGATGCCGAGCAGGTACACGTCGGTTGCTCAGGTTGGAATTATCGAGACTGGCGCGGCCGCTTCTATCCTGAGGGCGAGCCTGCGCGGCGCTGGCTTTCGCTCTATGCGCGGCGGTTTCACACCGTCGAGGTGAACGCGACCTTCTACCGGCTGCCGAGCGAGGACGCGGTTGAGCATTGGGTGGAGCAGACGCCGCCGGAGTTCGTGTTCGCGGTGAAGGCGAGCCGCTACCTGACGCACGTGAAGCGCCTGACCGACGAGGGCGAGGGGATCGAGCGCTTCTTCGAGCGGATCGAGCCGTTGAGGGCAAGCGGCCGCCTCGGCCCCGTGCTCTGGCAGCTGCCCGAGAGCTTCAGGCGCGACGACGATCGCCTCGCGCAGACGCTGGCGCGCCTGCCCGCGGCTAGGCACGCGTTCGAGTTTCGCCACGAGAGCTGGTTCGTCGATGAGGTCTATGCGCTGCTGCGCGAGCACTACGCCTGTCTCGTGTTCGCCGACCACCCGCAGCGGCCCTTCCAGACCGACGTCTCGACCGCGGACTGGCGCTACGTGCGCCTGCACTACGGCGCCGGCCGCCGCGGCAACTACTCGCAGCGTGAGATCGAGCGGTGGGCGGCGACGCTGGGCGGTTGGGCGCGCGAGCAGGAGGCGTTCGTCTACTTCAACAACGACTGGGAGGCGTTCGCGCCGCGCAACGCGGCGGCGCTGATGAGGCGGCTGGGCGGGTAACGTGACTCCATGCCGCCGCGCTGGCCGCAGCTGCCCTACGCCGACTGGAAGGACACCTGCGAGACGCTACACGCGCACACGCAGGTGCTCGGCAAGCTCGCCGCGAAGCTCGCCCCGCCGGAGCCGCAGCTGCAGCACGCCGCGCTGAGGCTGAGCGCGCGCGGCTGGGAGACGCTGCCGCTGCCTGCGCCCGACGGCTCAGGGGCGTTCGTCGTCGCGCTCGACCTGCGGCGGCACGAGGCACGGGTCGAGCACAGCGGCGGGCAGGAGCGCGCGATCGCGCTGACGCCGAACAGGAGCGTCGGCGCGGTCTGCGGGGACGTGCTCGAAGCGGTCGCCGCGTTCGCGGGCGCTGTCGAGATCGACCCGACCCCGCAGGAGGTCGACTGGACCGAGCCGCTCGACGAGGACGAGCGGCATGCGAGCTACGACGCGCGGGCGGTGAGCGACTACTTCGCGGCCGCGACCGATGCGGCGCTCGTGCTCGCCGCCTTCAGGGCGCCCTACCGCGGCCGCTGCACTCCCGTGAACGCCTGGTGGGGGTCGTTCGACCTCGCCGTGAACCTCTTCTCCGGCGCGCCCGCGAGCCCGCCCTCGCAGGACTTCATCATGCGCAACGCGATGGACTCCGAAGAGGTCGCCCTCGGCTGGTGGCCAGGCGACGCCCGTTACGAGAAAGCCGCCTTCTACGCCTACGCGCATCCGCCGCGCGAGGGCTTCGCGCAGGCGCGCATCGAGCCGGCGGCGGCGCGCTGGGAGGACTCGCTCGGCGAGTACGTGCTCGACTGGGAGGACGTGTGCGCGGCCGACGATCCGCATGACTTCGCGCTGCAGTTCGCGCGCTCCGCCTTTCGGCATGCGTGCAAGGTCTGCGAGTGGGACGAGGAGCTGCTGCACAGCGCCGAAGGCGTGCCGCCGCCGGTGGCCTGAGGGCGGTGCCTGCCGCCGACGGCCTGCTCCGATGCCTGCGCGGCGGGCGCCTCTCAGCTGCCGCGCTCGGCCTCTGCCTCCATCTTTGCGAGGCGCGTGTAGTAGTCGGGGAACTCGTTGAGGTGCGCGAGCGCGATCTTCGCGGTGAAGATCGGATCGTCGTCGGTGACGTTCGTCGCAGGGTCGTGGAGCCCGTGCTCGAGCTCGACGTCCATGCCGGTCCTGAACTGCTCGAGGTCGAACGGAGCCGAGGACCAGTCGATGCCGATCGTCGCTCCCGCCTCTCGCGCCTCCTCCGAAGTGAAGCTCTTGCGGCTCATGACCTCATCCTATTTATGACAGCGCCGCATGCGGCGCTGTCCGGGACCGCACATGTGCGGTCCCGTTCGGAGACGCGCATGCGCGCCTCCGCCCGACCGGCGCATGCGCCGGTCGGTCCTGCGGATCAGTCGAGCTGGAACTGCCCGTCGCGGTAGATGACGCGCTCGCTGCCGTCCTTGAGCGTTGCGGTGACGGTCCTGTCGGCGGTCGAGACGATGTCGGTGTGGACGCTCGACTCGTTGAAGCCGAGCCGCTGCCACCCTGCGGCGTCGACGCTCGCGGGGTCGCCGGCGTAGCAGTCGTGGTAGGACTTGCCAAGCGCGAGGTGGGTGTTGCCGAACGGGCCGCCGACGTTCTCGTCGAAGAGCGTCTCCGCCATGAACTTCGTGATCCTGGAGAAGCGCTTGTCAGTGAGCGAGTACTCGCCGACCTTGTCTGCGCCCTCGGTCGCGATCATCTCCGTGAGGACGTTCTCGTTGCTCTGAGCGCTCGCCTCGACGACGCGTCCGTCTTCGAACTCGAGCCTGACGCCCGTGATGAGGTTGCCGTAGCGGTAGAGCGGCTGGTCGAACGCGATCCAGCCCTCCGTGCCGCGCCAGTCGGGGCTCGTGAAGATCTCGAAGCTGGGGATGTTCCTGCCGCTGCCGCCGACCCATTGGCGGGCCTCGCCGAGCGTGATCGTGAGGTCGGCGTCCTGCCCGCGCACGTGGAGCCTGTCGATGTGAAGCGCGTTGAGGCGCTGCACGTAGTCGTTTATCTGGCCGCTGACCTGCTTCCAGCGCGCGATCGGGTCCGGCTCGTCGAGGAAGCAGGCGTTGATGATCTGCTCCCAGTACTCCTGCTCTGAGAGCTTCGCCTCGACGGCCATCGCGGGCGTGCCGTAGAGCGCGAGCGTCCAGGTGAAGCGGCCTTCGTTCTCCTTCTCGGTGCGCCAGTCGATCCAGGGCTTCATCGCCCTGCCGGAGCGCATGATCTTCGACGGGTCGACGCCCTCGAGCGAGTGCATGTCAGCATCGGCGAGGATCGAGACCTGGTGGTCGATCTGGTCGACGAGGCCCCTCATGTACGTATCGGGGAAGAAGTCGATCTGCTCCTCGCTGGCGAGCTCGTAGAAGTCGCGCGAGACGTTGAACTGAGCGTCGTCGCTCGGCAGGTAGTGGCCGATCGGGTGGCCGCCCGCCCTGAGCACTGCCCTGCGCAGCTCGACGTAGAGCGGCTTCGCGACCTCAGGGGCGGCGACCCTGACGACGTCGCCCTGCGAGATGCCGCTGCCGCCGCCGAGCGCGAAGTTGACGAGCACGTCGGCGTATGCGGTGAGGATCTGTTGGGGCGGGTGGTAGGCGATGAGGCGCGGAACGATATCCGGCAATACTGAGGCGCGATGGCAGCCGACGCCGCGTCCCGTCCAGAGCGCACCGCCTGGGCGCGCAATCTCGGCGCGCCCGTGCGCGACTTCCTCTCGACCGAGACGGGCGGCGCGGCGATGCTCGTCGCCGCGGCCGTTGCGGCTTTGATCTGGGCGAACCTGCCCTCCGGCTCCTACGAGTCCTTCTGGCACACGACGCTCTCCGTTCGGCTCGGCGGCCACGTGCTCTCCGCCGACCTGCGCACCTGGGTGAACGAAGGTCTGATGACGCTGTTCTTCCTCGTCGTCGGCCTGGAGGCGAAGCGCGAGCTGGCGCTCGGCGAGCTGCGCGAGCGGCGGCGGATCGCGATCCCTGTGCTCGCGGCGGCGGGCGGGGTCCTCGCGGCGGTCGGCGTCTATCTCGCGTTGAACGCGGGCGGCGAGGGCGCGAAAGGGTGGGGGATAGCGATGTCGACCGACACCGCGCTCGCGCTCGGCGCGCTGGCGCTCGTCGGCCCGCGCGGCGCGGCGCGGCTGCGGGTGTTCCTGCTGACGCTCGTCGTAATCGACGATCTCGCCGGGCTCGCGGTGATCGCCTTCGCCTACTCGCGCGAGGTCTCCCTGGTCGCGTTGGCGGTCGCCCTCGGGCTGTTCGTGGTCCTGATCGCGCTGCGCTACCTGCGCGTCGGCCGCGGGCCCGCGTCGGTGGCCGTGGCGATCGGGATCTGGCTGGCGATGTTTCAGTCGGGCATCGACCCGGTGATCGCGGGGCTCGCGATCGGCCTGGTGACGAGCGCGTACCCGCCCTCTCGCGGCGACCTGGAGCGCGCGATCGAGCTTGCGCGCGCCTTCAGGGAGCAGCCGACCCCCGAGCTCGCGCGCAGCGCCCAGCGCGGGCTGGGCGAGGCGATCTCGCCGAACGAGCAGCTCCAGCACCGCCTGCACCCGTGGTCGGGCTTCCTCGTGGTGCCGCTGTTCGCGCTCGCGAACATGGGCGTAAGTCTGAACGGGCACCTGCTGAGCGTCGCGGCGGGCTCTGCGGTGAGCATCGGCGTCCTGCTCGCCTACCTGCTCGGCAAGCCGCTCGGCATCCTGTCCGCCTCCTGGCTCGGCAGCCGCCGCGGGCTCGGCGGCGGGAGGATGACCGTGACCTGGCCGGGGCTCGCGGGCACGGGCGCCGTGGCGGGCGTGGGCTTCACGGTCTCGCTGCTGATCGCGACCAGGGCGTTCGGGCCGAGCCTGCTCGCACAGGCGCAGCTGGGGCTGCTGGCGGCGGTGCTGCTCTCGCCGCTGCTCGCCTGGACGATCTTCAGGGCGACGGCGCGGCTGCCCGCGCACGTGCGCGTGCGCCAGCTGCAGCGCACCGCGGAGCAGCTGGTCGACCTCTCCGACGACGTCGATCCCGAGCGCGACCACGTCCGCGGCGCCCACGAGGCGCCGGTTACGCTCGTGGAGTACGCGGACTTCGAATGCCCCTACTGCGGTCGGGCGGAGAGCGCGATCAGGGAGCTGCTCGCGACGGAGGGCGACGAGCTGCGCTACGTCTTCCGGCACCTGCCCTTGACCGACGTGCACCCCTTCGCCCAGCTCGCGGCGGAGGCCGCCGAGGCGGCGGGCGCCCAGGGCCGCTTCTGGGAGATGCACGATCTGCTCTTCGAGCACCAGGGGGACCTGCGCCCGCGGGACGTCCGCGACTACGCGGAGCAGCTGGGCCTCGACCTACAGCGCTTCGACGAGGAGCTGCACAGCCGCGCCTACAAACCGCGCGTGAGCGAGGACGTCTCGAGCGCCGACGCGAGCGGGGTCTCAGGCACGCCCTCGTTCTTCGTGAACGGCCGCCGCCACCACGGCGCCTACGACCTGAAGACGTTGACCGAAGCGGTGAAGGCGGCGGCGCGCCTTGCGGGGCGGCCGGCGCTGGAGCGGGTGTGACTAACTGCGTGCTCTATGGTAGATGCGGCTAGGCCATCGCCTTCATCGCGTGGACGGCATGCGGTGGCACGGCGAGACCTGGCACCTCGTGCGGAGCGAGGAACACCCCGATCGCGAGCGCGAGCAGCAGCGCGGCGGTCGCGATCACCGCGAGCCCGCGCGCGGGCAGCAGCTTCTGGGCGCTTACAAGCAGCGCGATCAGCGACATCCAGGCGACGCTCATGACGCCGAGCGCGAACAGCGCCGCCATCAGCGAGCGCCGAGGAACAGCCGAGGCACCAGCAGCCGTTGCGCATGCCCATCGACAGGGTGGCGAGCACGTCCTCCGATCGTCTCCCGAGGAAGCGCTTCGATTGGGAGGCGTCGTTGCCCCATAGGCGTCTTGCCCGTAGGGACAGCCGCGGACTTCTGCACCTCGTGAGGCAGGCGCGCTTGGCGGGGGACAGCTCGTAGAGCGCGGCGAGCGCGAGCACGGCGGCGGCGAGCGGGCGCCCGCCCGCGTGCCAGGCGAGCTGCGCGGCGAGCAGGCCCTTGCCGAGCGCGAACAGCGCATAGGCGATCGCCCCTGCGACGCTCCAGACGAGCAGGTAGCCGCCCGCGAACAGCGCCGCCTCGCGCAGCGAGCGGCGACCGGCTCCGGACGCGTGCAGCGCGGCCGTCGGCGTGAGCGACGGCAGCATCATCGCCGCCATCATGACCGCCCACGCGCCGATGAACCAGCCGAAGGAGCCGAGGCTCGTGCCCGGGCCGGCATCCATTCCGGCCATCCGCGCAGTCGTCGACCACCAGGCGAGGCCGGCGGCGGCGAGCAGCGTGAGGGCGACGCGCGGCCTTGCGCGCGTGGCCGCGAACGCCGCCGCGAGCTCGGCGCGCTCCGATATGGGCAGGACGGTCGCCGACATCGCGCTCAGGCGTGCTCGTATTCGTCGTGGCGAACGGCTTTGAGCTCGTCGCCGCGGCCGTGCGGCGTCTGGTCGAGCAGCTGGTAGTGGTAGGGGGCGAACGCCCCGCCAGTCGTGTGGCGGGAGTAGGTGTGGTAGACGACCCCGTCCTGCAGCGCGAACGCGATGAAGCCCGGACCCTCGGTGATGCCCGACGGGATGTCGGTGCCGACTGACACCGCCCACTCCCTGAGGAAGTCGGGTGGTTCGGCGATCATCTTCGCGAGCTCGCCCGTCTGCTTCTGCTCCTCGGTGGCGGCGAAGCCGAAGTCGAAGGCGTAGTCGCTGCCGTTGGAGGAGACCCAGGGGAACCGCCAGCCCATGCGCCGCTTGTAGGCCTGCAGCTTGACGAGCGGCGCCCGCGAGATCGCGATCAGCGTGACGTCGTTGTGCTCTAGGTGCACGAGCGCGGCGTCGAGGTGGTCCGCGAGCCCCGTACAACCGGGGCAGGCGGCCTCGTAGTCGGGGCCGAACATGAGGTTGTAGGCGAGCAGCTGCGAGCGCCCGTCGAACAGCTGCGCGAGCGTCTTGGGGCCCGCGTCCGTTTCGAACGTGTACTGCTTCTCGACAGGCACCCAGGGCAGTGCCCGCCGCTGCTCTGCGAGCTCTCGCTCGAGCTCGGCGGCTCGAGCCTCGCGCTCCTGCAGCGCCTTGCTGGCGGCGTCCCACTCATCGCGGGTGCCTACGGTGTGGTTGGTCATGGTTTCACCTCATGCTTTCGATCTGCGGCCTGGGGACGGTGCCTGCGAGGGCTCCTGCCTTCCACCTTTCAGACTGTGCGTAGGGCTGGAAGTCATCGCTGCGCCGTCGCCTGCTCCGTTCGCGCTCGCTGTTCCACCTCCGCCGGCCGCTCCGGCTCTGCGTCGAGCAGCACGAGCGTGAAGCCGTCGTAGCCCTTCTCGCCGACGGTCTGGATCGTCGTCGCGCTCGCGCGTTGCTCGGCGGCGAGCAACTCGTGGAAGCGGCGCATCCCCTGCACGCGCGGGTCGGTGCTGTGCGGGTCGGCGAGCTCGCCGGCGCGGACGACGTTGTCTGTGACGATGACGGCTCCGGGGCGCGTGAGCTTCAGCGCCCACTGGAAGTACTCCGGCGTCGTCTGCTTGTCCGCGTCGATGAAGACGAGATCGAAGGGCTCTACGCCTTCGGCGTGCAGCCGCTCTAGGGTCTCCACGCCAGGGCCGAGCAGCACCTCGACGCGGTCGGCGAGGCCGGCCGCTGCGATGCTCGCCTGCGCTGTCTGCACGCAGCGCTCGTCGACCTCGAGACTGATTAGCTGGCCGTCCTCTGGCAGCGCCCGCGCGAGCCAGATCGTGCTGTAGCCGCCGAGCGTGCCAAGCTCGAGGATCCGGCGCGCGCGATGGATCTTCGCGATCAGCTGCAGCAGCTTTCCCTGCGGCGCGGTGACAGCGATCGGGGGCAGCTGCGCCTCCTGCGCTGCGAGCAGCGCGCGCTGCAGCGCCTCGTCGCGCCCGATCAGCGTCTGCGTCACGTAGCCGTCGACTTGGCTCCAGCGCGGGTCGTCCACCGCTGCGAATATATCCCTCGGTGTCTGCTGCCTCGATCGCGAGCTTGCCAGCGTTCCTCCCCAGCCCGCGGGCGGTCGTCCAGACCTTGCCGGCGTTCATCCCGAGCCCGCCGCAGAACGGCTTCCACATCGGGCCGCTCTTCATCCACGCCTACGGGCTCGCCTACGTCTTCGCGGTCGCGGGCGCGATCCTCGTCACCGCGCGCCGCTGGGAGGCGATCGGCGGCAGCCGCGAGCTCGTCTACGACGTCGCGCTGTGGGGGTTCCCGGCGGGGCTGATCGGCGGGCGGCTCTACTTCCTCGCGACGAGCTGGAACGAAGTGCCGCCGCACTGGTGGGGGCCGTTTGCAATCTGGAAGGGCGGGCTCGGGATCTGGGGCGGCATCACGCTCGGCGTGATCGTCGGGCTCTGGCGCGTGCGAAGACACGGCGCGGACGTCGCACGCTTCATGGACGCGGGCGCGCCCGGGCTGCTCGTCGCCCAGGCGATCGGCAGGATCGGCAACTACTTCAACCAGGAGC
The DNA here is from genome assembly GCA_037915935.1 of Solirubrobacterales bacterium. Classification (GTDB taxonomy): domain Bacteria; phylum Actinomycetota; class Thermoleophilia; order Solirubrobacterales; family Solirubrobacteraceae; genus Palsa-744. The sequence continues at coordinate 8,150 of JBAIYK010000038.1, read as the reverse complement.
TGTTCGGGCTGCCGAGCAAGCTGCCGTGGGCGCTCGAAATCTCACGTGAGCATCGGCCGGTCGCATACGCGGGCTACGCGACCTTCCAGCCGACGTTCCTCTACGAGATTCTCTGGAACCTGCTGCTCGCGGGCGGCCTCGTGCTGCTCGGCAAGCGGCGCGAGATCAAGCCGCCGGGGCTGTTCGCGCTCTACGTCTCCGGCTACTCGCTCGCGCGCGTCGGCGAGGAGCTGCTGCGGATCGACCCCTCTCACCATATCCTCGGCTTCCGGCTGAACTTCTTCGTCGCGATCCTGCTCTTCGTCGCCGGCCTGGTGTGGTTCGTTGCGATCCAGCGGGGGTGGGGGTGGCCTGGGCGGCGGAGGAGGCAGGAGGTGGGGCAGGCGGTGGGGTCTCGGTGAGGGGCGAGTGCGATGGCCAGGCAGTCTGCGCGTAGCTGCACGCAGACTGCCACGAGTTCATCACGCCGTCCGGAGCATCTGGCAGCTTGTCTGGTGTTGCTGTCGGAAGCAAGAGCGTGCCGGGGGCCGTCGGATGGGGATCTGGCGGCCCCCGCCATAAATCCATCCGGTTCCCGTGGAACGATGAAGTTGCTCTAGCTTCGACGTCGGCAGGGTCCCCAGAGAAGTTTGCCGGCGTGCAACCACTCCCGAGTCGAGGAGGGTCTGACAGTGACAATCGTCGTAGCCGTAGCATCGCCGGATGGCATCGTGTTGGGAGCAGATAGCCGCACGACCCTCAGCTTCGGTCAGCGCCACCGAATCAGCACCGATGCCGCGGAGAAGGTCTTCGATCTCGGAGGCTTTGGCGTCGCAACGTACGGGTTGGCGTCAATCGGTCCGCGGACCATCAACGGGCTCATGGACGAGTTCATTGCTACGACTGAGGAGGACGAGGACTGTTCCGATGTCGAGCAGTTCACGAGAAAGCTTGCCAACTTCTTCAACGAGCGCTACGCAGCGGCGTACGAAGCAGATCACGATGAAGGATGGGAGCTAGGCTTCATCGTTGCCGGGTATGACGCCCTCGGCATCGGGCATGCCTGGGAGATCGGGATCCCTGGCCCAACTGTCAACCAGACAAGGCTCAACACGATGGAGAGCGGAATGCTCTGGCGAGGACAGGTAGACGTGATTGGCAGGCTCATCAAGGGCGTCGACTGGAACGCCCTGGCAGCCGCAGAAATCAGCTTCGATCAAGCGACGATCGATTCGCTCAAACGGCTGGAGTACGTGCTCCTGCTCCCGGTTACGCTGCAAGATGCGGTCGACATGACGTCGTTCCTCGTCCGTACAACGATTGATATGCAGCGGTTCAGCGATGGAACGGCCCTCGCGCCTGGACTCGTCCCCGGCTGCGGCGGACGCACGCAGATGCTTGCCGTCACACGCTCAGCTGCCGAGTGGATCAGGCGCAGATGGCTAACTGGTCCGAGTAGGCCAGGTTGGGCAGAGGGAGGAACCGAATTCGACGGCGAGTTCGAGGCCTAGATAGAGGCCGTTCAGCGGGAGGCGAGATTTCCCTCTCGGAGCTGCTTTGAGCGCTCTGCCGTGTAGGTGTTCTGCTCGACGTCCTTCGCGGTAGTTCGTGGGGCGACAAGAGGAGCCGGCTTGTGCGAAGCCGTCGAAGACGGCTTGCGCTCGCCGGCTATCGCTACCTTGTGCTTTGTCATTTCTCGCCTCCCTCGCTCTTTGTTCGCGGGTTCCTTCGTTGGTCCGGCCGCATCATCGACTCAATGCGCCAAATGCTGGAGATCCCTTCGTGATGCCAGCCAAATTGCCTACGTACGCGAATCGTATACCCCCATGTTTAGAGCGCCACTCTGGCGCATGAGATGCCCTGACTACGGAATAGCAGTTTCCACGAATGTCTCCGATGCCGTAGCAGACCCTTCGAGCTTGCACAGCATCTCATCTTGGCCGGCAGACCGCGCCGACATCCGCGGGATGGCTTCTCTCGCCCGCTCAACCCCCCGCCCACTTCCCCTTGCCGTACGCGGCGAGCTCGAGGCGGGCTATGACGCCGCGGTGGACCTCGTCGGGGCCGTCGGCGAGGCGCAGAGCGCGCGCCATCGTCCAGGCGGCGCCGAGCGGGAAGTCGTCGGAGAGGCCGCCCCCTCCGTGCAGCTGGATCGCTAGGTCGACGACCTCCTGGGCCATGTTCGGCGTCGCGACCTTGATCTGGGAGACCGCCGCGAACGCGGCCGGGGAGGGAGGCTGATCGGTCGGGGTCTGGTCGAGCAGCCAGGCGGCGTGCAGGACGTGCAGGCGCGCCCTGTCGATCGCGATCCGCGCGTCGGCGATCCGCTCCCTGTTGCCGCCGAGGTTGGCGAGCGGCTTGCCGAACGCGACGCGCTCGGTCGCCCTCCTGCAGGTGAGCGAGAGCGCCATCTCCGCGAGCCCGATGAGGCGCATGCAGTGGTGGATGCGCCCAGGGCCAAGGCGCGCCTGCGCGATCGCGAACGCCTGCCCGGGGCCGCCGATGATCGCCGAGGCGGGCAGGCGCACGTCTGTGAACGACACTTCGCCGTGCCCACCCGGCGCGTCGAGGAAGCCCATCGTCGGCAGCATCCGCTCGACCTTTACGCCCGGCGTGTCCCGCGGCACGAGCACCATCGAGTGCTGGCGGTAGCGGTCGGCCTCCGGGTCGGTGAGGCCCATGAAGATGAGCGCCTCGCACCTCGGATGCCCGATCCCGCTGCTCCACCACTTGCGCCCGTCGAGCACGACCTCGTCGCCCTCGACCCTCGCGGTCGCCTGCATGTTCGTCGCATCCGAGGAGGCGACCTGCGGCTCTGTCATGCAGAAGGCGGACCTGATCTCGCCGGCGAGCAGCGGCATCAGCCAGCGCTGCTTCTGCTCCTCTGAGCCGAAGTGGAAGAGCACCTCGATGTTGCCCGTGTCAGGGGCGTTGCAGTTGCAGACCTCGCTCGCGATGATCGAGCGCCCGAGCCGCTCGGCGAGCGGCGCGTACTCGACGTTGCACAGCCCCGCGCCGTGCGTCTCGTCGGGCAGGAACAGGTTCCAGAGGCCCCGTTCCTTCGCCTTGCCCTTCAGCTCCTCGATGACGGGCAGCACGACCCACGGGTCCTCGCGCGAGAGCAGCTCGCGGTGGTAGGGCTCCTCGCGCGGCAGCACCTCCTCCTCGATGAAGGCGTGAAGGCGCTGCAGCAGCTCCTGCGTGCGCGGCGAGTGCTCGAAGTCCATCTGGCGATCCCTCCTCGGAGACGTGGCGGCGCGCCCGCAGAGACGGCGGCGCGGCCGCAGAGTTGCGAGCCTACCGGGGGGTGGCGAGGATCGCGCGCTCGATGAAAGGCTGAAGCAGCCTGACGGCGTCTTGCACCGCCTGCTTCGGCGAGCCGATCGGCACCGTGACGTAGCTGATCGCGAGCCGCACGATCGTCTCCGCGAGCAGGGTCGCGTCCCGCTCGGCGACGTCCGCCCAGCCGCTTCCGATCGCGTCGGCGATCCTCTGCCGCGCCCAGTCGAGCACCGGCCCGCTGCGGGTCGTGAGCAGCGGCAGCATCCCGCCGGTGCCGTCGTCTTCGAGCAGCATCGCGATGAGCGGGTCCTCGCTCGCGCTGCTGAGGAAGGCGTGGAGCGCGGCCTGAAGCGCCGCGGCCGGATCGTCGAGGTGCCGCTCGATCGCGGCTTCGACGGTCTCGATGAAGCGCTCCGCCTCCCTGAGCACGAACGCCTGCGCGAACTGATCCCTGCCGCCGAGCTCGTTGTAGAGGGTTTGGCGGCTGACGCCCGCGCGGCTTGCAATCTCGGCCATCGTGATCTGCGCCCAGGGCCGCTGACAGAGCAGGCCGCGGGCGGCGTCGAGCAGCGTCTGCCGCAGCAGCCGGCGCTGCGCCTCGCGGTAGGGGAGGGCCTGCGGCAGGGCCTCACGGTAGGGCAGGGTCTGCGGCGCGCTCACGCCGACCGCTCGCCGGCCGGCTGGAAGTCGACCTTGTCGCGCACGCCGCAGTCCGGGCAGGGCCAGTCGTCAGGGACCTCCTCCCAGGAGGTGCCTGCCGGGAAGCCCTCGTGCGCGTCGCCGCGAGCCTCGTCGTAGACGTAGCCGCAGGAGGGGCAGATCCAGCGACTCATCTTGCCCGCTCCGCGCTTGCGGCGGGCGCCGCGGCGCTCGTCCCGCCGGCCCCGCGCCTCGCGCTCATCCCGTCCGCTCCGCCCTCGCGAGCGCGGGGCCGCCGTAGCGCGCGAGCATCCGCCGACGGGCTCGAGGGGAGATGTTCGCTCTCGTGACGTCGCCCTCGTAGTGGTCGAGCACGCGATGGTCCATGACGCGCCTCCACAGCGGCGGGATCACCGCGAGGATGATCATCCCCGCATAGCCGGTCGGCAGCTGCGGCGCCTCTTCGACGTGGCGCAGCGCCTGGTAGCGGCGCGTCGGGTTCGCGTGGTGGTCGGAGTGGCGCTGGAGGTGGTAGAGCAGGAGGTTCGAGGCGACGTTGTTCGAGTTCCAGCTGTGCTCTGGCCGGGTGCGCTCGTAGCGGCCGTCCTCGCGCCGCTGTCGCAGCAGGCCGTAGTGCTCGAGGTAGTTGACGACCTCGAGCAGGCAGAAGCCGATCGCCGCCTGGACGACGAGGAACGGCAGCACGACGGCGCCGAACGCGATCGTGAGGCCGGCGAAGAGCGCGACCGTCATCGCCCAAGCCTGCAGGATGTCGTTGTGGACGCTGAGCGATCGTCTGCCGCAGCGGTGAAGGCGCACGCGCTCGAGGCGCCATGCGGAGGCGAGGCTGCCGGCGACGGTGCGGGGCAGGAAGGCGTAGAAGCTCTCGCCGAGGCGCGCGCTCGCGGGATCCTCGGGCGTCGCGACGCGCACGTGATGGCCGCGGTTGTGCTCCATGTAGAAGTGGCCGTAGCCGCTCTGGGCGAGCGCGACCTTGCTGAGCCAGCGCTCGAGGCTCGCGCGCTTGTGCCCGAGCTCGTGGGCGGTGTTGATCGCGATCCCGCTGACCATCGAGACGGTGAGCGCAAGCCCGATCGAGTCGAGCGTCGAGAGGCCGCCATGCGTCCACAGCCAGCAGGCGAAGACGAGTCCCGCGTACTGGAACGGCAGGAACGCGTACGTGCACCAGCGGTAGTAGCGGTCCTGCTCGAGCCACCTGATGACGTCATCAGGCGGATTGCTCGGGTCGGTGCCGCGAAGCAGGTCGATGACAGGGAAGAGGCCGAAGACGAGCAGCGGCCCGACGAACCAGAAGAACGCGCTGCCGGTCGCGTGCACGAGGCCCCAGGCGATGAATGGCAGCAGCGGCACGATGAGGCCGAGCAGCCAGGCGTAGCGCTTGCTGTCGCGCCAGGTGGGCTCCGCGGCAGGCGCTGCTGCGCGTGCCAGGGCAGGCTCTGCATCGACGCTGCTCATCTGATTCGGTCTCCTCGGTCGTGTGCCCCGGTCGTCTGCGAAGGCGGGCGATCGGCGGGCGCCGGTCGACCCGCCGCAGCCACGCTAGACAAATCTAGGCGATCTGTCAATTGATACGACAACATGGGCGTGGATGTCGGCACTCAGTGGTTATCCGCCGAGGATCGGCGGAATCGCCCAGATGGCGGCTTCTCGAATATCGGTGACGCTGATGCACGGTATGCGCAACGTCGGCCGCTTTCTGAATCCGCTGAGAGGCGCCTCCGGCCCGCGGAGGGTCGTGATCGCCGGCGGCGGCTTCGCCGCGATCGAGGCGCTGCTCGCCTTGCGCGCGCTGCTGGAGGAGCGCGTCGAGGTGACGCTGATCTCCGCGAGCGACCGCTTCGCGTTCCGGCCGGCCGCGACGCTCGAGCCCTTCGAGGCGAGCGCGGAGGCAGAGCACAGCTACAGCCTCGCCGAGATCGCCGCCGATGCGGGCGCGCAGTTCCGTCGCGATCGGCTCGAGGCGGTCGCGCCAGGCGACGGCAGCGTGCGGCTCGCCTCCGGCGTGAACGTGCGCTACGACTCATTGATCCTCGCGCTCGGCGCCCGCGCGCGCGTCGCGATCCCCGGCGCGCTCACCTTCCGCGACCAGCGCGACGTGCCGCACATGCGCGAGCTGCTGGATGAGATGCGTGCCGGCGCGCTGTGGCGGATCGTGTTCGCGGTTCCCTCCGGCTGCACGTGGCCGCTGCCGCTGTTCGAGCTCGCGATGCTGACCGCGGCCGACGCATCTGAGCACGGCCTCGAGGTCGAAGTCAGCCTCGTGAGCCCCGAAGCGGCGCCGCTCGAGCTCTTCGGCGAGCAGGCTGCGCGCGCCGTCCGTCGCCTGCTCGAGGACCGGGGAGTGCGCTTCCTCGGCGGCTCGGTCCCGGCGAGCGTCGGCCACGACGGCGCGCTGCAGCTGCACTTCGGCGGCGCCGTGCCCGCCGACCGCGTCGTCGCCGTGCCGCAGCTGCGCGGGCCGCAGCTGACCGGCGTGCCGAGCCGCTGGTGGGGCTTCGTGCCGGTCGACTCCGAAGGGCGCGTCGAGGGCCTGACCGACGTCTACGCGGCGGGTGACATGACCGCCTTCCCGGTGAAGCAGGGCGGCCTCGCCGCGCAGCAGGCTGACGTGATCGCGCGCGTGATCGCGGCGCAGGAGGGCGTGCCCGTCTCGATCCCGCCGGCGGTCGAGCCTGGTCGCCTGCTGCAGGCGCAGCTGCTCGGCGGCGAGCTGCCGCTCGCGCTGCGCGCTCGGCTCGCCGCGGACGGCGCCCCGAACGCGGCGCATCGCGACTCGCCGGCGATCCCGCTGGCGAGCGCCCTGCCGTTGCACGAGAAGGTCGCCGGGCGCCACCTGCGCAACTACCTCGCAAGGCGCGCGCAGCTCGCGACCTAGCGATGTCGCGGCGCGCGCGCCTGCTGCTTGCGCCGGCCGCGGCGCTCGCCGGGATCGCGATCGGCGCGCTGCTGTGGGCGCTCGGCCTGCGCGCCGCCGGCGAAGCCGTGTGGGGGGTGACCGTCGCGACGATGCTGCTGCCGCTGAGTTGGTCGGTGCTGCGCGCGCTGATGCGCGGAGACATCGGCGTCGACGTGATCGCGCTGCTCGCGATGGCGGGCGCGCTCGCGCTCGGCGAGTACCTCGCCGGCGCGGTGATAACTCTGATGCTCGCGGGCGGCAACGCGCTCGAGGCGTTCGCGTCCGCGCGCGCCGAGCACGAGCTGACCGCGTTGATCCAGCGCGCGCCGCGGGTCGCGACCCGCAGGAGCGCAGAGGGCTGGCAGCAGGTGGACGTCGAGGAGGTGCAGGTCGGCGATCTGCTGCTCGTGCGCGCGGGCGAGGTGGTGCCGACCGACGGCGCGATCGGGAGCGAGCGCGCGGTGATCGACGAGTCGAGCCTGACGGGCGAGCCGCTGCCCGCCACCTACTCCCGCGGCGAGACGATCCGCAGCGGGACCGCGAACGCGGGCGACGCCTTCGAGCTGCGCGCGAGCGAGCGCGCCGCGGACAGCGCCTACGCCGCGCTCGTGCGGCTCGTGCAGGAGGCGCAGCGCCGCCGCGCGCCGTTCGTGCGGATGGCCGACCGCTACGCAGCGCTCTTCCTGCCGGTGACGCTGACGATCGCGGGGGCGGCCTGGGCGATCGGCGGAGACCCGGTGAGGGCGCTCGCGGTGCTCGTCGTCGCGACGCCCTGCCCGCTGATCCTCGCCGCCCCGATCGCGTTCATGGGTGGGCTCTCGCGCGCCGCGAGCAGGGGCATCATCGTGAAGGACGGCGCGGCGATCGAGCGCCTCGGGCAGGCGCGCACCGTGCTGCTCGACAAGACCGGCACGCTGACGCTCGGCACGCCCGGGATCGCGGAGATCGGGAGCTTCGACGGCCTGTCCGAGAGCGAGCTGCTGCGGCTTGCGGCCTCGCTCGACCAGCTCTCCGGTCATGTGATCGCTGCGGCGATCGTGGCCGAGGCGCGGCGCCGGCGCCTGCCGCTCGCCGCGGCCGATGAGGTGCGCGAGCGCGCGGGCGAAGGCATCCGCGGCACGGTCGAGGGGCACGCGGTCGTGCTCGGCAGCGCGGCCTGGATGAGCGAGAACGGGCTGCGGGAGGCGTTCTCCGCGGATCTCGAGCGCGCGCCGGACGACGGCCGCGCGGAGGTGCTGATCGGCGTGGACGGCCGCCTCGCCGGCGCGATCCTGATGAGCGACAGGCTGCGGCCGGAGGCGCGGGCGCTGACCGGGCGGCTGCGAGCGTCCGG
>JBAIYK010000030.1:0-2185 GCA_037915935.1 Solirubrobacterales bacterium | reverse complement strand
CGCGCGTGGCCGCGCGCGGGAACATCTTGCCGAACGTGACGATCTGGGCGACCGACTCGCGCCCGTACTTCTCGGTCACGTAGCGCATCACGCGCTCACGCCCGCGCACGGAGAAGTCGATGTCGATGTCCGGCATCGAGACGCGCTCGGGGTTGAGGAAGCGCTCGAAGAGCAGGTCGTAGCGCAGCGGGTCGACGTCGGTGATCTGCAGGCAGTAGGCGACGATCGAGCCGGCGGCCGAGCCGCGGCCGGGGCCGACCGCGATCCCGTTCTCCTTCGCGAACTTCACGAAGTCCCAGACGATCAGGAAGTAGGCGTTGAAGCCCATCCTGTCGATCACGCCGAGCTCCATCTCCGCGCGCTCGATCGCCTCCGCGCCCGGCGGATCGCCGTAGCGATCGCGCAGGCCGCCCATCACGAGCGCGCGCAGGTGCTCGCGCTCGGAGACGCCCTCGGGAGTCGGGAAGCGCGGGATCAGCTGGCCGCCGAGCTCGAGCTCGACCTCGCAGCGCTCTGCGATCTCGAGCGTGCTCGCGATCGCCTCCGGCCACTGCGCGAACGCGGCCGCCATCTCGGCGTTGTCGCGCAGGTAGAACTCGTTCGTGTCGAGGGTCATCTTCGGCTGGGCGATCGTGCTCTTCGTCTGCACGCACAGCAGCGCGGTGTGGTGGTCGTAGTCCTCGCGGCGCAGGTAGTGGACGTCGCCGGTGCCGACGAGCGATCCGCCGAGCTCGCGCGCGATCCTCACGATCCCCTCGTTGCACTTCTCCTGCTGGGCGAGGCCGTTCTTCTGGATCTCGAAGTAGACGTTCTCTTTCCCGACCACGCCGATCAGCTCCTGCACGTGCGCGCGCGCGTCCTGTGGACGATCTTCTGCGAGGCGCTGGCAGAAGCGGGAGGCGAGGCAGCCCGTCAGCGCGATCAGGCCTTCGGCGTGGCCCGCGATCTGCTCGAGCGTCACGGTCGGCTTGCCCCGGTGCAGCCCTTGCAGGAAGCCGGCGGAGGTGAGGCGCACGAGGTTGCGGTAGCCGGCCTGCGAGGAGGCGAGCAACGTGAGGTGGTTGCGCTCGACCCTGGGCGAGCGGGGTGGGCGGGCTTCGGTCACGCCGCCCCCCTGCCCGGGCGTGTGGGGCGGGTGGGTCTCGGTCGGCGCGTCGACGAGGTAGACCTCGCAGCCGAAGATCGGCTTGATGTCGTGCTTCTTACAGGCTTTGTAGAGCTCGACCATGCCGTTCATCACGCCGTGGTCGGTGAGCGCGAGCGCGGGCTGGTCGAACTCGGCGGCGCGCGCGGCGAGCGCCTCGATCTTGCACGCCCCGTCGAGCAGCGAGTACTCGGAGTGGACGTGGAGATGGGCGCAGGCGGGGGTGCTCACCGCACGGATACTAGGCGCCGAAGCGGCGGACGCCCTGGACCTCGTCGGTCCATGCGAGCAGCGTCTGCAGCGGCTCTCGATCGCCCTGCAGCGCGATCGTCTCGCCGCCGAGCTCGACGCCGCTCAGCATGCGCGCGAAGCCGCGCTCGCTGCAGCGCACGACCGTCTGCGGACTGAGGTCCGGCTCGCAGTCGCCGCGTCCGGGGGCGTCCGTCGAGCGCGCGCGCGTGACCGCGAGCGGCCTGCCGCGCAACGCCTGCACCCGCAGCACCGCGCTCTGCTGCCCCTCGATCGCGAAGGCGACCGTGAAGGAGTGCTCGGCGGTCCAGGCGGGATCGATCGCCTCCGCGAGCGCGAGCAGCAGCAGGCCGGGCCAGACCGTCACCTCCGCGAGCTGCAGCTCCGCGAGCACGAGCGGCGCCCTGCGCGCGGCGAACAGCCGCCGCACGTGCCGGCGCCTGCCACGCACCCGCAGGCCCGCGGGCGGGCGCCAGCTCGAGAGCTTCGCGCCGCCGCCGGCGACCTCGGCGAACGCGGCCGCGGGGCCTTCGAGCACGAGCTCCGGGTGCTCGCTCGGCGTGCCGCCCGCGAGCTCGCGCACCGATCCGCGGCCGCTCGTAAGCGAGACCTCGTAGCTGCCGAGCTCGGCGATCCTCGCGACGTAGCGCAGCGACCCCTCGACGGCGAGCGCCTGGGCGGGCAGCAGCTCGAGCACGAGCTCCGCGGCGAGGCGCGGGTCGCGCCGCTGCGCGACGCGGCGGATCGCGGGGGCGAGCCAGGCGACCGGTTGCGGCGGGCCCGCCGCGAGCG